>NZ_CP022529.1:2121875-2425000 GCF_002237595.1 Labrenzia sp. VG12
TGATCGATGTCGACGGTCGCATAAAGCGCACGGGCAAGCGGCGGGTTCTCGACCACGGGCACCTCGTGCTCCTTGGCGATCTCACGCATTTTCAGGGCAACGGCATCCGTGCCCTTGGCCAGGCAGAGCGGCGCGCCCATTCCCTCTTCATATTTGAGTGCAACAGCATAGTGGGTCGGGTTGGTAACGACCACCGTCGCAGCCGGCACCGCCGCCATCATGCGCTTGCGCGAGCGTTCCATCCGGAGTTGCCGGATCTTGCCCTTGACCTGCGGATCACCTTCCGTCTGCTTAAATTCTTCTTTGATCTCGCGCAGCGACATCTTCTGTTTGTTGAACCACTTGTTCTTCTGGTAGATGAAGTCGGCTGCGGCAACGACCGTCATGACCGCAAGAATGGCGGCAAGGCATTGCAGGATAAGCACCCGGGCTTCCTGCAGAATGACGCTGGTTTCCGCGAAGATGATGATGTCGGCCTCATCCCGGTGTGGCCACATCACCGCGACCATGACCGCGCCCACGATCACGATCTTCGCCATGCCCTTTGCGAAGTTGACCAGGCTGTCGACGGAAAACAGGCGCTTGAAGCCCGAGAGAGGTGAAATCTTGGAGAGCTTCGGCTTGATGGTTTCGCCGGTAAACAGCGGCTGGTGCTGCACGAGGTTGCCTGCAACCGCCATGAGAACCAGCGCCAGAAGAGGCAAACCGGCGATCAAGGCAACCGACTGGCCCGTGTCGCGCCACAGGGCTTTCAGCGCATAGCCGTCCACCGGGATCTGGTGGGCATGCTCCAGGTATCCTTTCATCAGGTCGCCCAGCGCAGCAGCCGCTCCGGGCGCAAGCAGGGCAATCATCAGGGTCGCCCCGGCCAGCGTGAACCAGGTACTGACTTCCTGAGATTTCGGTACGTCCCCCTTGTCATGCGCTTCCTTCAAGCGCTTTTGCGTGGGGTCCTCAGTTTTCTCCGAATCGTCGGTATTGTCAGCCATTGCGCGGCATCACCCCACAATGAACTTGCCGAGAGCCTGCTGAAAATGATCCAGATAGAACATCATCAGCGTGACAATCAGCACCATGAGAAGAAGGAACCCGATCGCGATGTTCACGGGCATGGCGATGAAGAAGATCTGCATTTGCGGCATCAGCTTGTTAAGCAGGCCAAGGCCGAAGTAAAACACCAGACCGACCACCAGAAACGGCGCGGACATGCGCACCGCGATGGTAAAGACATGCGCCACCGTATCCGCCGCGTTCTGGGAAAAGTCGCCAACGGGCGGCGGCATTCCCGGCGGAAAAAGAGTGAAACTGTCATGCAGCGCAGCGATCACCAGATAGTGGGTGTCGGTCACGAAGATCAGCGTGATCCCAAGGATTGACAGGAAGTTGCCGTAAAGCGCGCCCTGCTGGCCCTCGTTGGCGATGTCCGTGCCGAGCGCAAAGGCCAGGCCCGACTGGTTGGCCATGATCACACCCGCGATCTGCAGGACGGACGTGATCATCTTAGCACAGAGCCCGATGCCGAACCCGATGGCCATTTCCGCAAACAGGAGCATTGCGAGCCGTGGCGCGTTCGATGTCAGGTCGGCCGGATAGAGTGAGGAGGCTACCGGATAGAGCACCAGCGTCAGGGCCAGTGCGATCGTCAGCCGAAACCGCGTTGGAATGGTGCTCTCTCCGAGCCCCGGCAGCAGCATGATCATCGTGCCCAGCCGCGCGAACATCAGCATGAACGCGGCGGCAACATCGGGCAGGAAATCAAGCTGGATCGTCATGAGCGCACGCCTAACCGGTGGTCAGGATCAACTCGCTGATGCGCCCCATGAAGGTCTGGAGCACGCTGCTCATGAAGGGCAGCATCACAAGGATTGTCGCAAAGATCGCCAGGATCTTGGGCACGAAGACCAGCGTCATTTCCTGAATCTGCGTCAGTGCCTGGAACAGGGCGATCACGATGCCCACCAGAAGACCGATCACCATGACCGGCCCCGCCACCAGGATCATGGTCCAGACGGCTTCACGTGCCACATCTAGAACTTCAGCACCGGTCATGAAATGCGCCTTTCAGTTTGCCAATCAGATCGGCATTCGCATGATTTCCTCATAGGCGGAAATGACCCGGTCGCGCACCGCGACCATGGTTTCCAGGGCCACTTCGGTTTCGGCGATCGCCGTGACCACATCGACCACGTCGGCCTTGCCTTCCACAAGGCCAACAGCCTTGTCGTCGGCCACACGTCCAGCCTCAACCACGTCCCCGACCGCTTCCTGCACCATCTTGCCGAAATCGACAGCCTCCGGACGGGGCGCGTTGTCTTCCAGCGCCCGCGCCTGCTGCTGCAGCTTGGCCGCCATCTGGTAGGCATTGTTAGCAATCGATGCGGTCGACATGGCTTAGGCTCCTTGCGGCTCGGCGGCTTACGCCCGCAGAATATCGATGGTCTTCTGAAGCATCTTTCGGGTTGAATCGATGACGTTCAGATTGGCTTCGTAGGACCGCTGCGCTTCGCGCATGTCGGTGGTCTCGATCAGCGTGTTCACGTTCGGCTGACGCACATAGCCCTGCTCGTCCGCGGCCGGATGCCCCGGCATGTGCACGGATTTGAACGCGGACGTGTCCTCTGCGATCTTGCCGAGCTCAACCTTGTTGGCCTCCAGCTCGCGATCGAAATGAGACTGGAAGGTCGGGATCTTGCGCCGGTAGGGCTCTTCCTCGGGTGTCCTGCCTGTCGAGTTGGCGTTGGCAATGTTCTCCGCGATGACTCGCATGCGCCCGTTTTGCGCTTTCAGTCCGCTTGCGGAGATGAACAGGGATTTGAGCAGGTCCATGGATCGGGTCCTTTTCTAGTCAGGCCACGCGTCAGACGCTTTTGGAAAGGGCTTTCCGGATCAATCCGAGTCCCTTGGTGTAAAGCGCTGTCACCGCCTGGTAGTCCATCTGGTTTTCGGTGATCTTCATCATCTGCTCTTCCAGATTGACGCTGTTTCCGCTCGGCGTGATTTCGAATGTGTCGCGCTCTTCCGCCTTGACCTTGCCCTGGCCCGATATCGCCACTTCGATATGCCCGGCCTTGGTGGTGGCCGTTGTCAGGCCGAAAGACTGACGACCGATATGCTCCTGGAAGGAATAGGCCTTCACTTCCCGGGCCTGGTAGCCAGGCGTGTCAGCATGGGCAATGTTTTCCGCAAGCACGCCCTGCCGTGTCTGATGCCATTGCATCTTCGACTTCAGCGCCTGGAACAGCGGCAGATCGGTGACGGTCATGCGATTCACCATTCGTTAACCAACTCGGCAATGATTGCCGTTCAAATGGTTAATGAAAGGTTAATGCCCGCACCGGACCTCAGCACGCAAACCTTACAAAAACCAGTGGAAGGGACAACATTCCTTTGCATTTCGCAAAAAGAGCCATGGCCCCGACAGGCAAATTTTGCCTGCTTCTGTTAACTTTAAGGCCTAGTGAGATTCGCAGCGGCTCAGCAAGCAACCGGCATTCAGAATTCCATGAGGAGCGCCGCTCCCGCACTGAGAAAAGCAAGGCTATCGAGTGCGTTGGAGAGCCGGGCCGTCCGAAGCGAAGCACCAGGAATTACTGGGGATAAAGGCGTTCTTCCCCAATTGAGGCAAGAAGCCGGGGTAACCGGCAATCGAGTTCAATCCGCAGGCGGGGCGGCACGAGGGCAAAATGTACAACTGGATCGAAACCACATTCAATGTGAGCGGGGGCGTCACGCAGGCCATTGCCGTCATTCTGGCGCTTGCAGTCGTCTTGCTGCTGTTTGCGCTGTTCATTTTCATCCTCAAGCGCCTCATGGGTGGCCAGACCAGCCCGAACCGCAATCGGCAACCGCGCATCGCCGTCATGGACAGTGCCACGATTGATGCCAGGCGGCGCCTTGTTCTGGTGCGACGCGACAATATCGAACATCTCATCCTGATCGGTGGGCCGAGCGATGTCGTTGTTGAGCAGAACATTCTGCGCAATGCCCCGCTCGCACAAACGCGCCCCGGACAGGCGGCCGGCCTCGGCGGTCAGGCTCCTGTGAGGACACCGGTCGCCCCAGGCCCCGATATCCCCGCACGACCGGACGACCTCGCCGCCCAGAACGAACCGACACCACCTCTTGCAGATCAGGCCCGCCCACCGGCGCCGCCCGTTGCCGCCAGCCCTGCCCCCCTGCCTGCACGTGCCGTCCCTGCGCCCCAGACCCGGGAAATGCCATCAGCCGGCGCAGTGCGCCCGACACCACCAGCCTTTTCCAAATCCGCTGAAACGTCGCTGCCGCCGCAAGCGACACCGCCCGTTGCCAGCCCGTCGGCGCCTGAAACTCCGCCCGCAACCAGCTCCAGTGCTGGCAAGCGCCCGGACCGCGCCGCGGACCTCCTGAAGGCCGCCGCCCAGAACGGTTTCAGCCGAACCTTCGGCAAGGATAAAAAGGAGGCGCCGAAAATCTCCGAGGACCTGGCCAGTGCGAGCAAAGCGGAAACTGCGGCGCCTTCCCAAGCGGCTGCCAGCCCACCGGAAACACCCTCTGCCGCACCAGGATCAACCGCCAGCTCCAGACTGAAGTCCCTTGCCAGGCCCTTCAGTCCACGCGAACGGCCGTCCTACGGCGGGCACTCGATCTCCCCGCCCGCCTCCGGTCCGGCAGCGCGTGCCAAAACAGCCTTGCTGAAACCAAGGGAAGCCGCGAACCCACAGGAAAAGGTCGAACCGGTCATGGGCGCTGCGGGAGCGTTGTCTGAAACCGAGCCATCAGGCACGGAGACCGCACACGCAGCCACAGTCGTCACCGACACCACTTCGGTGGCGCTACCGGCAGCCACCGGGGAAGCAGACGCTCAGATCGCTCCCGCGGCTGCCGAAAGCGCTTCTGAGGTCGAAAAGGAAGTTTCCAAGCAAGCCGAGGTCGAGCCCAACACAAGTGATCAGGACGAGGCCAGTCAGGACAAGACCGACGCTGCATCTGCGGCAGATGACAAGACTGCAAGCGATGCCGCGACACCCGACGCAAATGGTCCTGACCAGACGCCGGACATTACCCTCGACATGAACGACCTTCTGGAAGATCTGCCGCAAGCCGGAACGCCGGCAGCTGAAGCCACCAGTGAAGAGAAGGCGCCCGCAGGCGCCGACCAGGCACCTGCCGAACAAGAACCACCAGCCGGCCAGGACGCCTCGGTCAAACAGGACGCGCCACAACAGGCGCCGTCCAATGCCGCCCCCGCCATCCAGCACCGTCCATCGGAGCAGAAAAAGCCGGCCGAACCGGTAAAAGCTGCCCCCCGGCCCACCGGCACCCTTGGAGACAGGAACCCGATCGAAGACGAAATGGCAAAGATCCTCGACGAACTGGGTGGGCCGTCGAATTGAAGACGAGTGTCCTTCAATCTTGCTGCCGGCATTGGAAGGCGGGGACGGCCGCGCTGCTGGGAGCGCTCCTGCTTGTGGCTGCCGGGCCAGCCTTGGCGCAGGAAATTTCCGTCGGCTTCGGAGACGACGCCAGCCTGACGGAACGCGCCGTTCAGCTCGTCATCCTCCTGACCGTTCTGTCCCTCGCACCTTCGATCCTCATCATGGTGACGAGTTTCACGCGCATTGTCGTGGTGCTGTCGCTGCTTCGCTCCGCCATCGGGCTGCAAACGGCGCCGCCCAACATGGTGATGATCAGCCTGGCCCTGTTCCTGTCCGCCTTCATCATGATGCCAACCCTGCAGGCAGCCTATAATGAAGGCGTGCAGCCGCTGGTCGACGGCGACATCGAGATCGAACAGGCCTATGAGCGTGCCTCCGATCCATTCCGCACCTTCATGTTGTCCCAGGTGCGCGAGAAGGATCTTGCCCTGTTCCAGGAACTCTCCGGCCAGGACGCTCCGGAAGGCCCGGAAGACCTGGCGATGGCCACGCTCATTCCCGCCTTCATGATTTCGGAACTGCGCCGCGCATTCGAAATCGGCTTTCTGCTCTATCTGCCCTTTCTGATCATCGATCTGGTGATTGCCTCGGTGCTCATGTCCATGGGCATGATGATGTTGCCTCCTGTAGTGATCTCGCTGCCGTTCAAGCTGATCTTCTTTGTTCTCGTCGACGGCTGGAACCTGGTGGCCGGATCACTGGTGAAGAGTTTTGGCGGTGGTTGACGGGTGATCAGCCTTCCCAAAAGTAGAAGAATATTAAGAAGAAACTGAAATATTGAACTTTCCAGAGGGGAGACGTCCCTCCCATTTTTAATAGCGGCAGGTCAGTGTTAAGAGATCAGCTTGAACAGCTCGCCCGGATTAAGGAACCCGAAGCGCGGTCGAAACTCATTCGAACGCTTGTCGGCGAGTACGCCCGTTCGGAGGAGCACGACCCGACCGAGACCGAACGGGAGCTGTTTTCCAGGATCGTGCTCTCGGTCTTCGATCAGCTTGATCGCGCGGCCCGTTACGAACTGGTCGTGCGGCTCGCCAAAACGGACCGGATCATTCCGGATCTGGCCGACAGACTGGCCCAGGAAGACTACGAGCTGTCCGAACCGGTGATCGAGTGTTCCCCCATGATCAGCCAGGATGCGCTCATGGCCCTGGCAAAGAACGGCGGCAACAACAAGCGTCTGTCCATGGCGCACCGCGCCGACCTGAGCGAGGAAATCACCGACACGTTGATCGCGCGTGCCAGCAGAAATGTCGTGCATGCGCTCCTCGACAACCTGGAAGCCCCCTTTTCCATCAAGGGCACACTGGCTCTCCTGATCTTTGCAAATACCGAGGCTGAAGTGCTCGCCGGGATTGCAAGGCGCGCCATGAATGACGAGGAATTCATGGAGATGCAGATGGACATTCTGGAGACCAATTGTCCGCTGGTACCGCCTCCCCTCAAATCGGCCCTGGAGAGCGGCGACCTGATCCGGCTCGCCAGCAGCATTGAAGGCGCTCAGCGCGACGGCGGTGTCGAACTGGATGGCATGCACTATTCGAGGCATGAAGCCAGCATACAGATCGCCAATGGCGAGCTGTCATTCGACGCGATCCTGCGCACCCTGTTTGAGCAGGCGCGTCTCGACGCCGCGATCTGGCTGATCGGCCGCAAGATCAATCTTGCGGACGATGTGGTTGCCGACACACTGAAATCCGATGCGGACGGCGCCATCATGCGTCTGATGTTGCAAACCGGCATCCACGAAAAGACCTATCGTGATTTCCTCAAAGCGCGCTGCGAATGGCTCGACCGAAGCACCCGGTCCATTCCGGAACTGGTCATGCGCTACAAGGCCGAACTGAAAAAGCCGCGCAGAACCGCAGCTCAGCCCGAGATGCAAAAGGTGGCAACCTAACTTATCCGGTTTTCGAGAACGGGGCAGGCTCAGCCGGCAGCATCCGCTGGCTGATCGGGACTGCGGTCGGGCGACATGTACTGCCTGCGGTATTCGGCCAGGAAAGTCTCAAGGGAATCCGTATCCGCCAGCCTGTTGGCGACCTCCAGGAATTCCACACCCTGTGCTTCGATCGGCCGGGTGACGACTTCGAAGGCAAAGGCCTCGGCGCTGTCGGCCATCTTGTCCATGTACTTGTTCTGCAACCGTTCCAGGCTGAGCTGGTCGCCTGCAAGCGAATAGGCAATCGCGGCCCGCAGAATATCCCTGCGCTCCAGGTCGTCCAACGGAATGTTGTCGGACCAGCGCGAGCCATGCATGGCCTCCAGCTGCTCACCGGCGTCGCGCCAGCTTTCTGCTGCCCAGAACGTGTCGGCGCGCAGCCGGTCGACATCAGATCCACGCATGTTGCGAACCAGCTCAAGGGCAAGATCCGGTCGGCCACTTTCAGTCAGAGCACGCGCTTCGACAATGTTGCGCTGACGTTCAAGGGTTGAGGGCAGGCTTGCCTGCCGCGTCCGGTTCAGAACGCGAAGCGCTTCTTCCGCCTTGCGATCCATAAGGTAGATCGCCGCAAGATCTGCTGCGATCTGTGCCCGTGCCGCTCCCTTCAACCGGTTGTCGACCTGGTGGCGCAGGAGTTCCGTCGCCTGGTCCAGGAGATCGACTTCTACGAGCCGTTTGGCGAGCAGGCGCACCATTTCGTCGCCCTGGCGGCCAATCGGCGTCATCTCGCGAAAATCGTAAAACAGGGCCAGAGCCTTGACCGCAGGCATCTCTTCAGCCTTGCCATCCAGGAACAGGGCGTTGAAGAGGCCGTTCATTTCTTCCTGCAGCAGCCGCGTCGTGTCTGCATCCGGCTCGGCCTGCACCGCCGACTTCATCGCCTCGAACGCTTCCCGGTATTGCCCGCGCTCCGCATAGAGCTGCGCCAGAAAGCGCAGGGTCTTGAGTTCGATCTCGTCCCCGCGCCAGGACGTCGCCAGGCCCGCCAGCTGATCGATGGTTTCATCGACGGTGAGTTCGCCGTCCCTGTAGCGGATGCGCAAGGCGCGATATTCGGCCTCTGCCGCCCGCGGACGATCGTCGGACCGGGTCACCAGATCGAACACGGTCAGGGCTTCCTGCGATCGGCCGGAGGCATCTGCAACGCGCCCACGCAGGATGTCGTAACGCGCGGCCTGCGTCCGCGTCACCTCGGACGGCTCGATCTCGGCCAGGATCCCGTTGGCAACGCCAAAATCATTGACTTCGACCATCGCCTGGGCGGCGGCCAGTTTGAATTCGGTCTGAATGGCGGGCGGATAGTTGCCGACAACGGCGCGTCCCCGCGGCATGGCGATGCGTGCGGAGGTCCAGTTGCCGAGCTTCACGTCGACGAGCGTTTGCCAGACCGCCGCATCCGGGCTGTTCTTCAGATCCGGCCGGTTCAGGTGTGAAAAGGCCAGTTCTGGCCTGTCCGCCATCGTCTGGGCTGCCCCCATCATCAGGTTGAAGGAGCTGTCTTCCGCAAGAGCCGGTTCTTCTTCCAGGGCAAGTTTCATCAGGCCCAGCGCTTCCTGGGCGAACTGGTGTGCCAGGTAGAACCTTGCCAGGGCCACGAGAGGTTTGCGGCGCCGACCTTCGGGAGCGCGGGAAAGCTTGTCCTGCAGTTCCAGCAGACGCGACCGATAGGCCCCGGGTCCTTCCGTGCTCAGGGAAACAAATTCGACGTAATTTCCGTCATCCGGATCAACGATATTGTTCAGCGCGCCGGTGCCGCCGCGCAGGTAGTTGTTGGAGAGGGCCAGCCCCCCCTCTTTCTCGATGATGACGTCGTCCCCGAGGATCTTCATCTTGACGCCGTCGGATTTTGACACCACGGCAATGCCCTGCGCAGAACTGAGCGCTTCCAGGTCGACAAAATTCTGCGGCTTCAAAAGCCCGCGCGGCGGCCCGAACCCCGTGACCAGCGAAATCGAGTCGCCGACAAACGGATCGGTCACCTGGCGGATGTTCTGCGGGTCCTGATACAGCACACGGAGCACGGAGCCGCCGTCCCCCCGCACATTGCGCTCAAGCTGCAGGGGCCGCGAAGGTTCCAGAATCAGGTCCCCGATCACCAGCGACCAGGCATTGCCGTCCACGCCGACAGTCGCCAGCACCGGGTCATTCATGTCCAGACGCAGGATCTGGTAGTCGTCGAACTGCTTGACCTCGATGGTTTCCGCCGTTTCGGCGAGCGCAGACACCATGCCGCGTGTGTCGATGGTGGCATCGGTATCAAACACCAGCCAGATGCTGTCATTGCGGCGGAAGACGGCACTGGAGACCGGCTCGGAGAAGGGAAACACCACCCGCACCGTGTTGCCGATGCGCCGGGCTTCGGCAGAAACGAAGTTGCGCACTTCCTGCGCAAAACTTGCCGGAGGCGTTTCGGGAGAGGACGCAGAATTATTCAGATCACGGCCGCCATTGGCACGCCAGGTCTCCTGGGCCGGGGCCGGCTGGTCCGGCAACTGAATGCCCGCCGGCACATCGCTGCCGCCAAGCGTCGGTGTGTTCTGGATCTGAACCGGCGCCGCCCTGTAAGGGGCATTGGGCTGCTGCCCGCGATTGATCGCCTCGACCGGTTGCAGGGTCGGGATGCCGTTGTTTTCCGGCACGGCCTCTGCCTGCGGCTCCTCGATCTGCTGCTGCGACAGGTCCAGCATCGGCGCCTGTCGCTCAAAATCCTCCTGGGGCATCGGTTCCGAAAGCGGCAAAGCGCCCGGATCCACCTGCGCGACCTGCACAGCGCCCTGCGGCAGCGCGGACACACCTTCATTCTCCGTTTCACCGGAACCGGCGGCAGGTGAAATGGCGGCTGTGGTCAACCCATCGTCCGCAACTTCTTCAGACTGCGGCAACGCCTGGGCGGCAACAAGCTCTGGGGCAGGAAGCGTTTCGACCGCCGGGGCGGTCGTCGGGTCAACAGGGTCTGCGGCAGCGATGTCCGTTTCGACGGAAACTCCTGAGCCTCCGTCGTCGCCATCCTGTGGAGGCCCTTCTGCGGTCACAACCGGCTTGGTCCTGGGCACCATCGCAATGCGCGCCGGCTCGGCGCTCGCGCGACCGGCTTCCGGCACCGGTTCGCCGGTCGCGGCCGCGGACTGATCGGGAGCTTGCCCACCTTGACCGGGCGGCGCGGGCGCCCTCGCGCCATCGGCTCCCGCAGGCTCGCCAATGGGAATGACCGTATAGGCCGGCGATTCATCTGCGCGCGATTCCTTAAGCACCCCGCCGCTGGCTGTTGTGGTTGCCCCGGCCGGCGGCAGGCCGCGCGGGTTTTTCACCTCGCGCGTGTCACGCAGCCCCGGCGCCGTAATCATGTCCTTGCGGTTCTCGTTGTCCGCAACGGACAGTTCCTTGTTGATCAGCGCATTGGCCGGATCATTGGCTTCCATGTTTTCCGGCGTAACGTCGATGACATAGGTCTGCTCTTCCCGAAACGCGCGGATGTCGACGGACGGTTCGACGCGCATCAGAAACTTCAGTTTGCCCTGATCCAGGAAGGAGGTTGCGTCGATGACACCTTGCGGCAGATGTGCGCGCAAATGGGCAATGTCGAGCTGGGCGGGGTGATTGAACGTCACCTTGATGATGTCATTTTCCCGGACGAAGGCCGTGTCGAACTTGATCGACCAGTCGAACACCAGCCGGGTAAATGTCGGGTGCTCGCCCACATGAAGGGTTACTTCCGGGCCTTCCTGGGCCTTCAGCCGCGCCTGCTCCAGAGCCCTCACCTTGCGCATGGCCTCTTCGGCACGCTTGGCCAGATCGCGTACGACATCATCCGGCAAGCCGGGCGGCAGGCCCTGCCAGGTCATTGGAAGGATGTCGACAAAAAGCTTCTCACCCGCCTCAAGCGTATTGATCTGATACTGGTTCTTCAGCGCAAACCGGATCGCGCTGCCATCCGGATCACGCCGGGCGATCGTGACATAATCGCCGAGATCCAGCGGCACGTCGTCCACATTGATGTCGATCGGTTCCTCAAACGAGATCCGCAGGACGCCGCCGGTAATCACGGCATCATAGATCGGCAGCAGCGTCCGGTCCTTGAAGGTCAGCACGATACGGCCGAAGCCTTCTTCCTGCGAGACATTGAGTTCAACGGGCTCGAGAGGCTGCGCCTGCACCGGCCGAACGGCCATCATGAGCATAAGGACAAACCAGAAGCCGGCCATCAGGTACAGCAAACGCGGCGCACCGCCGGCACCGGCAGTACGGGAGCTGTTTTCTGATGTCAGGAACGGTCCTGGCAAAGTGGTAAATCCTCGGATGACGCCAACACACTATTTTAGGTCTGGTCTTGTTAACGTGCCCTTACGCGCTCCGCGCAAATACAGCCTTTTCCGGTCAGTTGGAGGGAATTTTCGGCAAGGTGTCCTGTGCAGGCGCCTGTGCCCGCACCGGCTGCGGCGGCTGGACAGGCTCCGAGGCGTTACTGGCGATTGCAACCGTCAGCCGCTCTGCTGCCTCCGGATGCATCTTGGCAAGAATGTCCGCCATCTTCCGGGGTTTCATCTGACGCACGACCTTCATCAGGATCGGCAGGCTCAACCGGTCGAAAATCCGCGCCGCGTCCTTTGGCTTCATGTTTTCATACATGGTCACCAGACCGGCGATCTCGTTTTCTTCCTGCCTCTTCTTCTCTTCGACGGCGGCCTCGATCCGCTCTTCCAGTTTCTTCAGTTCGTCGACACGTTTCTGTATGCGTTCCTCGGTGGCCTTCAGCAGCTTTTCACGCAGGTCCAGCTGCCCTTCCTGCTGCTGCAGGGACTCCCGCCGTCTACCGAGGCTTTCCAGCACCGCACGCTCGGCGGCCGACCCACCGATTTCGAGACTGTCCGGCAGAACGGGCTGGTCCGGAAGCTCGGCCGGCGGCGGCGGCGGTGCCATTGCGGCGCCCTCGCCATCGGCCATTTCCGGCATGTCCATGGTCTGCTGATCACCGCCCGCCGGCGTTTCCTGTGCGACTGCCCCATTGATGGAAATATCGCCGCTTTCCGGCCCGAGCGTCAGGCCAAGCAGCTTCAGGGCGAGCAGCGCACTCGCCGAAACTCCCAATAATGGCAGCAGTCTCAAATTCATGCAGCAGCACCATTGCGTTTACGGAACTGTTCCAGCCGTGCGGTCGCTTCCGCGGCAGCACTGCGGATATCGGAGGCCCGGCTGCTCCGACGCGGTTCCGGTTCCGCCGCTGGCACCGGTGCGAAATCTTCCGCCACGGGCGCATGGTATTGCGGTTCCAGCGAAGGCTGGGGAGCATAGCCATGCTGCCGGGGCGCGGGTTCGCGTTGCGGCGAGGCCATCCGGGCTGCGTCGGCAATCTGGGATATCTTGGTAAAGACTTTCTCACCTTCGCCCAGTTGGCCAGCAAGGGTGTGAGACATGGTTTCCGCTTGCTTAAGGCGATGCCCCAAAGTCTTGTCAGCTTCCGCTGCGGTGGTCTTCAGGCCCAGGATCGCCCGTTCGGCAATCTCCGTTGCCGTCATCAGTTCCGAAATGGTCGCGCGAAGCACTTCCTCATCCGCCCGCAGCCGCTGAAGACGGCGGTTCAGCGTCCAGCAATAACCGATCGTGATCACCAGCAGCACAGCGACCAGACCTTCGATGATCATCCCGAGTGGCAAAGTGCTCATTGTTCTCCCATTTCGCTCTGCATGGCGCGCTCGAAGGCCGCCAGGGTCATTTTGGGCTTGCGCAAATTCTTTGCGACGCGGATGGCAATCGTGTCGTCCACCTTGCCGAGCGTTCCCTCGGTCAGTGGGACATTGCCGCATTTGATCATCACCGGATCGCTCGGCTCCTTGTCGAAGACAAGCGTCTGGCCGATGTCGAGACTGAGCACTCGTCCGAGCGGCAGGTAGGTCTCGTAAAGCACGGCATCGATATCGACCTCGGCCGCATGGATTTCCGTTGCCAGATGCCCTTCCCAGATCGGATCGCGGCCGAATTTCTCGCCCATGAACATCTGCAGGAGCAGATCGCGGATCGGCTCGAGCGTCGCATAGGGCATCATGATCTCGACAGAACCGCCACGGTCCTCCATGTCGATGCGAAGTTCGACAAGGATGGCTGCGTTGGCCGGTCGGGAGATCGCGGCGAAGCGCGGGTTGGTTTCCAGGCGTTCCAGGTTGAAATGCACCGGCGACAACGGTGCGAAAGCCTGCTCGGCATCCTGAAGGATCAGCGCCACCATCTGCTGCACCAGACCCGTCTCGATGGTCGTATAGGGACGGCCTTCAACACGCACCGCCGAGGTACCGCGTCCGCCGCCAAGCAGAACGTCGATGATGGAATAGATCAGGCTCGATTCAACCGTGATCAGGCCGAACCCGTCCCACTCCTCCGCCTTGAACACGCCCAGAATGGCCGGCAGCGGGATGGAGTTGAGATAATCGCCGAAACGTACGGAACTGATGGAATCCAGCGACACTTCCACGTTGTCGGAGGTGAAGTTGCGCAAGGAAGTCGTCGTCAGCCGCACCAGGCGGTCAAAGACGATTTCCAGCATCGGCAGGCGCTCATAGGAGACCATTGCCGAGTTGATAAGGGCCCGGATGCCGCTCTGGTCACCGGCGATCGTGTCTTCAATGTTGAAGCCGAGGAGGTTGTCGATTTCCTCCTGGTTCAGGACACGGTCAGCGCCGCGCGTGGCATTTTCCAGATCCGGTTCGCTGTCGTCGATCATGGCCGCCCACTGGGCAGCCATGTCGTCGGAACTGCCGGCGCCCTGCTCCTCTAGAGCAGCACCCCAGGCCGCGGCGAGATCTTCATCGTCGTCGCCGCCAGCGCCCTGCTCGGCAAGAGCCGCGCCCCACGCATCCGCCATGTCCTCTTCGGACAGATCGTCATCGTCGTCGATGTCAGCCATTCAACGTCTCACTGAACAAGGATTTCCTTGAACAGCACCCCTTCAACCTTTGCCGGATAGACCGACAGATTGATCCGCCGAAGCAATTCTTCCTTCAGGCGGAACAGACCAGCAGACCCTTCCAGGTCCGCAGGGCGCAATTCGCGGAGGTAGATCTGGAATGCATCCAGGATCCGCGGCAGATACGGCTGGATCTGCTCGATCATTGCGCGATTCTCGACTTCCAGCGCGATCCTCACCTTCAGGTAGGTGGTGCGCCCGTCCGTCGCCAAATTGACCGTCATTTCCGGCAGGTCGTAAAAGACCACCGGTTTTTGAACCACCTGAGGCTGGTCTGGGTCTCCCGGCGTGGGCGCCGGCATGCTGTCGCCCATCATGAAGAAATAGTAGCCCGCGCCACCGGCAGCGAGCAGCAGAACCAGGCCAATGCCGCCAAAGAGGAACAGCTTTTTCTTGCCGCCCCCGGCGGCACCTTCCGCACCATCATCGCCGTCTTCGTCGGCTGCGGCGTTTTCGTCTGTCATTCCGCACTCCGCTTACAGCCTGGCGCTCGCGCGCGCTCTATTTATTACTAAAGAGTTAATGGTTAACGATTGGTTACCAATCCATTAACGCGAGTCACCGGGCAAAAATTGCCAAGTGGTTAACTTCTGCCGGAATCTCTTGCCGCACGCACCTGCCCCGTTGGTCTTTTACCCAGATTTCCCAAGGATTTAAAAACTGGCACGCCTCGTGCATTAACCTTAACGAGCCCGAAGGTCTGGGGAGATCCGGCGGCTCATCGGGGAGCATGAAGGGAACCGTTCACGATGGAGAACGCACAGCTAGTCGCCTTGTCACGGCAAACGGCCTTACGGAATCAACTGAACGTGGTCGCCAACAACATGGCGAACATTAACACATCGGGCTTCAAGACGCAGAACCTGCTGTTTGAAGAGTATCTGATGCCCGTGGCCGAAGCGACGGAGTTTCAGTCGCAGGACGAAACCCTTTCCTACGTCCATGACTACAAGACGCACACGGATTTCGCCAATGGCAGCTTCAAGCTGACCGGCAACGACCTCGACATGGCGCTCGAGGGAGACGGCTTCTTCGTCATCCAGATGGAGGATGGCACCGAAGCCTATACACGCAACGGCGCCTTCCACCTGGATTCGACCGGACAGCTGGTCACATCCGAAGGCCGACCGGTTCTGACATCGGCAGGCGCCCTCACCTTCACGCGCGAAGACGGTCTGATCGAGATCGCCGAGGACGGCACGATCTCCACCCAGCTCGGCGTCCGCGGCCAGGTCCGTGTCGCATCCTTTGAAGACAATCAGGCCCTGCAGAAACTGAGCGAAACCCTCTACCAGGGCGAAAACCCGGGGGTACCTGACCGGTTTCGTGTGGTTCAGGGCGCTCTGGAACAATCGAATGTCGACGGCATCTACGAGGTGACCCGACTGATCGAAATCACCCGTGCCTATGAATCGGTTTCCAAGTTCCTGAAGGACGCGGACGAGCTGCGTCAGCAGGCCATTTCGACGCTTGGCAGATTCCAGGCCTAATCGGCAGGAGGGAAGACGAACATGAAAGCACTCCATATTGCCGCGACGGGCATGAAGGCCCAGGAACTGAACGTCGAAGTCATTTCCAACAACGTCGCCAACATGCGCACGACGGGGTTCAAGAAGCAGCGCGCCGATTTTCAGGATCTGCTTTATCAGAACCTGCGCCGCATGGGCACGGAGACCTCCGATGCCGGCACCATCGTCCCGACCGGCATTCAGATCGGCTCCGGTGTAAAGCTGGCTTCAACCACGCGCATCATGTCTCAGGGATCCCTGGAACAGACCGGCAAAGCCCTCGATGTCGCCGTCCGCGGTGAAGGCTTCTTTCAGATCGATCTGCCGGACGGCACCACGGGCTACACCCGGGACGGGTCGTTTGAACGCGACGCCGACGGTCAGCTCGTCACCGTTGACGGCTACACCGTCAACCCCGGCATCACGATCCCCGAGACGACCCAGGACATCACGATTTCCAACACGGGCGTGGTGCAGGGGGTCGACCAGACCGGCACCACGGTTCAGCTCGGCCAGATCCAGCTGGCCCGCTTCGTCAACAAGGCTGGCCTTGAAGCCATCGGTGACAACCTGTTCCTGGAAACCGACGCCAGTGGCCAGGCCGAAACCGGAAATCCCGGTGACAACGGCTTTGGCAGCACCCAGCAGTACTTCCTTGAAATGGCCAATGTGGACGCGGTGACGGAAATCGCCGACCTGATCTCGGCCCAGCGCGCCTACGAGATGAACTCAAAGATCATCCAGGCCGCCGACGAGATGTACTCCACCACGACCAACCTGCGCTAACCGGGAGGGCTTGAACTGATGAGACGTCTCTTCAAATGCGTGCTCGGTTTGCTGCTGTTGCCCCTTGGCCTGACGCTGGCCGTGGCGGATGACCGCCCTGTCCTGCGCTCGCAGGTCATGACCTTGTCGGACATCGTCACGGTTGGCGATTTCTACTCAAATGCAGGACTGCTCTCGCAAAAACCGCTGTTCCGGTCACCCGACATGGGCACTTCCGGCAATGTCCCGGCAACCCTGGTCGCCGAGCGCGCCCGCGCGGCCGGTCTGGAAACCGCCGGCACAGACGGTCTCAGAACCGTTGTTGTCTATCGCGGCGCCACCAAGCTGAACCGGGATCAGCTGGCCGGACTGGTCCGTACTGCACTTGTTGAGCGCAACGCCGGACTGGATGCCGACAATCTTGAAATCCGGCTGCTGCAGGC
Organism: Labrenzia sp. VG12; assembly: GCF_002237595.1. Taxonomy (NCBI): domain Bacteria; kingdom Pseudomonadati; phylum Pseudomonadota; class Alphaproteobacteria; order Hyphomicrobiales; family Stappiaceae; genus Labrenzia; species Labrenzia sp. VG12. The sequence goes on from NZ_CP022529.1 coordinate 2,138,906, forward strand.
TCCGGACCAGGTCCTGGCGGATCCAAAGGTACATGACCCGATCCGGATCGACCGGGTCGAGTGGTCCGCAGGCAATGGACACTTCACCCTCCATGCCTCCGTTGCCGTGGAATTCGGCACCGAACGGCTGATCCTGTCGGGTGTCGCCACTGAAATGATCGAAATTGCTGCCCTGATGCAGCCGGTCCGCCGGGGCGACATCCTGAAGGAAGGCGATGTCGACAGGCTCCGCCTGCCGCGCAACAAGGTCCCGGCCGGCGCGGTCAGCGACGCAAGCGAGATTGTCGGCAAGCAGGCCCGGACCAACATCCGCGCCAACGCGCCGCTGTCGCACCGGGACTTTCAGCGTCCCGTGCTGATCGAGCGCGGCGAAAAAATCACGGTCACATTCGAAATGCCGGGAATGAAACTGACTTCCCGGGCCCAGGCCATGGATGACGGCGCCAAGGGCGACGTGATCGATGTCATGAACCTTCAGTCCCGGCGGATCGTGCCGGCGATTGTTACCTCCCGCGGCCAAGTACGCGTTCATGCCGCCAACCCTGTTATCGCAAGCTTGAACAGCGAGACCGATTAATGTTGAGCACATTCCCCAGACAGCTTCTGGCGAGCATCGCGCTTTCCGCCCTCGCCGCCGGTTGCGGCACCGCAGACAAGCTGGCCAATGTCGGCCAGCAACCTGCCCTGAACGCCATTCAGGACCCGACCACGACACCGGGCTACCGGCCGGTGCAAATGCCCATGCCCGACCCGGTGCAGGCACATTACAACCCCAACTCCCTTTGGCAGTCGGGCAGCCGGGCCTTCTTCAAGGACCAGCGGGCCAGCCAGGTCGGCGATATTCTGACCGTGGTCGTCACGATCAATGACGAAGCGGAATTCGAGAACGACACAGCGCGCAGCCGGACGGAAACCAGCGGCGCAGGCGTCGGCGGCGCCGTCGGCACCGCCATTGACACGATCTTCATGCCGGCCGGAGCGGCGGCCAGCGATCTGGCCAACGTCAACAGCAACTCCAACTTCACCGGTTCGGGTAGTGTCGAGCGCGAGGAAACCCTGCAGACGACCGTGGCGGCGGTGGTTACCCAGGTCCTGCCCAATGGCAACATGGTCATCGAGGGACGCCAGGAAGTCCGGGTGAACTTCGAAGTGCGTGAGCTGATCGTTGCCGGTATCGTGCGGCCGGAGGACATCACCTCCAACAACCGTATCGCCAGCGAGCAGATCGCCGAAGCGCGCATCGGATATGGCGGCCGCGGTCAGATCACCGACGTCCAACAACCGCGGGTCGGCAACCAGGTCCTGGATATCCTGCTGCCGTTCTAGTCTCCCCGACATACAGTCCCCCGGCCAAACTCCGGCAACGTGTTCTAGAAGCGTTGCCGGGCTTGGCTGACGACGGGCACGGCATCTCGCTCCCCGAGTGCCGTGCCCGTTCTCTATTGAGGGCAGGCGAACGCCTGGTCAAGGCACCCGGGGACGCCAGATTTCGGGCGCTCCTGGGCAGTGCAGTCAGCCGTCGATCCGAAGCAAGTCTCCCGGATTTTTGCCAGCTGCCACCTAATTCGTGTAAGATGTGGCCATTCTGTGCGTTTTTCCATTTGGGTGGCGATGGCCGACCGGCACTTTTTTCAGCCGGACACTATAAAAACAATATCTGCATGCTGTTGGCACCCGCCTGTTTTTAAGGAGGTTGCTCATATGCCCTTGTTTAAACGTCGCAATTTCGCACCCTATGCTGCGTTGTTTTCCATCTTTTGCACCTTTGCGGTGACGAAGCCGTCCCATTCACAGGATGCAGGCCTGCATAACAGTTCAAAAGTGTTCTCAGCGCCTGCCGATCTCACCTGGAAAGACTGGGACGATCCGGATGAACTCGAAAGGACATGGAAGGCGGCGATCGTGCTCATGCCTGCCGGGCCGGGCCAGTCCACGCGAGCCACAACGGAGGATCTCGAACGGCAGACGGTAGAGACGACCCGAAAGCTGCCAACCGTCATCTACCTGCACGGCTGCAGCGGCATCTGGTCCGGAACCCACGAACGCATCAGGTTCCTTGCCGAGAACGGCTTTCTCGTGATTGCCCCCGCCAGTCTGGCTCGGGAAGTCTATCCCCGGTCCTGCAACGTGGAAACGCGTGAAGGCGGACTGTTTTGGGGAACGGTGGTGCTCAGGAAGAACGATGCCGGATATGCCATTGAAAAAGCCAGGCAGCTTTCGAGTGTCGATGCCGACAACATTGTCCTGATGGGGTTCAGCGAAGGCGCCCTGACGACCGTGTTGTTTGAAGCCCAAAACGAACGTCAGCTTGTGAAGGCAAGAGTGGCGGAAGGCTGGACATGTCACGCAGGCTGGCTGGAATACAAGGGCGTGCGGGCACGTGAGGACGAACCGGTTTTGACGCTCGTCGGGGAAAACGATCCCTGGTACCAGGATCAGTGGACGAAAGGTGAGTGCACGCCTTTTCTGGACCCCGAAAACGGAAGCAGATCCATCGTCTATCGAGACGAAAAGTTAAAACACAGGCACGGCTTGCTGGATGTCGCCCCTGTCCGGCAGGATGTTCTGAACTTCCTGAAAAAACACGTGGATTTCTGAAGCGCCGAAATGTCCCCCCGGCCCGGGTTTGGTCGATACCAGGTCCTCCACAGCGCCTGTGGCGAGCCGAGGTTCGCAACACTTTACCTTGACAAAAGTGACGGGGCAGGCAGCCTGATCCGTCACACGGTTGTAACGGCAGCGGTGCAAAACCCGCTGCCGGCCGTCCGGCCGAACAGGAGCTTTCTCATGCCTATCAAAAACGATTTTTCCCTTTCCAGGCGCAGCCTGCTCATGGGCGCCGCGGCCACGGGTTTCGCCACTGCGCTGCATCCCTATTCGGCGCTTGCCAAGGAGGGCACGGCCCATATCCGGCTGATGGAAACCACCGACCTGCACGTCCATGTGTTCCCGTATGACTATTATGGCGACCGGCCGGTCGACACGGCCGGCCTGGCCCGGACCGCGACCTTGATCCGCCAGATTCGCGAAGAAGCCACCAATTCCGTCCTGGTCGACAATGGTGACTTTCTGCAGGGTAATCCGATGGGGGACTTCGTCGCCTATGAGCGCGGCATGCGCGAAGGTGACGTTCATCCGGTCATCAAGGGCATGAATGTGCTCGATTTCGACGCTGCCGCACTCGGCAACCACGAATTCAACTACGGCCTCGACTTCATGATGAAGGTGCTGTCGGGCGCCAATTTCCCGTTCGTTTGCGCCAATCTCGTCAAGGGTACGACGCTCGCGGCCAATGCACGCAACGACAACCTGTTCCTGAAGCCCTATGTGATCATCGAAAAGGAGATCACCGACGGCGCCGGCAACGCGGCCCCGATCAAGATCGGCTTTATCGGTTTCGTCCCGCCCCAGATCATGAACTGGGACCGCCGCCACCTGGAAGGCAGTGCCAACGCGCGGGACATCGTTGCATCGGCAAAGGCCTTCGTGCCGGAAATGCGGGAACAGGGCTGCGATCTTGTCATCGCCCTCTCCCACTCCGGCATCGATGCCAATGATTATTCCGAAGGCATGGAAAACGCATCGCTGCATCTTGCTGCCATCGACGGCATCGATGCGGTGTTTACCGGCCACCATCACCTTGTGTTCCCGGGCCCGCAATATGAAGGCCTGCCGGGCGTGGATGCCGAAAAAGGCACGCTCTTCGGCAAGCCGGCCGCCATGGGCGGATTCTGGGGCTCGCATCTGGGTGTCATCGACCTGATGATCGAGCGGGACGGCAATGGCTGGCGGGTCGCCAACTTCATGACCGAAGCCCGACCGATCTTTGAAAAGGAAGGCCGCAAGGTCACACCGCTGGTCGAAAGCCAGCAGGACGTTCTGGACGCGGTCAAGGAGGATCACGAGGCAACTCTGGCCTATGTCCGCCGCCCGGTCGGCAAGACCTCCGCACCGCTGCATTCCTATTTTGCCCTCGTCGCCGACGATCCGAGCGTGCAGATCGTCTCCAAGGCCCAGACCTGGTATATCGAGCAGATGATGAAGGGCACGGAATGGGAAGGCCTGCCGATCCTGTCCGCTGCAGCTCCCTTCAAAGCCGGCGGCCGCGGCGGACCGGACTATTACACGGACGTTCCTGTCGGCGACGTCGCCATCAAGAACGTTGCGGATCTCTACCTCTATCCAAACACGGTCCGTGCTGTCGCCATCAAGGGCGGCACCGTCAAGGAGTGGCTGGAACGCTCAGCCGGCATCTTCCAGCAGGTGGAGCCGGGCAAGGCCGACCAGCCGCTGATCAACCCGGAGTTCCCGAGCTACAATTTCGACGTCATTGACGGTCTTACCTACGAGATCGACCTGACCCAGCCGTCGAAATACGACCCCAAGGGGGAACTGATCAATCCGGACGCGAACCGCATCGTGAAGCTGGAATTCGGCGGCAAGCCTCTGAATTTCGATGACACGTTCATCGTCGCGACCAACAACTACCGCGCCGGCGGCGGTGGCAACTTCCCCGGCATCAACGACGACGTCGTGGTGTTTGTCGGCCCGGACACCAACCGGGATGTGCTGGTGCGATACATTGTCGAACAGGGCACGATCAACCCGTCAGCCGACGCCAACTGGCGGTTCCGGCCGGTTCCGGAGACGACGGTTCTGTTCGAGACCGGCCCGGGCGGCGCGGAACATGCAGCTTCCGTTGAGGGTGTGCGCATCGAACCGGCCGGTGACGGTGCCGACGGCTTCGCGCAATACCGGATCACGCTCTAATCACACCAGTGGATGAAGGAGTTGCTCTGCCAAGTGGAGCAACTCCCATCAGCCGTCCTCCAGAGGAAGCGTAACGGCGCAGTCTCCAAGCACCGCTTGCTCATCCGTTCAGCAGTCCCCTTCGGAACGGGCCTGATGAAACTTTTCAGGAGGCGGTTGTTTCTTGGAGCACCGGATACTGAGACACAAAAAAACCTTCCCCGACGGGGAAGGTTTTGAAGGTCTTTCGGACCCGCCTTTTTCCGGCGGATCGGCCGTTTTATTGAAGGTCAGTCGTCGCGATAAACCTTTTCCCGGCGCTCATGCGCTTCCTGGGCCTCAATCGACAAGGTCGCGATCGGGCGGGCTTCCAGGCGCCGCAAGGCGATGGGTTCCCCGGTTTCTTCGCAGTAGCCGTAGCTGCCGTCCGTAATCCGCTCCAAAGCATCATCGATCTTTGAAATCAGTTTACGTTGACGGTCCCTGGCCCGAAGCTCGATGGAGCGGTCGGTTTCAGAGGACGCACGGTCGGCGAAATCGGGGTGGTTCTGACTTTCCTCCTGAAGGTTGGTGAGCGTTTCCTTGCTCTCCTTCAGGATCTCTTCCTTCCAGGCAAGCAGCTTGTTTCGAAAATACTCGCGCTGCCTGTCATTCATGAACGGCTCGTCTTCCGAGGGTCGATATTCAGACTCAATTTCAACCGTCATCGATAGCTCCGGATTGCCGATATGCCGGGCGCAATATATAGCCGCTTCCTCCTGCCGACAACGGTTCATTTGTTAAAAATGGCATCAAAGAAAGTTTATATCTTTCAATTCGTTGCGTAACTTTTAGCTAGTTTTGCGGCAAATTTTAACGGAATTTCCGACCGGTCAGTCAATGAATCTGCCCAGCTTGGCAAGCTCAACTTTGACACGCAATTCGATCTCCTCGAGCACGGAATCGATGCGCGAATCGCCACTCTCCTGACGGTCGGCGACCTGCCTGGCCAGAAGCTCCAGCCGGTCCTCCGACACATGACCTGCCAGGAGATCGGTCCGCACGGCTTCAAGCGCATCCAGTAGCGTATGACCGTGCCGTGCAGCACGGGAACGGCGCTCGGCAAGCGCATCGACTTCCTGGAGTGCGAGAAGAGCGTCCATGCCCTGGATCGCGGCGCCGCCCGCCGTCTGCGAAGACTGCACGACCTCGCTTCCCATATCGGGTGCAAACTGCTCTGAAGCAGAGGGTTTCCCCTTTTTTGCGCCCTTGCCCTGAACGCCGGTGATGGGCTTGTTGCCAGTGATACGCATGTTCGTTCTTCCAGTCCGGCTGACGGCAATCCTGACGCGAACCGCGGACCTGCCTGTCAGATTCTGCCGGGAAGGGTAAATGAGTCCTTATCAAGGAGGCAATATTTGCCGCCCGGCAAACGCAATTCTTTAACCCGTCCAGACAGTTTTGCGTGGATAGACCTTCAATCATAGCAGCAAACAGCGCAGAATCCGGGCAGTTTCGGGAAAAGATTTGCTGAAGCTTGGAAAGTGGCACGGCTCTCGCATTGCGCAAGCCGGGATAATCCTTCCGGCGGGACAGGCCGGCTTACAGATGGCGGACCAGACTCAGTAATGCGAAACTTCGGTAACAGGTTCTCTGAAAAACTCTGCCGGCTGGTCTATGCAGCCGCGGTCACTGCAATCTGCGCCCTGTCCTTCACGGCGCCGGCGGAGGCAGCTTCCCGCATCAAGGACATCGCCGATTTCGAAGGCATCCGGGAAAACCAGTTGATCGGCTACGGTCTGGTCGTTGGCCTGAACGGCACCGGCGACTCGCTGAACAATTCGCCTTTCACCCAGCAGAGCCTGCAGGCCATGCTGGAACGTCTCGGCGTCAATACCCGCAACGTGGATCTCAACACCAACACCGTGGCGGCAGTTATGGTGACAGCCAATCTGCCACCCTTCTCCACGCAGGGAACGCGCATCGATGTCAATGTCAGCGCCCTTGGCGATGCGGATTCCCTGCAGGGTGGCACCTTGCTGGTCACACCGCTGGTCGGCGCGGACGGAGAAGTCTATGCCATTGCCCAGGGCTCGGTCGCGATCGGCGGTTTCTCCGCCCAGGCAGATGCAGCATCCGTGGTACGCGGCGTGCCGACGGCCGGTCGCATCGCCAATGGCGGCCTTGTCGAGCGTGAACTGGAATTCAAGCTTGCTTCGCTGACAACCCTGCGCCTGGCCCTGCGCAACCCGGACCTGACCACGGCCCGGCGCATCGCCCTGTCGATCAACGAGCTGATCGGCATGCCGACGGCCGAACCGCTTGACCCGGCCACCGTCCGCCTCGATCTGCCCCAGCAATATGACGGCAACATCGTCGATCTCCTGACCGATATCGAACAGCTGATCGTCGAACCGGATCTGGCCGCCCGCATCGTGATTGACGAGAATTCGGGCATCATCGTGATGGGCCAGGACGTGAAGGTCTCGATGGTCGCGGTTGCCCAGGGCAACCTGACGGTGACCATTGCCGAAACACCCCAGGTATCGCAGCCCCTGCCCTTTGCAAATGGTGAGACAGCGATCGTGCCGCGTTCCGAAGTCAACGTGAACGAGGATGGCACCAAGCTGGCGATCGTGCCGGAAACGGTCACCCTGAAGCAGCTGGTCGACGGCCTCAATGCCCTGGGCATCGGACCGCGCGACATGATCTCCATCCTGCAGGCCATCAAGGCGTCCGGCGCGCTGCAGGCCGATATCGAGGTGCTGTGATGCTGGACCAGATCACACCGCAGATTTCACCGGCAACCGTCAGCACCAATCCCCAGGATGCCCTGCGCGGAGTTGACCGGAACGACAAGACGGCTGTGCGCGAGGCAGCTGAAGAATTTGAGGCAGTGTTCCTGAACACCATGCTCCAGAACATGTTCACCGGCCTCCAGGAGGGCGGCACCTGGGGCAACGGGGCCGGCGCGGATGCCTGGCAGGGCCTCTTGATTGACGAATATGCGCGTACCATTGCGGAAAGTGGCGGCATCGGTCTCGCCGATAGCGTGGAACGCGAACTGCTTGCACTGCAGGAGGGCGCAAGATGACTGCACAGCCTAACACAACGGCTTTTCCGTTCTCTCTGGAACGGCCGACCAGCCAGCAGGATGCGGAAAACTTCTGCTCCGCGCTTTCGGGCACGATGGAGGCGCTGCTGTCCGTGATAGAAATGGAAACCGACCTTGTGCGCGCCGGCAAACTCAGGGAAGCAGGTGAGCTTCAGGCCGACAAGGCCCGGCTGATCCACGAATATACAAGGGGCATGATGACGGCCAAGGAACACGCCGTCGCGCTCGGTAATCTGGCGCCGGCCGCCACACAGAACCTGCGTCGGCAGCATGGCGAATTCCAGCCCGTCCTGCGCATCAACCTGGCTGTCCTGTCGACCGCACGCGATGTCGCCAACAACATTGTATCGACGGTGGCAAAAATTGCCGGCGCCAAGAATGCAAACGCACCAACGACCTATGGCCGCAATGGTGCTGCGCCGAATGGCCCGCAGTCGGCACGGGGCATTGCCGTCAACCAGTCTCTCTGAGACGGTGCCGGTCGCACCGGCCAGACAGACCTGATATTGCAAGCGCTCCCTTCATCGGGAGCGTTTTCTTTTCACCTGGAGAAACCTGCCAAGGGGGTGAAATAGCCGGCAAAACGCCGCAGCCAAAACGAATCAGGAACGAAGCCAATCGGCTAAAGCGACTTCTGTAAAATTCTAATCATTTCGTTAAAAGAGGATTCATTCCCCTACGTTATATTTGACGGTGAACGGGTATATGTATCGAGCACCCGGAGGGAAAGATGTTGGACACGGGACTGGCCCGGCCGCCATCGCCGACGTACACGGCGATCACGCCGGCAACGCGGGCTCCGGAACAAAACGAATCGTCGGCAGCCACGGAATTGCCGCCTGAAGAAACCGTGACGCCCTTAAGCGAATCGGAAGACAGCCAGCGGTCTGCCAACAACGAACGTGAGCAGAGCTCGTTGCTGGAACGCTTTACCCCGACGGTCGAACGCCAGAACGTCATCGATCCGGACAGCGAAAGCCTCATCTATATAGCGACCAACACGGAAACCGGCCAGGTTGTCCGGCAAGTACCTGCCGAAACCCTTTTGCGCCTGCGTGCCTATGCAGAAACTCTGTCGAGCCAGCAAGAGCAGTTTCGGGACACCCAGGGCTCTGTACAGACAGTCGCCTAGGGCCTTGTCAGGCTGATCCCCAATTCTCCTCTTCGTCTGCTTTGCCAGCTCCGCGGCGCTCGTCCGAACAAGGCGCGCTTGGCTGTGGCCGGCCATGTGCAAATCCTGCCCCTCCTTTTACGACACTGCGACAGCCCAGCCAGTCTGGATACGGAAACCGTCTTACCGGCCCGTTGACCTGAACACGTCTGATACCCTCCACTTCGCTCCGTGCCTTTCACTGCTTTCGGGCTGACGGTCAAAGACGTCCCGCATTGGCGCCTTCGCCTCTGCGCGCCCTTCAGCTTTCCTCCCTGAAAGCGTTTCCGAAGCCGAACCGCCTTGGACCTTGTCAGAATTGTTAATTTCAGCACGCCGTTCATCCCCCCAAGACGCCTGACCATGTCCTCTACCTTGTTCGGGCAGCGCCCTTTCCCGGAAGATGGCCTTCAGCAGGGCACTGTTTTCATGCATGAAGCGCCTTTGCTGTGTCGCATTGTTTAACAAGAATTAAGGTTAATCCTCGCTAACCATGTTTCTTTAGAAATTGTTTCAAGTAAACGCGGATAGATGTGCGTCGGACCCAGGAAGGGTTCCTGTATCTCGTATTCCTAGAAAGGAAACAAAATGGCTGACATTACTCTGTCCAGCGCGGTTCGTTCGAACCTCAATACTCTCCAGCAGACCGCTAGCTTCATGTCCGATGTCCAGAACAAACTGGCCACCGGTAAGAAAGTGAACTCGGCACTGGACAATCCGAACAGCTTCTTCACGGCTTCCGGCCTGACTTCCCGTGCAAATGATCTGTCCACGCTTCTGGACGACATGGGCCAGTCGGTTCAGACCCTGAAAGCTGCGGACGAAGGCATTTCGAGCATCTCCAAGCTGGTCGAATCCGCCAAGGCGAAAGCCAACCAGGCCCTGCAGACGCAGAGCCAGTACGAGCGCAAGCAGTTTGCGACTCAGTACAACGAACTCCTGACCCAGATCGAAGACCTGGCGAAGGACGCTGGCTACAAGGGCAAGAACCTGCTGGCTGGCAGTGGCAACGACCTCACCACGATCTTTAATGAAGACTCCACGTCCAAACTGACGATCGACGCCGTTGACTACACTGATACCTCTCTGTCCACCGGTCTGAACCTGTCCGACCTCGCCGAGGGCGAAGGCAGCGCTACTTCCTTCCAGCTGGAAGGCGGCACCGCCAGCTTCACGCTCACCGACGGCAGCGGCCAGGCACTGAACTCCTCGTCGCTCCTGTCTTCTGCGAGCGGCATTTCCACGACCAACACCCTGACCCTGAATGACGGTTCGTCGATCACCGCGACCATCTCCGGCTCGACACTGGCTGTGACGGCTGGCACCACCGTTCAGGATCTGCTCGACACCATCGAAGGCATCTCCGGTGTCCGTGCGGAATTTGATGAAAGCTCAGGTGAAGTCACCATCTTCTCCAACGACGACATCGCTCTGCAGAACAGCGTGTCCACCACCGCTCAGCTCGTCTCCGTCAACGCAACACAGTTTGCCACGACATCCGACACGCTGGTCGGCAGCGGCTCCTTTGAAGCCGGCGACACCCTGACGCTGACCGATGGTAACAACTTCGAACTCGGCTCGCTCGAAATCGAAGCTGACACCACCGTCGATGACCTGGTGAACTTCATCAACGACTTCCAGGGCGTGTCCGCGGAGTTCAACACCTCCACCGGTAAAGTCTCGATCGAAAGTGAAACCGATCTGTCCTTGACCAGCGACAACGCTGACTTCAATGCAGACACATTCACGGCCGACACCGATGGCGTGACCATCTCCGCGCTGTCCGACTCGGGCTTTGCGACTGACGGTGACATCGAGAGAACCGTTGACCGCTTGAACACGGCGCTCAGCACGCTGCGTACCCAGGCTTCTGAATTCGGTACCAACCTCTCCATCGTGGAAAACCGTCAGGACTTCACCAAGTCCCTGATCAACACGCTGGAAGAAGGTGCCGGCCTCCTGACCCTGGCGGACACCAACGAAGAAGGTGCGAACCTCTTGGCCCTGCAGACACGTCAGAGCCTTGCTTCGACCTCGCTGTCCTTCGCGGCACAGGCAGACCAGAACGTTCTGCGTCTCTTCTAAGTCAGAAAGACTTCTCCAAAACGGGAAAGCGGGCTTCGGCCCGCTTTTTCTTTGTCGGGATGTGGCCGCGTTGATTCTGCCGCTTTCGGTCAGGCTAAGCTGACAACCGGTTCGCTGAGTTCTCCGTCCCGTGCACCAGCAACAAAAACACACCCTTTCTCGTTGCCAGCGCGCACCTTAACCAGCGCCTCCTGCACGAGACGTGACTTTTTTAGAGCCTGTCCGCCGCCCACAGGTCTCCCCGCGGTAAAACGTGCGCACGAAATGGCGGATTCCCGCGCCCTGCACCATCAGGCCTATCCAGAGCAAAAAATTTTCTTCCGGTCGGGCGCAGCTGTTGCCTTGTCAATTCTTCTCTTTGCGAGAAGCCGGCAAGCCCCCTCTCCCTAAGGATTCCTGGCGAGCCGGATCACGGCGTTAACGCTCTGCTAACCCTAAATTTCAAGCGTTTAACCATTGATTAAGGTTAACAGAGAATGATCTTAGGCAACCTGCTCAGGAAGAGCAGCTGAAATGTGACCCAGGAAAGGGATAGTCAGATGCAGGATATTACCCTGTCAGCTGCCGTGCGGCAGAACCTCCTCACACTCCAGTCCACAGCAGATCTTATGTCGGGCGTCCAGAACAAGCTGGCGACCGGTCTTAAGGTGAACTCTGCTCTGGACAATCCGAACAGCTTTTTCACCGCTTCCGGACTGAATTCCCGCGCCAATGATCTGTCCACCCTGCTGGATGACATGGGTCAGTCCCTGCAGACCATCAAGGCTGCAGACAAAGGTATCCAGACAATCACCGATCTGGTTGAAACCGCTAAGGCAAAAGCCAACCAGGCCCTGCAGACCCAGAGCCAATACGAGCGCAAAACCTTTGCCGAACAATATAACGACCTGCTCGAGCAGATCGAAGACGTTGCGCGTGACAGCTCCTACAAGGGCAAAAATCTGCTCGCTGGTGACGGCAACGATCTGACCACGATCTTCAATGAGGATGCGACCTCGAAGCTGACGATTGAAGCGGTCGACTACACCGACACGACCCTGTCCAACGGTCTGAACCTGTCCGACCTGGCCCAGGGCCAGGGTGGCGCGACGGCCTTCCAGCTGGAAGGCGGCACCGCCAGCTTTACCCTGACCGACGCCAGCGGCCAGGCGCTGAACTCCAGTTCGACCCTGTCCAGTGCAACCGGCATCTCGACGACCAACACACTGACGCTGAACGACGGTTCATCAATCACCGCGACCCTCACCGGCTCGACACTGGGCGTTACCGCGGGCACCACGGTTCAGGACCTGCTGGACACGATCAACGGCATTGCCGGTGTACGTGCGGAATTTGATGAAGGGACCGGTGAGGTCACCATCATTTCCAACGAGGACATCGCCCTTCAGAACAGCGTGTCCACGACGGCTCAGCTGGTTTCAGTGAACGCAACGCTGCTGGCCACCACCAGTGCGACACTGGCCGGAACCGGTTCCTTTGAAGTCGGCGACACCCTGACCCTGACTGACGGCAACGATTTCGAACTCGGCTCGCTGGAAATCGAAGCTGACACGACTGTTGATGATCTTGAAAACTTCATCAACGATTTCAACGGCGTGTCCGCTTCCTTCAACTCCTCTACCGGCCGGATCACGATCCAGAGCGACACCGACTTGTCACTCACCAGTGACAATGCGGACTTCAACGCCGACACGTTCACCGCTGACACCGACGGTGTCACCATTGACGCGCTTTCCGACAGCGGCTTCGCAACGGACACCGCGATCAACCGGGTGGTCGACCGCCTGAACACGGCGCTGTCGAACCTGCGGTCACAGGCCTCCGAATTCGGTACTAACCTTTCGACTGTTGAGATCCGTCAAGATTACACCAAGACGATGATCAATACATTGCAGGAAGGTGCGGGTCTTTTGACCCTGGCAGATACCAACGAGGAAGGTGCAAACCTGCTGGCCCTTCAGACCCGTCAGCAGCTCGCATCGACATCACTGTCCTTCGCCTCCCAGGCCGATCAGACGGTGCTATCCCTCTTCTAATTCAGGCAGAATCAGTCTGGCGACTGATTCACTTCCGAAGACTTGGAAACGGCGGACTTTCGGTCCGCCGTTTTTGTTTTTGGCTCCGCCCACCAGAAACAGAAGGAAAAAATCTCGTTTAAAATCAGCCATTTAAAAGAAACCTTTTGGTAACTTTTATTTACAGTAAGTTAACCGATGCATCAGTGATTAACTTTCCATTTAGATTTACGAAGAGGGCGTTTGCTCAACTTTGCAGCTCAGCAGGCTCTCTCGACGCGTATGGAACAGAAAAGCGGTGAAGTCTGATGCCTGATATTGTTCTCTCCAGTGCTGTCCGGGACAATCTCCTGTCGCTGAAGCAAACGGCGGATCTGCAATCGGTCACGCAAACCAGATTGGCCACCGGCCTGAAGGTCAACACGGCGCTCGACAATCCGAACTCCTTCTTCACGGCGCAGTCCCTGAACGACCGGGCAAGCGACCTGACCAACCTTCTGGACAATATGGGCCAGTCGGTTCAGACAATCAGGGCGGCTGACAAGGGCATCACCTCCATTACAAAACTCGTGGAGTCCGCCAAAGCCATCGCCAACCAGGCGCTGCAGACGTCGAGCGAATACGAACGCAAGCAATATACCGCCCAGTACAACGACCTGCTCGAGCAGATCGAGGACATGGCGCGGGATTCCAGCTACAAGGGCAAGAACCTGCTTGCAGGCGCCGGCAACGAACTCGAAGTCATCTTCAACGAGGACAGCACCTCCAACCTCACCGTAGACCCGGTCGACTTCACCGACACGACGCTGGACGATGGCCTCAATCTTGACGATCTCAACACAGGAGGTACCGGCACCTCCTCCTTCAACCTCTATGGCGGCACAACGACGCTGACATTGACCGGGTTGCAGGCTTCCTCGAACCTGACGGATCTCGGCGACTGGGCCGCTGGTGATGTCGTCACTGTGACCGATTCTTCCGGAACAACCAGCTTCACGGTCGGCACTGACATTACCACCGTGCAGGATTATGTGGACGCGCTGGACGGCCTGAGTGGCGTGCATGCCAGCTTTGACGAAGCAACGGACGGCATCACAATCATTTCCGGACTGGATAACTCGCTTGCCATTTCCAAGGACAATGCCGGCGGTGGTACAGCGACCGACGGCAGCGCAACGGGTGGCACCACAACGACACTCACGGTCACGGCCCTGAGTTCAACGGCAACACTGATCTCCTCCGGCGGCTTCCAGGCGGGCGATACCATTACGATCACCGACGGCAACGGTTTCGAGCCGGCGTCCATCGAGATCGATGACGAAACCACGGTGGACGACCTTGTCTCCTTCATCAACAATGTGAAGGGTCTCGATGCCACCTTCTCAGGCGGCAGCATCTCGCTGATCGGTGAAGTCTCCTTCGACATCAGCAGCAGCAATGCCGATTTCAACCGGATGACACTTGCCTCGGGCACTGGCACCGTCGCGCTGTCGGCCGCAGCCTCGGAGTTCAAGACCGATACGGATATCGACCGGACCCTTCAGGCCATCAACGCGGCGCTCGACGAGCTTCGGTCAGCTGCCAGCAACATGGGCACGGCACTGTCCACCGTGGAGATCCGGACGGAATTTACGGAGAACCTGATCAACACGCTCGAAATCGGCGCAGGTGAACTGACCATCGCCGACATGAACGAGGAGGGCGCCAACATGCTGGCGCTTCAGACCCGCCAGCAACTGTCATCGACCGCTCTGTCGCTTGCCAACCAGGCCGACCAGAGTGTTTTGAGCCTGTTCGGTTAACATCGGCAGCAGGAAACATTAAGGTATCGGGAAGGCACGTTAACTCTTTTGTTAACGTTTCACCGCGATACTCACGCTTGGAGGTCACGGAATGGCGCTCAAGGTCGAGCTAAAGCCGGGCGAAAGAATTATCATCGGGGACAGTGTCATTACCAATGATAATCAGCGCACGCGCCTGTTTATCGAAGGCCAGGCACCCATTCTTCGGGAAAAGGATATTCTCACTCCGGCCACCGCTGATACACCGGCAAAACGGGTCTATCTGGCCGTTCAGCTGATGTATCTATCGACGGATATCGAAAGAATTCAGGAGAATTACTTCACTCTCGTCAACGATATTGTGAAGGCCGCGCCGAGTACGATCCCGTACGTTACCAGGATTAGTAACTCCATCCTAACCGGCGCCTTTTACAAAGCTCTGAAAGAAGCACGAAAGCTCATCGAGTATGAAGGGACGCTGATCAGTCATGTACAAGCAGGCAGCGCAGGCTTACCAGAAGACGGCCCAGGTGGCGGCAGTGTCGCCTCGGGAACTGGAAGCGAATCTGCTGATGAAGGCCGCAGCACGGCTTCAGTTGATCAAGGATGAGTGGGACGATTCTTCGCTCGCCGAAAAAGATGATGCTCTGGTCTATAACCGCAAGCTCTGGACCATCCTTGTAACCTCGGCAACGAGCGCGGAAAGCGAGTTGCCGCAGGACATCAAGAACAATATTGCCACCTTGGGCGTGTTTGTTTTCAAACAGACGATGTCGATCATCACGACCGATGACGTCAACAAGATCGGTGTGCTCATCAACATCAATCGGGCGATTGCGGAAGGCTTGAGATCCCAACCGGCCGACGCCGAGTAGATCTCCCTACAGCAAGAAAAAATCGAGGCCGGCGCTCAAAGCGACCGGCCTTTTGCTGTCAGCCCGCCTCATCCGCTTCGTCGAGTTCTTGCCTGACATCATCGAGGTTCGGAGAAAAGTCGGTAGCTTTTCCGATCTTTGACAAAATCGCGTCCACCACCATTGCCTGGCCATCCTGACGCGTACTTACATGCACGATCTCGTCCCGCAGAACCGTCATGTCTCCTTCCTCTTCATTGAGATAGGCTCCGGGCAATGCGAAAAACTCGTCCCCGGTGAAAAGGTCTGTAAATCTGCCGGGACGTCGTTGGTCACTGCCAAAGCTGGCCACGAGTATCCGTTCATTGTCGGCGAGACCATCTTCGGGAACCATCACGGCATTGACGACACTTGGCCTTTCTGCTCCCGGGAGGAATTGGCAGAACAGCCGTGCGCCGGGTCCGAAACGGTCATCAAATCCGAGCATTTCAACCAGTGTTGCCGGGAGATAAGCTAGGCCCCGCTCACCGTCAGCGTCTTGAATTTCAACGAAACCGTAACTTGGATTTTCATTCAGGTTGTCGAGCGATGCCTCGGTCCACGGCAACCTCTTGATGTTCCTCGGCACGGCCTTCGACACTTGCAAGTTCGTGCGATTGTCCCGTTGCAGCGAAAATTCCACCGGCATCGATTTCGTGATTTTGTCCGCCTCCACTTGGAATGCAGCGGCGTTAAAGCGGATTTCGGCACTGCGATCACGGATCATGACGATTTTGCCGAAATCTTTCTCCTGATTATAGAAGGCGACATACCCCTCGTGAAACCAGTCATCGTCGTGCGGTGCGCGTTCGAACATACCCGGTGTGAGGGCTTTGGACTTGGTTTCCAGGACCGTGAAGCGAACCTTGTCACCAAACTTCAGATCATCTGCCCCCCTCTCCCTGAGCATCCACCTGGGGAAGGAAACACGGTCTTCCACGCCCAACACCCGGAACAGCATCTCATCGACCAGTTGACCATCCTGATCTTCGGAACGCGGCCCCTGATAAAACCCGTATTTCCAGGGCGCACCTTCATTTTCCCGGACTGCATCCAGCAACCGCCATTTGCCCTCGTACAAATAGGCCTTCACCGATAGATACTGTCCGGGCATCTCATCACAAAGCCAGTTGTAGGCGTAATGGCTCTTGTGCACGAAGATCTTGATATCGCCATTGGCGCTTTGCAGAACCCTGCCTTCTGCCCCGCTTCGTGCCGGTAGCAAATAGCACATCAAATCATTGTGCCCCTCCCTATGGTTGAACTGCACGAAACTGATGGAGCGTTTGTCTCCCAACTCGGCAATCTGGCAAGCCACAGGCAGGCCAATGATATGCCGGTCGGGAAGTCCCGCATCTAGAAAAGCATTTTGGCTGATCTTGATGCGTGTGCCATCCTCGAGTTCTACAAAACCATAGCGCCCGTTCTTTTCGAAGGCATATGGCGCGCCTTCTCTGAAGGGCACGATCCGTCCGTTTGTCAATGGACCGGGGATACGAGGCATCTGATGCAGATCACAGACGGCATATCCTTTTGGTGTGGCCGCAATCTTGGCCCGCTTCCAGATTGCCTCGCACTGGTCCAAATGCCCAAAGCAATCATGCAGCTGAGGCGGAATCAGCGCACTGAGCTGCTCGCCATCGTGAGAGAAATTCAGAAAAAGAAGGTTCCCGTCCTGGGCGCTACTTACTTCCCCCAGGATCCAGCGCCCCTGGTCCAGAAGATCCATGTGCTGCACACGCGTGATGGAGTACCGATTGTTCGGCTCCTCCTGCATGGTCAAATGTACCTTTGCACCTTCCGGCAGACACGGAAACTTGTAGAGCTGAGGAAGCGCAGCCTCATGAAGAAATAACGGCTGCAAGCCCTTTTTCAGGCCCCTGTCCTGAGGGCGCGAGATTTCGACCAGCCAGCAGCGCCGGCCGCCGTCAGGTTCCAGCTCCCACTTGATGGTGCCCTCTACGTCCCAGTAGATTCGTCGGCTGCATTCCAACAGCCGGCTAACCACCGGGAAACGCCAGTTGCTGCGTACAGTCGCCGACACGGCGTCACCGGATTGCAGCCTGTGGTAGCCAATGCGCCTCAGCATGGCCATGGGAAGTTTGACCAGCCGGTCGACACCTTCGCCCTCCAGGTAATAGGCATCATTTTTGGGGGAGAAGTTCAGAACGGTCAGGTCTTGCCGCGTCAGCAGGTTTTGCTCCCCTCCTGGACCTTTTACATAGGTCAGTATGGGCAGGTCAGCATCGTCTCTCCTGACTTCACACAGCAAGACATCTCCGACAATCAACTTGCGATGTATTGCGACTTCGGCAAACTGCAAGTTGCCCTCTACTGTCGCGAATTCATTGACGTCAAGCTGACGGGAATCCATAGGCACCTGAATTTTGAACCGTTGCGCAGACCTGTCGATATCAAGGACCGTGAATTCCTCTAGATCATTGTGAGCTATGTGGAACGGCTTCGCATCGCTGACTCTGTAAGTTTCACCGTCCCGGTAGACCTTGCACCAGAGGGATTGCCCCAAGACAATGACGAGGCCACTTCTCCTCAACACATCTGCTGACAGCGTTACTTGAATGCCGTCCTCATTCGCCAATTCGGCACCCTGCACCCTTCCGGAACGTCCCTTCAGGCGTTCAACAACAAGTTTTTGACGGCGACGTGTGTCGAGCTCTTCCGGCTCGAATTCTGTAATCTGCTGATCCAGATTTTCTTCGAAAGCCTGCCCTTCGCTGCCTGCAACGCTCCTTACCCAGAAGCCATCCGGTCCTGAAATTCTCGGCATTACACCGGGAAACAGCTTCTTGAACATCGAAATGAAGGTTCGATCTTTTCTCGGATCCCTGTTTTCCTCTTCATCTCCGAGAAAACGAGCATTTCCGCCGGTAAGCTCAATCAGGCTCAAGGACTTGTAGGCAACCTTCCTGAACTCCTCGATTTCGGCAATCTTGCCCTGCCTTCCCGACAGAGTAGAAGTTTGACTCAGCGTTATTCTACGCAGCCCCAAGGAAGATTTAAGCGCATTCAGAAACCACCCGTCGCCGCTCAAGAGCACCGTTTTGTGTTCAAGCGGCAGGAAACAAAGTAACCACGAGTTCGATGCCCCGAGCGCAAGACGAGACCCCATAGCACTGTTGCCAATAATGCCCGGATACAGAAGATCGACGGCGGCCATGACATGCTGCCAGCCTCGTTGAGACACCGGTAGAAAACCCGGTCTTGGCTTCATGAGGGAGACCAGCAGCCGACTTGGCGGCTAAACTGTCTCTCGAGCTCCCGCCAACGCTTCCGACAAGGGCACCGCTGTTTCGGTAAACGCTTCCTCCTGGTCCCGGCTGCCCCTCCTCCCCCGGACCAGCCTCTCTGTCTTCCTCGCCTGTTCCCTGCAACAGGTGATATTCCTGCACCGAGATCACGTTGGAAGCCAGGGACACCTCGTGGCCACCCCACTTGCCGACAATCGCCTTGCCTGGCTGATTGCCTGGACCATTCGTTGCCGACTTCTCAGTTATCTCATCAAAATCTGCAACGAGCAGGTCTCCAGGATAAGGTTTCGGCGGAACGGGGAACCGGTACAGGACATCAAGCAAATCGTCGACAAAGGTCTCGGTGCTTCCTTGAGCGAAGGTTTCGAGCCAGCCCTCAGACGGGGGAATTCGCGAAACAAGCTGGTGGCGTTTGGCGGCCCTCTGAGCTTGTAATCCCTGCCAGACTGCAGCTGCATATTCCCTGCGGAGCTTCTGCCGCAGGTGGCTGTCTGCAGGCAATTCGGGTTCAAGACTGATCAGGGCTGCAGCCAAGATGCGCGTTGCCCGGTCCCACGACTCCTGCTCCAGCCGAGCTTGATAAGTTTTGGCGGCGAATAGGGCGCTGTAACCACTTTGCTCGCTCGGGTTATCTGCCAAGTCGCTGGAGAGCCGGCTGATCGCTTCCGGTTCGACATCGAGCTTTCTTTGCGGCTCCTCCGTGAGCGACAAGTAGAGCGTCATCCCTTCCGAGCAGCTCCGCAAGTCGAGCGGTTGAGCGTCGAGCACCAGAGGTAAGAATTCTTCCAGGAGCCGTACTGCTTCCTGCCTGTGATCACTCGAAATGTCGGCAGCCAGTCCGACAAATTTTGTGAGTTCGTATCCGGACCAATTGTCTTTTAAATCCAGAACCCACTCGCCTTTGCCAAAAAAGGTGCCGGTTTCTGCCGTACGGCGGATCTGTGCCTCCAACTCGTAACCTGCAAACTTTTCCTCGCGGACGCAAATTTGGCGGCTTCGTCATGTTCCGCTGGACAAAGGTCGATCGCTTTGATCGCGTCGACAAAGACAGGAGTTTCAAGGCTGGCGCCCCCCTCTGCCTGGTGAAGCGTCCGCCAAAGCTTTGCAAGGATAATGAGCCAACGCGCCTTGCCAAGTTCGCCTTCTATCCGATCGGCATTTGTGGTGACGACGTCCAAAAACCGCCTGGCAAGCGCGGCATTCAATTGCGCCAGGCGGTTGATTTCATGGAAGGCGGGGTGGCCAAGATGAATTTGGCGCTCGCGCAAGGTCTCGATTACATTTGCGACAACTCCGACAACAAGATCGCTGTCGATGCCCTGTTCCTCGGGTTCAAAATGACCTCGAACTCCCTTATAAATCTCTGCCGTTTTTCTGACGGACTTGATGTAAAGCCGCAACAACTCAAAAGGGGCGGATTTCGGGTTCGCAACAAGCTCTGCCAGGAACACGTAGTTTTCCTTCAGAAGCCTGTCAGCCTCTTCCGGCAGTGTTTCGTTGTCTGCTGCTTCTGCGATGTAACTGCGCGCAAGCCGGATCTTCGCCTTTTCAAGCCAGAACACGATGCGCTGACTGCGATGGCCTCGGTCGACGAAACGGCTCAAGTCTTTGACCGTCGCGGAATAGTCCTCCAGAGAAAGTGCACCATTGTCGACGTCGGGGTCGTTATCCACAAGCTCCTCGACCACACTCAGGTCAGCTGGAAAATCGGCGTAGAGCTTATGCGCGATTTCCTTGCTCTCGTTGGCGAATTTCCTTGATGAAGCATAGCTAGACCGACGTAGCTGTTTGGAAACACTTGACAGAATTCGCGCTTCCAGAATGCGGTGATGCCTTTCCACCGTTTGATCGATCTCACCTTCAGTTGCCTTGATCAACGCCTTGAAATCGTCCAGACAACGCAGGGTCTGGGTCAGGCTGACACCATGGTTCAACGCCCCAAGATACCCCGCGCCGCGGGCATTGCTCCAATGCGGCGACAACCTGTTTTCCAATAATTCCGTTCGCAAGAGCCAGTACCGGTTCATGGCAGGTGACAACGGGCTGACAAAACGCTTCTCGGCCAGATGAGTTAGCAATTCCCGGGAGTCGAAAAGACAGTCGCGCGCATCAGCCGGTTCGTATCGCCGGCCAGCTGTACAGAAAATTTCTGCTGCGAGTTCATTGGCCCGCACAAATAGAAGAACGAAGGCCGCCAAGTGGGGCCTGGCATTGTCTTGGGAGAGTCGGATCTGCGACAGCGCCCAATTGCGCAATCCCAGGATCTTCTTAAGCCAGAGGCTCGGCGCTTCCTGACGGATGGTGTCTTCCAGGAAATCGAACCAGGTATTGAAAATTCTGGAAAGCTGTTCGGTCTGCCATCTTCCAGAAAGAAGTCTCTTGTCAGTGTTTGACTTGGAAGTTCCTGACAACACGCACGAATTCAACAGATCGCCAACGGGCACTGCCATTTGGTGCAAGGGCACTTCTTTTCGTTTTTGATCAATGTGGCGCTGCAAGGCGTCCGCGAGGATAACACGATCATCTGCAAGCAGGTAGTCAGCGCGAGAATCCGGCTGCTGATGCTGATTTCCCCCTTCATTCCTGCGAAGATCCCATAACAGTTTCTTGTAATGATGCTCAACCTTGAAGAAACCCGGCTCATCCGCTTCGACAATCATTCCGCTGCCAAGTACATGATCCAGAAGGGTTTGGTGAACAGCAACATTCAAAGAATCGCAAATTGTTTCCAGCATCGACCGATCAAATGCTGTGAGGTACCAAAGTAATTTTAGAAGCCGCGCTTCATCTTGCGGCTTGTTGGCCATGATCTCTTCGAAAAGACGACTGAACGGATTAACAAACTTTGCCTTGTCTCCCGAAAACCGACCCAGGTTTTCTTTTAGGTATGTCAGTTTCGCATGCAATTCGAAGGGCAAAGACGTCGTTTCGAGGATACCTTCCATGGCCGGACAGTGAAGGTGACCCGACATGCCCAGCCTGGCGACAAGATCGAGTTTCTCTGCACGCGTTTCAAAGCCCTGCAATGAAACAAGAACCACTTCACTGAATGACCCCTCCCCTGAGATGGGGTTGGAGCTAGCGGTATCTTCAATCGCCTGTTCAGAACCATTTGCAAACGGTAGGTCGAAAATGTTTCCAAAGGACGCTTCGTCCTCCCAGTCACTGACAGAGCGCGGCGGCTCTCCTTTTCCGGCTCCAAAGTTATCCTGAGACGACGAAGACAGGAGGACCTGTCCAGGTTCTTTCATTTCAGAAAGAGTTTTTCCTTCCTTGAGCCAGTCGATCTTGTACTGGGAAAACAGTACGATTGTTCCAGTTTCCAACTCCTCACAGAATGTCCGTATCAAACGTTCGAGATTTCCGCCCTGCTCGGGATTTGCCTGCGAAAAGACCCGGTCATGCCCATCGATCAGGATCACCGTTTTGTTTTGAGGAAAATCTTCGGCTAACTCGTTCAGGTCCCTGGCCAGGAACAACGGTAACCGTTCCAGGCACTCATCGCCCCCCCAAAGGTGAGCACCCTCAAATTCATCGGCAAATTTCTTGAATGCGTCGCTCATCATGCGTTGTTCTCCGACCGCGCCAAAGAACTTGAACAAGGCATTTACAGGTGTCGCTTCCACCACTTGAGCGGCAATTCCCAGGCTCGACTTCGCCGCTTCGCTGGCCAGGGTTTCAACGTACTTGAGAAAATTGTCGACTAGCCCGTCTTCAATGGCAGTGACGTATTTGTCGTGGGAGAATAGACTACCGTATTTGAGGTGTTCTTCTTTCCTTCCCTCAAGCGTGCTCATGATCATGAACAGGGTGTCGAACCGCTTAAAATATCTGAAATGCGTAGACAGCTTCGGCTGCGCACCAAGATTGAACTGCATATTCAATCGCAAGGCCTCAAACCACAACAGCTGCCGTTCGTTGCCACTATCAAGGGACAAAAATGTGTAACAATAACCAGGCAGGCCCGCAGAGCTGGCAAGCTTGTGTTTCTCAGCGAGCTTGGCTTTCAGATGCTCAAAGAGCCATGACTTGCCGCTTCCGCCATCGCCGTGGAACAACAGTCCGCATTTTCGGTGAAATTCTGAGCGTTCCAGAAGCTCATTGAATACCCGCTCTTGAGATTGTCTCTCGACGTAGTGCTTAACGTTGTAAACAGGTCTAACCACAGTTTCTTCCAAACAAAAAATCAAGAAAAATCACCAAGAGAAGCCATCGATTTCTATAAAACCGCATCAGTTCAGACCAACAGATTTGCAAGAGCCAAAAGGCGCGCAAACAATCGGCCGACAATTTAAAGTCCAAGAAACCGGCGCTTAAACTCCCCCAACGGAAATCTACTATGACGTTTTTTGGATTGACAACCTAAATTAGCAAAAAGAGGCTTGGCACAATCGTCAGCCCACCTCTCCCGCTTCGTCAAGCTCTTGCCGCTGTCCCCACCGCCTTCCTGCTTCTGGTTCAGAAGCCGATTTTCCAAGGCGAGTCGTTTCCCCTGCCCGGGGGCGCCTTCACCCGGCAGCAGCAGGCCTGCCAACCAACGTGTTCTCCTCCGAAAGACAGCTCAGAAACGAATTCAAAGGCCTGGAGGGGGCGCTGGACCGGAACGACGGCGGAGTTTCAAAACTATTTGCAAGACGATATGGTGGTGCGTGTTCCCAAGGTCTTGCAAGCCTCAGAAGTCGGTCACTTTGGCAATGAGGCAAGCCGCAAGTACGGGCGATTTTTCTTGGTCCCGCTTGCCGAAACAGGCAGGAATTTGCCATCTGACCAAAACCGAAAAAGCCGGCTCCTTCAAGCCGGCTGATCCTTGGTAACATATGTCGCCGGTCCGATGTCTACAGATAGTCGGACAGGGACAGGTTGAAGACGATGGAAGACGCCCGGTAGGACACTTCGATATTGGTCTGAAGCTGCAGGATTTCTGCGGCCACACGGTCCTGGTCGATGCCCTCGATTTCGTCGATCGTGCCTTCGTAGGTGTTTTTCATTTGCACGTGGCGGTCTTCGGTCAGCGAGACCGTGCGATGGGTGATCGCAATATCGGTGGCTATGTCGACAATGCCGGATTGCTCCACGCCTGGCGGATGCAGTGTGGCTCTCAGATTGGTAGACAGCGCGTTGTAGTATTCCTCGTCGGTCTGCGTACCGCCTGAGAAATCAGCAGCCACAAAGGCCGCCAGCGACTGCACCAGCTCCTGCAACGCGGTCTCATTGGCCCTTACGCCGTAATTGACCGTCAGGTTGCCGTCGACCACGGCGTTCTTGTCATCCCGCGGGTCGGTCACTGAATCGTTGCGGCCGGTATACCATTCGACGGTTGTCGAACCGCCGCCGGTCAACGCCGTTGCCGTGTCATAGGGCGGCCCATCGATACGCTGCGGTTCCTCGCCGCCAAAGGTGGTAAAGAATTCCTCCGCCGCCCATTCGTCGGAAACGGCCCGCAAGGTGGTTTGCGCCTGGCTTTCGATTTCGGCTTCCAGCGCATCCCGAAGGTTCTGCGCCGTTTCCTCAAGGTCCGCCCCGATGGCAAAGGTGCCCTCGTTCTCAGCCGTTGCAGCTGCGGTAAATTCGATCGTGATCGTCTCCGTATGGTCCGGCGGCAGGGTCAGCTCGACAGAAATCGTCTCGCCGAGATTGGGCTGCCCCGTGAACTGAACGTCGAAACTGTCGGGATCCGCCGCTAGTGGGCCGGTGACGGCGACATTTGTCAGCGTCGAAGTAACCGAGGAGATGTCGAACCCGAAATCATGTGCACCGTCTTCGGCAACCGTGAAGGTGGAATCGGTCGGCACGGCCCCGGCATAGTTTGTGGTCAATGCAGAGGTATCGACCCGTCCGTTGTTGTTGGTTCCGAGATTGGCCTGCGAAAATTCGCTCAGATAGGTCCGCAGTCCGTCACGCCCGTTCTCGCCGTCCAGGATGGCCTGCAGGCTGGCCACCGGATCATTCACGGCATCGGTTCCGCCGAAGACGTAATAGCCGGCGACTTCCGTATTGAGGATATTGACCGCCTCGTTGAGCAAGAGCTCTGCCCGCGACTGGGTCTGGGTCTGGCCGTCATCCTGCAGGATGAAGTCGTTGGTATCGAGGGCCGACTTGGCATCCTGGCGCAGCTCTTCCAGCCGGTCCAGCGACATGGTGGCCGTCTGCAGATGCAGGTTGGAGATCGTGATGGTCTGCTGATAGGTCTCGATCATGCTGACCTTCTGGGTCAGCTGAATGTCCAGCAGCCGCCGGTCGCCGATTTCACCATAGGTGTCGCCCACCTTGCCGCGCGCCAGCTGCGTGGTTTTCTGGGCCAGCGTGTCGTTGAGTTCACCCAGTTGCTGGATCAGATAAGTCCGGGAAGTGGTGACTGTTGAGACGGCCATGACGCACCTAAACCTTATACAATGTTCAAGAGCTCATCGAAGAGCTCCTTGATCGTCTGCATGACACGGGCATTGGCCGCATAGGCGTTCTCAAGCTGCACCATGAAGGCAAGTTCCGTGTCCAGATCGACCGCGTAGCTTTCCTCGTATCGGATCGCCAGGTTCCTGGTCAGCGTTTCCTTGCTGTCCGAATAGGTGGCGGCATCCTCCGCCTGGTTTCCCTGGAAGGCGACGGTCTGGTTGACGAAATCGATGACACTGCCCTGGAAGGGGGTTGACGAACTGCCGATGCCCGAACCCGGATCATAATAGGTCGTGGCAGATGTCAGGGCTTCGGACAGATATTGAGCGCGGGCCGGGTCGTTGGCGGTGTTGGCGGTCGGCGTGGTCTGGTAGTTCACCAGAAGAGCGCTGTCTGCCAACAGGTCCGGATTGACGGCAATGGCGTTGGCGTAACCAAGCCGCTGGCCGCTGTCCTCAAGCGCGTCCGTGAACAGTTCTGGGGCATCCCGACTGTCGACGAAAATCGCCAGACCTAGCCCCTGGTCCGTGTGAGCCGTGACGGTGACATCGGCCGTCAGGCTTTCGACCGTGGTTGGCCCGGTGTTGTCTCCCAGAACCCTCAGCTGATCGGAACCGTTGTTGCTGACCTGCAAGCCGGTTGCGCCCATCGCGGCAATGATGTTGGTGATGATGGTCGCCTGCGTCCCGCTCGAAATATCAATGCCGAAAACCGTGTCATTCGGATTGGCCGTCGCGGAATTGTCCAGGGGCAGCAGGGATGCATCTTCAACCCCGACCAGCGTAACGGTCTGTGCCGTACCGCCCGTATCCGTGTATTCCACCGTGATGGTGTTTCCGGCCTGCAGGGCGGAGATATCAAGATCGAAGCCGTCATCCAGGCCGACCGTCACTGCCGTGCTGTCCACGGTGACGTTGGAAAAGGCCAGCGAGATTTCAGCAGCAATGGTGTCGAGCTGTGTCTGCGCCTCGACCAGGATGTCGTCCCGAAGTTCGGCCGTGGCCACCATGAGGCCGGATCTTGAACCGGCAATCAGGTCATAGCTGGTACCACCCGGTGTTGTCACCATGACGGAGTTCCCGGTCTGCCCGGGCTGCAGGGAATGAGACCGCGAGAAAGACAGGGTCGAGGCCTGGTTGTCCGCGTAAAGCTGCTGGCCATCCGCTGTCTGAATAAACAGCGTATCGTTCGAGCTCTCGGAGACATTGACGTCGAGATACGCGGAAAGCTGCTCGATCAGCCGGTCGCGCTCATCTTCCATGTCTGCTGTCGAGACACCCGATTGCGCCGCGTCCCGGATCGCTTCGTCGATGTCCTCGATGCTGCTCAGCAATCCGTTAACGGCATCCGTTTGGGTCGACAGTGCGGTGTCCGCCTCCTGGCGCAGGTCGGCGATCTGCTCGTAGGAGGAGTTGAGTTCGCGGGCAAACGCGTCTGCAATCGCAACGACGTCTTTCTGTGCGGCGTAATTGCCCGGGTCGTTCACCAGTACCGCGAGTTTTGAGGACAGTTCACCGACAAGAGAGGTCAGGCTGCTTTGATCGCCGATAGTCCCGAAAATATCATCAAGACGATCCGTGAAGTCCGCGATCTGCTTGGCGTAATTGGTGTCGGCAAGGGAATTGAAATAATCCGCCTGAATTTGTTCATCGATAATGCGCCGGACTTCCGTTGCATTCATGCCTGCAACGTTGCCGAGGCCGTCGAAGAAAACTTCTGCGGAGATAATCTTCTTGGAATAGCCGGCCGTATCTGCGTTCGCGATGTTGGTCGCTGTCACGTCCAACTGGCGCTGATTGTAGGTAATGCCGAAAACCGCTGTGTTCATGGCACTTGTCAGACCCATGGCGGCTTCTCCTTCCTTTTACGCGACTAGGCCAGGCGTACCGGCGGGCTTGCGCCCGCCGGCGGAGCCCGAATTACCGGACCATGTTCAGGGCATCATCGAGCATTTCGTCCGCGGAGGTGACGATCCTCGAGTTTGCCGAATAGGCCTGTTGGGTGATGATCAGTTTGGAGAACTCGTCGGCAATATCGGCATTGGAGAGCTCCAGTTTCTTGGCAAGGATCTGGCCGCCACCGGACAGGTCCGCATCACCGGAAGAGGCGGTCGCCGCAAAGGCTGCACCGTCGACACGCTGCAGGTTCTGTTCTGCCTCGAACGTCGCCAGCGGGATCTGGTAAACCGCGCGCTGCTGGTTGTTCGAATAGCTTGCGACAACGCGTCCTGCGTCATCCACGGCAACACCGGTCAATTCACCGGCAGGGTAGCCATCCTGGTCGAGTGAGACGGAGCTGGCCGTTCCATCCGGATCCGAGAACTGGGTCAGGGAGCCGTTTGCAAACGAAAACTCAACGTTGTTTGCCGTGGTGCCACCGATGGTTAGCGCCGTAATCGTAAACCCGTCGCTTGTGCCGTTGACGGCCGTACCGGTCATGCCACCAGCTGTCAGAGTACCCATGACCCCGGTCGAACTGAACTCGATATCACCGACATCATACCAGGCGTCCGTCGCATCTCCGCCGGTGCCGATATACATGCTCCAGGTATCGTTTTGCGGCACGCCGGCGTCTTCATTGAGGCGCTTGGCATAGCGCACCTCGACATTCATCGCCGTACCATTTTCGTTGTAGATTGTGATCGAACCGCCGGAGATGGACGAATCCAGGAAATCCTGTTCATCCGCATTGGCGATGTTGCCGACACCGACACCTGCATCAAGAAGCGCGGTATCTTCGTCTGAGCCATCGTAATCTGTTGTATCGGGAACACGCGGCAGGTTCGCCTGGTATTCAACCGTGGTGGTTGCTGACGCCGCCAGCGGCTGGTTCTCGATCTGGATCACGGTCGGATTGTCACCGATGGCGTTACCGGTATCGGGATCCAGCGGGAACCCTTGAAGGTAGTAGCCGGATGCGTTGATCAGATACCCTTCCTTGTCGCGTTCGAAATCGCCACCGCGCGTGTAGTAGGTTTCGTCTGCAAAAGTCGTGGACCCGTCGACAACGTCGGACGCCTTGGTCACGACGAAATACCCGTCACCGTTGATGGCCATGTAGGTGTCTACATCAACGGACGTGATATCGCCTTGAACGGTGTTGGTGGCACGCGACGTCGCGAAGGTCGTTCCTGACACCTGCTGCGCCTGCACCGAACCACCGCCGGAAACGAGATCGGAGAACGTCGTGTCGAGCCGCTTGTAACCGGTGGTCTGAGAGTTGGCGACGTTACCGGAAATATTCTCCAGAGCCGTGGCCTGCGCCGCCAGTCCGGAAACAGCCGAGTTGATAGCCCCATAAATACCCATGTTCGGTCCTCTTTATAGATCGGGCACTGCTACGCGGGCTTTCGCCCATAATCGGCTTCCATCCGCAAAGGCCGTGCCAGAATCGGATCAGAGATTTTTCTTTAATCTTTTCAATAAATTAAAGCTCATATCTTCGCGACAGCGCTCGCACCAAGATCGGCAATCCGCGTCCTGCCGGGCAAAATCTTCCCCACAAGATGGGCAAGACTGTCCCTCCTTGCCGCCTGCCGATACCTGGTTTTATTGGCTTGCGCACCGCGTCCGGGCCTGCCAACTTGCCGCCGACTGACGAAGGACGAATTGCCCATGCGCTTTGAAGGAACTGAGAACTACATCGCCACGGAAGACCTGCGCGTTGCCGTCAATGCGGCGGTTGCCCTGGAGCGGCCGCTTCTGGTGAAAGGTGAGCCTGGCACGGGCAAGACCGTCCTGGCCCAGCAGGTTGCAGCCGCCCTCGGGGCGCCGCTGATCGAGTGGCATGTCAAGTCCACCACCAAGGCCCAGCAGGGCCTTTATGAATATGACGCTGTCTCGCGCCTGCGCGACAGCCAGCTTGGCGACGAACGCGTCAAGGATATCAACAATTACATTCGCAAGGGCAAACTCTGGGAAGCTTTCGAGGCTCCGGAACGGCCGGTCCTCTTGATCGACGAGATCGACAAGGCCGATATCGAGTTTCCGAACGATCTCCTGCTGGAACTCGACCGCATGGAGTTTCATGTCTACGAGACCGGAGAGACGGTCCGGGCAGCGCGACGTCCCGTCGTGATCATCACGTCCAACAATGAGAAGGACTTGCCGGACGCCTTTCTGCGCCGCTGTTTCTTCCATTTCATCAAGTTTCCGGACGCGGAAACCATGACGGACATCGTTGAAGTGCATTTTCCCGGCATCAAGCAGCGCCTGCTGTCGGAAGCCCTTCGCCTGTTCTACGATGTGCGCGATGTGCCGGGACTGAAGAAAAAGCCGTCGACATCGGAATTGATCGACTGGATCAAGCTGCTTCTGAACGAGGACGTTGACCCGGAAACGCTTCGTCAACAAGATAGTTCCAAGCTGATTCCGCCGCTCCACGGTGCTCTTCTGAAGAATGAGCAGGATGTTCACCTGTTTGAGCGGCTGGCCTTCATGGCGCGCAGGGAACGGACCTGAGACGGGGAATTGCGGTGGCACGACAGCGGTCGGACATAGGCTTCAAGGCAGGGCTGCTGATAGCTGTGGCCGTGGGCCTGTCACTGCCGGTGTCTGCCCAGGTCCCGCCGGAACAGGATGCAGGCTGGCAAAGCGATGTGGAAGGGCTGCGCCATTTCACAGGTCTGCGCTGCCCGGACATGATCGGCCCGTTCTACCGGATCAAGGTGATGGAGGGTGATCAGGTGAGCCTGGCCGGCTGCATCTATACCGGCCGTGACGGCATCACCGCGGTTCTGCGCAAACACGTGGAAGGCACAGGGCGCCGCGAGGCCCTGACCTTCTCCCGCAACTACAAGGCCGCCGGGTTCGAGCCGATCAAGCTGACGGGGGCGGCTGCCTCCGGCATCTCCTTCAGAACGCGAAGCTGGACACCGACAAGCCTTTGCGAAACGCTGTGGTATTTTTCCGGTACCAAGGCCGATTATACGCTGTGGCTCTCCTACACCCTGCCGACGCAGGAAGTTGATATCGGCCCCGCAGTGACCTCATTCACCCAGGCCCTTGCCAACCAGAATTGACACCGGGCACCAGTCCTTTACGCCATCGCGTCCGCGACCGACCAACCTCTGGAAACAAAATGCGGCTCTTACTGCTCAGACATGCCAAATCCGACTGGGGCGATCCGTCCCTGGAGGATATCGACCGACCGCTGAACAGCCGCGGCAAGGCAGCAGCCTCGCGAATGGCGCGATATCTCAAGGAGCACGCGCTGCTGCCCAACCAGGTCCTCTGCTCCACCTCCTTGAGAACCCGGGAAACGCTTGCCCGCGTCCTGACAAGCCTGCCACAGGAAGCCCGGATCCACCTGTTGTCCGATCTCTACCTGCAAAGCGAAGATGACTACCTTTCCCTGATCCGTAAGTATGGCGGGCGCTCACAAAATCTCATGGTGATCGCCCACAATCCCGCCACCGAAGAAACGGCGCTTTCCCTGGCCGGCACGGGCGACCCGATGGCCATTGCGGATCTGAAGGAAAAATACCCGACTGCGGCCCTGGCGGTGATCGATTTCGATATTGCCGACTGGTCCGAACTCCAGCCCGGAACCGGTCACCTGGAGCGTTTTGTCAAACCGCGAGATCTGAAGGACGATCTTGGCTGACTGCAGACTGATCGGCGATTGCACTTGCTCCGGCCAGCGCTTACATGAACGCGCTGGAGGTGCTCTTGAACCCGTTGACCACACTGAAGGAAGAGTCCCGGCTTGCACTGGCAAACCTGGCCGATGCAGCCGTTGACCTGACCGTGCCGAGCGTCCGGCTGGGCGTGACCGGCCTTGCCCGCGCCGGCAAGACCGTTTTCCTGACCGCCCTCGTACACAATCTCGTCCATGGTGGCCGCCTGCCCCTATTTGCAGCCGCCGCAGGACATCGCATGACCGGTGCGCAGCTGCAGCCCCAGCCGGACGATGCCGTGCCGCGCTTCGATTACGAAGCTCATGTGCAGGCACTGGTGAAGGACCGGGTCTGGCCGGACTCCACACGCCAGGTCTCGGAACTGCGCCTGACCATCGATTACGAGAGCTCCTCCTATTTCTATCGCAAGCTGGGCCCGGGGCGCCTGCACCTCGACCTGATCGACTATCCGGGGGAATGGCTGCTGGATCTGCCCCTGCTCGGCAAGGACTATGCGACCTTTTCAGCCGAAGCGCTCACCCGTGCGCGTGCCCAGAACCGCACAGACATCGCCGCCCCTTTCCTCAAGGCACTGGAGGAAACCGATCCGGCTGCGCCGGAAAGTGAACCGGCCGCCCAGACGCTCGCAAAGTCTTTCAAGTCCTACCTGGCGGCCTGCCGGG
The DNA here is from genome assembly GCF_002237595.1 of Labrenzia sp. VG12. Taxonomy (NCBI): domain Bacteria; kingdom Pseudomonadati; phylum Pseudomonadota; class Alphaproteobacteria; order Hyphomicrobiales; family Stappiaceae; genus Labrenzia; species Labrenzia sp. VG12. Next base: position 2,170,635 of record NZ_CP022529.1, read on the forward strand.
CGGATGCGCACGCGCTGTCGATGCTGCCACCGGGACGGTTTCTGATGCCGGGCGATCTCGACGGCTCCCCTGCCCTCACCTTTGCGCCGCTTGATATTGCAGCGGATGCCGCGCCGGCCCGATCCGGCACCTTGCGTGCGATGATGGAACGGCGCTACGAGGCCTACAAGACCCATGTCGTGCGCCCTTTCTTTCGGGATCATTTTGCCCGGCTCGACCGTCAGATTGTCCTGGTCGACGTCCTGCACGCACTGAATGCCGGACCACATGCGATCACCGACCTCGAGACGGCCTTGAGTGAAGTGCTTGGTGCGTTCCGGCCGGGCAAACGCAGTTGGCTGTCCTCCATTCTGACCCGCAGGATTGACCGGATCCTGTTCGCAGCCACCAAGGCAGACCATTTGCACCGCACCGATCACGACCGCCTTCAGGCAATCCTGAAACGGCTGGTCGCACGCGCGGAAGAAAAGGCCCGCTTCAAGGGTGCTGAAGTGGACGTGCTTGCGATGGCCGCCGTCCGGGCCACGCGCGAGGCGACTGTCAAACACCGGGGTGAAGAGCTTCCAGCCATCCTCGGCACCCCGCTTCCCGGTGAGCGTCTGAATGGCGACACCTACGACGGCAAATCTGAAATCGCCATGTTTCCCGGAGACTTGCCCGAGGATCCTGAATCACTTTTTGTCAAAGGTGACTCTGTTTCTGAAGACGTTCGACCAAGTTTTCAGGCCGCTCAGGCTGATCTTCAATTTCTGCGTTTCCGGCCGCCGGAACTGGATACGACGGCAGAGGGCCTAACCCTGTCCCTGCCGCATATCCGCCTGGACCGAGCCCTTGAATTTCTCATTGGAGACCGACTGGCATGACCGGATCGACCCCGCCTCCTGGCCGCAAGCCTACTGCCTTTCGTCTGGATGACAGCAAGGTGCGCCTGACCGACGACGAGAACCGGGAACCCTCGGCCGGCGAGGCACTCGTGACCCAGGCCTATCTGGAAGAGGATGAACCGCGTCTGCCGCGAGACGCCAGTACTCCAAAATCCCGTTTCGGTTTCGGCAAATGGATCATGGTCGGCCTCACGGGCCTGGTCTCCCTGGCAATCGGCCTTGCCATCGACAGCCTGATCCGTGATCTCTTTGCCCGAACCGACTGGCTTGGCTGGCTGGCAGTCGCCCTTGCCGCCATTGCCGCCCTCGGACTGACCGGACTGATCATCCGCGAGTTTGCCGGTCTGGCCCGGCTCGGCAAGATCGATCATCTGCGTGAGAAGCTGAAAGCGGCAGCCGACGAGGACGATGCGAAGGCGGCAACGGCCGGGCTGAAGGAGCTCATGGCCCTTTACGCCGACCGGCCAGAAACGGCTCAGGGCCGCAAGGCGCTTGCAGGTCACATGCAGGAGGTCATCGACGGACGCGATCTGGTCATCCTGGCGGAACGCGACCTGTTGCGCCCTCTCGATCAGGAGGCAAACCGCATTGTGCTCAACAGCGCCAAGCGCGTGTCGCTGGTGACCGCGGTCAGCCCCCGTGCCCTGGTCGACCTCCTGATGGTTCTTTTCGAGAACCTCAAGACCATCCGCCGCGTCTCCACGCTTTATGGCGGCCGGCCGGGCACTCTCGGCTTTCTCAGGCTCGCCAAACATGTTGTCTCGCACCTGGCTGTTACCGGCGGCATGGCAGCTGGCGACAGTCTGGCTTCCGAGTTTCTGGGCCACAGCCTTGCCGCCCGCTTGTCGGCGCGTTTGGGGGAAGGCGTCATCAACGGGCTGTTGACCGCCCGCATCGGCATCGCCGCCATCGCGGTGTGCCGTCCGTCTCCGTTCGTCGCCGATAACGGTCCGAGCGTGAAGGAGTTCATGGGTGAACTGACGTCTCTTGCAAAGAAACAGGAAACAGATGGAAACAGCTAACCTGTTGTAAAATATATATTAAACGTAAGTTTAGCACGTTTGGACGCCGCATTTGTTGTGCTTGGGCCACAGCTCCTTTAAGACCTGCCCCATGCTTCGTTTTCGCTTCGTCGGCTTAACGAAATGCGTTAAGAAATAGCAAACAACAAGGCGTCAGCAATGACCGGCACGACCGAAAAAGGCCGCGGGGCTTCCCAGATCAGACACGCGCTCATGGCAAGCTGTGCCTTGTGGCTGGTCCTGCCTGCCGTGGCCGTCGCCGCCGACATCACCATACCGTCCGGCTCGACGGCAACGACGACCCAGACCCTGACAGACGTTGGTGATACCGGCACGATCGACAGCGGTGGGGCCATTGACGTCACCGACGAGGACGGCCTGGTTCTGGGCAATGATGATCAGACCGCCGTCAACAATGGCGATATTGACGTTGAAAACACAGGAGGCCCTTCCCTTGCAGGCATCGGTTCGCTGGGAGCCAATTCACGTATCACCAATAACGGCGACATAACCGGCACCGGCGACTTCATCTTCGGCATCGTCACGACTGATGATGACGCTGTTGTCGTCAATTCCGGGACGATCGACCTCGACGGTGATTTCAATACCGGTATCTCGCTGGACGGCGACGATTCCAGTGCTGAAAACTCCGGCGACATCACGACCAACGGCTTTCAGTCGGATGGTATTTACGTGTTCGGCGACGACGGCTCGGCCACGAACAGAGGTACAATCGTCACAAGCGGTGAAGACGCCTTCGGGATCTATTCCGACGGCAATGCCTCAACCCTGACCAACACGAGAACGATCACCACGACCGGCGACGACTCTGTCGGCATCGGCGCCGACGGCGACAGTGCCACCGTTTCGAATTCAGGTTCGATCTCCACTGCAGGTGAAGATGCGGACGGCATCAAGATCGCGGGGGACGATTCCAGCGCCACCAATTCCGGCACGATCAACACGACCGGTGAAGACGCACACGGGATCGATGCGGATGGTGCCAACGCTGTTGTGAACAACAGCGGAACGATCACGACGACGAGTGATGACGCCACGGGTATCGATTCCGACGGCGGGGCGACCAACGCCTCCATCACCAACAGCGGCACCATTTCCGTGAACGGGAATGACGCATTGGGGGTCGAGTCAAAAGGCAATGGCAGCACCATTACCAATTCCGCATCCGGCTCGATCACGACACAAGGCAGCGGTGCACCAGGCATTGGCTCCCAGGGCAATGACTCGACCATCTCCAATGCCGGCAGCATCACGACCAACGGTTTCAGTTCCTTCGGGATCGGCGCCCTCGGCGACCGTGCGTCGATCACCAATACGGGATCCCTCTCCACGTCCGGCAACCAGTCAGACGCAATTTACGCGTCGAACGATGGCGCTACGATCAACAACCAGAATACGGTTTCAACAACTGGAGAAGATGCCCACGGCATCGGCACCGACAGTGACTCGGCCAACATCACCAATTCCGGCTCCATCACCACGACCGGCGACAGCAGTGACGGGATCGACAGTGACGGAGACTCTGTCACCGTCACTGTCACCAGCTCCGGAACACTGACCCAGTCGGGTGAAGGTGGTAACGGGATCGACGTCAATGGCGACACGGCAACCGTGTCGACATCCGGCACGATCACAACATCCGGCACAGACAGCAACGGCGTTGAAATCACCGGCAACGATGCGACGGTGACCAATGACGGCACCATCACAAACTCCGGTACCAACTCCGGCTCGGTGACGGATACGGGCGGCGGCATCGACATCATCGGCAATGACGCAACTGTAACAAACAACGGCACCATCACCAGCGTTGCCGCAGGCGGTCATGCCATCAGTGTCACTGGAACTGGCGCCAGCATTTCCAACACCAGTTTTGATACAATCGCGTCAAGTGGCAGCAATGCGGACGGCATAAACGTCTCCGGCAACAATGCCACCGTAGACAATTCGGGCAAGATCACCGCAACCGGTGAAGACAGCAATGGCGTGGCGGTGACGGGCGACGGCGCAACCGTCACCAATTCCGGAACCGTCGAGAACACAGGTTCGAGAACCGGCAGCGACGCGGCCGCCGGACACGGCATCTCGATTGTCGGTGACAACGCGACCGTCACGGTCACCAGTTCGGGGACTGCATCCTCCGAAAACGGCTCCGCAATCTATATCGACGGCGCCAATGCGACCGTGACGATTCAAAACGGTTCCACGATCATCGGTGGTCTGACCTTCACCAACGCCGCTTCGGCCTCGTTCTCCTATGGGGGCGACCGGACCGCGATCTTCGGTTTCTCCAGTGTGCCGGGCACGCTGACTTCGGACACCCTGACTTTCGGCACCAACGGCAATACGGTTACATTCCTCAATCCGGACGAGTTTCAGCTGGGAACCACATCGCTCACCTTCAACGCGCTCTCGCGGGAGCTGGCAGACGTTCTCGAGGAGCAGATGAACGCGGGAACGCTCGACGGCTCCGCTTTCGTCGCCACCAATGGCACGCCGGCCGAAACGGTCTCCGACAGATGGTCCGTCTGGGCGTCGCCTTTCGGCGGACTGTTGAACCGTGATGGCACGAACGGTTTCGACCACAGTTTCGGCGGCCTGATGGCCGGTGCCGAGCGCGGCTTCGGAGCCGATTACCGGGCTGGTGTCGCGGGTGGTTTCTCCTTTGGGCACACCGACAGCAACAACAATGTGCACTCGGCCGACAACTACAGCGTTTTCGCCGGCGCCTATGCAACGCGGAACTGGCAGCAGACCTTCGCCCAGGTCAGCCTTCTCGGCGGTTATCTGAACAGCGCCGAGGATGTCACGGTTCTGAACAACATGGTTTCCGGTGGCCTGCAGGATCTGTCGATCGACTACGACTACCTCTTCGTCACGCCGAGTGCCCGTCTCGGACACGCTTTCGCCCTGACGCAAGGCACGCTCACTCCGAGCGCGCGCGCCCGGTATTCCGGGCTGTGGCAAACAGGCGACGCAAGCGAGAGCACCACCGGCCTGACCGTTTCCGGACGATCGCTGAACGTTCTGGAACTTCGCGGCGAGGCTGCGTTTGATTTTACCCCTGTCGCCGCCGACACCGGCGCTTTTCATTTCGGTGTTGCAGCCGGCATCGACGGCATCTTCACGCTGAGCGACAATGTCGACGGAGACCTTTCTGGAACCGCGCTCAACCTTTCCATCGACAATGACGACGCCGTCGTTCGCGGCTTCGGCCGAGCGGATGCCGTCTGGAAATCAAATGGCGGCGCGGCGTTCCTTGCCAGTGTCGAGGGCGGCTATGACAGCACCGAGACCTTGTCTGGCACCATGCGCCTCGGTGGCAAGATCAGCTTTTGAAGGAGCTGAAAACCTGGGTCGCTTCCCGGTTCAACGCACAGCGTAACCTCTCGAGACGGTCTGTTCACGCCGCTGGAGCCTTTCACGGTTGGATCGAACCAAACCTGCCCGGCCCTTCGGGCTTAGGTCTGGCGGACGGCTGCCTTGTCGTACCGCTCACCCATAGCCCACCAGGGCCTCACGCCCCTCCACGCATCCATCTCTCCGGACAACAAACAGAATGCTTCAAACTGAGCGCGAAACGCTCTAGGTTCGGCTCATGTTCATAAGTTTCTTCACCGAACTCAAATCGGCGGGCATCCCGGTCTCGCTGCGCGAATACCTGACGCTGATGGAGGCGCTGGACAAGGATCTGGCGGAGAAAAGCGTTGAGGATTTCTATTATCTGGCGCGTCTTGCGCTCGTGAAGGACGAAAGCAACCTGGACAAGTTCGACCGGGTCTTCGCCCATGTCTTCAAGGGCCTTGAGCTGATGAGCGACGTGCCCCTGACCGACATTCCCGAAGAGTGGCTGCGCAAGCTTGCCGAGAAACACCTGACGGACGAAGAAAAAGCGCAGATCGAGGCCCTCGGCGGTTTCGAGAAACTGATGGAAACCCTGCGCGAACGCTTGAAGGAACAGGAAAAACGCCACCAGGGCGGCAACAAGTGGATCGGCACGGCCGGCACATCGCCCTTTGGCGCCTACGGTTACAATCCGGAAGGCGTGCGTATCGGCCAAAAGGAAAGCCGGCACCGCCGGGCGGTCAAGGTCTGGGACAAACGCGAGTTCAAGGACCTGGACGACACCCAGCTTCTGGGCACCCGCAATATCCAGGTTGCCCTGAAGCGACTCAGATACTTTGCCAGGACCGGCGCGGCCGAGGAACTCGATCTCGACAATACGATCCGGGCGACGGCGCACAAGGGCCTTCTGGACATCAAGATGCGCCCGGAGCGGCACAATGCGGTCAAGGTGCTCCTGTTCTTCGACATCGGCGGTTCGATGGACGACCACATCCGGGTCTGCGAGGAACTGTTTTCGGCCGCGCGCTCAGAATTCAAGGTGATGGAGCATTTCTACTTCCACAACTGCCTTTACGAGTATGTCTGGAAGGAAAACCGCCGCCGTCACACCGAGCGCATTCCAACCATGGACGTGCTGCACAAATACCCGTCCGACTACAAGATCATTTTCGTCGGCGATGCCTCGATGAGCCCATACGAGATCGCCTATCCGGGCGGATCGGTCGAACACTGGAACGAGGAACCAGGCTCTGCCTGGATGCAAAGGATCACAGGCCTTTACAACAGCGCGGTCTGGCTCAACCCGGTTCGCCAGCAGCACTGGCATTACACCCAATCCATCCAGATGCTGAACGAGCTGATGGAAGGCCGCATGTTCCCGATGACGGTCGAGGGGCTCACAGACGCGATGAAGGAACTGGCACGGTGAGCGCCTCGGAGGACGGCCCTACCTTCTCGACGCACAGCACCACGTCCGGCATGGTTGGTGGCGGCTTTTACAATGCCAATTCGTCTCCCCAATGGAACGCCATCGAAGCGGTGCTGCCCATGCTGGACAAGGCGACAAACTCCCTGCCTGTCGACTGTCCTGGCCCGGTCTGCCTGGCGGATTTCGGCTGCTCGGAAGGGCGCAATTCGATTGCCGTGATGCAGCGCGCCCTCACGTCCCTGTTGCCGCACACCGACCGCCCTGTACAGACCATCCACTCCGACCTGCCCACCAACGACTTTTCCAAACTGTTCCTGAACCTGCAGCCGGGCGGCAAACCTGTCTTTGAAAGCGACAGGGTCTATTCCGCAGCTGTTGGCGGCTCCATGTATGACCAGCTGCTGCCGGACCGCTCGGTGCATCTGGCAACCACGTTTAATGCGATCGGTTTCCTGTCCCGCCGACCGGTCAAGACGCTGCCTGGATACATTTTTCCAAACGGCCCCAGCAAGGAGCGGGCAAACGGTTTTGTCGCTGAGGAAGACAGGAAGGCCTTTGCGGCGCAGGCCAAACAGGACGTCGGAACGTTCCTGCAGAAGCGCGCCCGCGAACTGATCCCGGGAGGCAAGCTGCTGGTCCAGGTTTTTGGCGCCAACGAAACCGCAAGCACCTGCAATGGCCTTTACGATCTCCTGAACGATGCTGTCCTTGCCCATGTCGACTTGGGCGAGATCAGCCGGGAGACCTACGAGCGCTATTATCAGCCGGTCTACATGCGCACGCTGGACGAGCTGGTCGCTCCTGTGACCGACGAGACCTATGGCGCAAACGGACTGTTCGACATCGATCAGACCAAGTCCTACGAGATCGCCGTGCCGTTCAACGAGCGCTTTCAGTCAGACGGTGACCTGGACCGTTATGCCAGGGACTACGTCAATTTCTTCCGCGCTTTCACGGAGGCGGTCCTCTCCGGTGCCCTGCCCGAAACGCCGGACAGGGGCAAGCTTGTTGAGCGCATCTATGACACGGCCGTTGATCTGCTCAAGGCCCATCCGGACCGCTACCCGTTCCGCTACATCGCCATTGCCATGCTGCTGACGCGCGCGGGCTGAACGCTCGTCAGCTTCCGCGCAGCACGAGCACCGAACACGGCGCATGCCGGACAATATGGGCTGCGTTCGATCCGACGAAATAGGTCGACAGGCCCGGTTTGTGCGAGGTCATGAGAACCAGGTCACAGGCGGTCCGCTCTGCTTCCTCGATCACTTCGTGGTAGACCGAGCCCATGCGGACGGCCACATCGACGGCGCCCTCCGGTGCATCGAGGCCGGCCGCGATCTTGTCGAGGATTTGTGCGGTTTCCTGGAACTCGCGTTCCTGCCAGCCCTCCGGCAACTGGCTGGCGACAAAGCTCTGAACTTCCGGGCAGACTGCCAGGAGGTGGACCTTGGTGCCATAATCGCGCGCCATCTGGGACGCCTTTGCCAAGGCATCTTCGGCAAAGCCGGCTTCGGCGGGATCCACGGGAACGAGGACTTTCTTGAACATTGGATGTCTCCCAAAAGTGGTTCTTTCCTCTTTTGGGACGGCTGACAATTTACCGCCATGAGAAAAATCAATCGCTCACATCGCCAAAATACCGGCCAGGTGTCACGCCGAAGGCCTTCTTGAAGGTGGCGACAAAGGCGCTCGGCCCCTCATACCCGAGTTTGTGAGAGACGTCTGAGACGCTGCGGCCGGCCGCAAGCAGCTCCAGCGCCCGGAACAGTTTCACCTGCCGGCACCAGGTGCGGTAGCTGAGACCGGTTTCCGCCTTGATCCGCCGTTCGAATGACCTGACGGAGGTCGTACAGCGCGCGGCCGCCTCGCTTAACGAGGGAATGTGAGCGGGACAGCGCACAATCCCGTCACACAGAGCCCGCAATTTGGGATCCTGCGGCATTGGCAGCTGCAAGGGCGCCGCCGGCAGCATCTTTAGCTGATCCAGGATCACCGCCGCGATCCTGGCAGCAGGCCCTTCCACGCTTGCCGCCCGCGGATAGGACATGAATTCAAGGATCAGCGCCCGTAGCAAGGTGGTGACCTGGATCACCTGCGGCGTTTGCGGCAGGTCCTGCGTGTGATCGAATTGCACATAGACGTAGCGGATTTCGGTGTCGGTCAGGTAGCGGGTCTGGTGAGACAACCGCGAGGGTAACCAGACGGCCCGTTCGGGCGGTGCGAAAAACGTGCCCATTTCGGTATCGATCGCAATCGATCCCTTGACCACATGAAAGAGCTGCGCGGCATCGTGGGAATGCCAGCCATTATGTCCGATGCCCGCAGGCTGGCTCTTGGCATAGCCGATCAGCGGACCGGGAACGGCTTCGGTCGGAAATTCCGAGAGTTCGGGATGAATGCTCATGGGCGAATAATAGCCGCCTTCCTGCAGATTGCACAGTTGCTGAACCGGGCAAAACACCCGGTGCGCCTGTCCTTTGGGCGCCTTCAACCGGCTCAGGCTCAACCGGGGCAATGCCAGGGAAAGCGCCTTGAACCGGTGTGACCGCCTTCAGACCCGGTCTCAGTCTTCATCAGGGTCAAACAGCTGTTCAATTGGAAGGCCAAAGACGCGTGAAATGCGAAAGGCAAGCGGCAGGCTGGGATCATACCTGCCCTTCTCCAGCGCGATCACGGTCTGGCGCGTCACGTCAAGCCGTTCGGCGAGATCCGCCTGGGACCAGCCACGTTCGCCCCTCAGGGTTTTCAGATGGTTCCGCATCACATCTTCCAGCGAACGCCAGCCGTGGCAACGGACCACATGACAAACAGAAACGCGGCGAAATAGTTGAGGTCAACCGTCAGCACCGCTTCCAGCTTTGCGAGGAAAAGGGCAGCCAGGACACCAACCAGCAAGGTGATCGAACCGGCCACGGCCATGATCAGCCGCTCACGCTCGTCCACCTTGCGGTAATATCTGACCAGGGCCCACAGCACGAGAAGCATCGGCAGGGTCGCAAGACCGGACACCAGAACATGCGTCGAAAAACCGGACGCGCTGGTGTCCAGATAGGACTTTGCCCAAAAACTGGACGCAACAAACAGGGCGGTGGCCCCGAGCGTCTCGGCGACATATTGCAAGGAAAGACGGTCAAACCGGGTCATTGTCGGCTCCTGAAACGAACAAATGTAAAGTGACCTTTACATTCCACATCAAAGATCAAAAGTAAAGCACGCTTTACACTGTTTGTTGCAGACACACATTTGGCCGGCTTGGAGACCGCCGATCTTTAACCACCCACTCAAAATTTGGCGGGTCGGAGACATATCCTGACAAAACACCGCTAACACGCAAGGCGCCGTTCGACCTAAAAACGGGTCACAGCGCTGTCGGACTGTTTCTCTTATCTGGCTACGGAATGACCTACTTTACCCAAAACGCCCACCCGGACGAGATCAAGGGCTGGCGCTCGCCAGCCGTTCTCCTGATGATCATGGCAGGCGCCATGCAGCTGTCGTTTGCTGCGTGGTGGAACCTGATGAACAATTTCGCGGTTCAGGAGCTGGATTTCACCGGACGTGAAATCGGCATCCAGCAGTCGATCCGCGAGATCCCCGGTTTCCTGAGTTTTCTGGCGATCTATCTGCTGCTCTTGATGCGCGAGCAGACGCTTGCCTATCTGTCGCTGCTGCTTTTGGGTGTCGGCGTCGCCATCACCGGCTATTTCCCGACGGCGATGGGCTTTTACATTACCACCCTGATCATGTCGATCGGCTTTCATTATTACGAGACCATGGCCCAATCGCTGTCGCTGCAATGGCTGCCAAAGGCAACCGCCGCGGCCAGCATGGGCAAGATCATCTCGGTCGGCGCGTTTGGCCAGCTCATTGTCTATTTCCTGGTCGTCGTTGCGTGGGCCGCCTTCGACCTTTCCTTCGCGACCGTCTTCGCCATTGCCGGCGGACTGACCCTGGTGGTTCTGGCCTTCCTGATGATGGCCTATCCCCATTTCCGCGAAGGCGTGCCGCAGCACAAGAAGCTGATTCTGAAAAAGCGCTACTGGCTCTATTACGCCCTCACCTTCATGGCCGGCGCCCGGCGCCAGATCTTCACCGTCTTTGCCGGCTTCCTGATGGTCGAACGTTTCGGCTATGAAGTTCATGAAGTCGGCATGCTGTTTTTTCTCAACGGCGTGTTCAACCTGGTCCTGGCCCCGGGCATCGGCAAGCTCATCGTCCGCTTCGGCGAGCGCAAGGCGCTGATCCTGGAATATATCGGGCTTGCGGGTGTCTTCGTGACCTATGCGTTCGTCACCAACGCAACGCTGGCCGCCGCGCTTTATGTGATCGACCATGCGTTCTTCGCCATCGCGATCGCGATCAAGACCTATTTCCAGAAGATCGCCGACCCGGCCGACATCGCGCCGACCGCAGGTGTCGCCTTCACGATCAACCACATCGCGGCGGTGTTCATTCCGGCCCTGTTCGGCCTGATCTGGCTGGTCTCACCGGCAGCCGTGTTCCTCGCCGGAGCCGGCATGGCCGTGGTCAGCCTGGCGCTCTCCAGCCTGATCCCGAGCAATCCGGAGGAAGGCCGCGAGGTGGATTTCTGGTTCCGCAAGCCGGCGGCCCAACCCGCGGAGTGACCCGGCGGCGCTCGCCGCAGACCATTGAGATCAATTGCAAAAAGGGCGGCCCCTGGGCCGCCCTTTCAGATTGCATCCAAACGCTCAGCTCATCCATCCGGACAAGTGCAGCGGCGCTGCGCGCCGATCCGGAACCCGGCGCGTCAGTACGAGCGACAGCGAGCACAAACCAGTCAAGCGTCTGAGTTCTCTGGTAAAGACGCGCCAAGGGCGCGGTTTCCTTCGAGATGCGCGCAAGCGCGTTCCTCAGGAGGAGGCTGAATGTGTTGACAGTTTGCCTGGAATTTAAGCCTGGCGTTCCGGCACGTGCACGACAAGACCGTCAAGCTCGCCGCTCACCTTGATCTGGCAGGACAGGCGCGAGGTCGGCTTCACGTCATAGGCAAAGTCGAGCATGTCCTCTTCCATCGGCTCGGGCGACCCGGTCTTGTCCTTCCAGGCGTCGTCGACATAAACGTGGCAGGTCGCGCAGGCGCAGGCGCCACCGCATTCCGCTTCAATTCCCGGCACCATGTTCTTGATGGCGTTTTCCATCACCGTCGAGCCTTCGGCGGCATCGACTTCGGTCTGGTTTCCGTCAGCGGTTACAAATGTGATCTTCGGCATATGTCGCGTCCAAGCCTTGAAACAGAGGTTCTCAGACGACCGAAATAAAGAATAAACGCAAAAGGTCAAGGACCGTGCCGTATCTGTGCGGCAATGGGTCGGGAATTCAACGCAAATCAGCTGTCCAGCAGGTCGCGGATATAGGCATTGACCTCCTCGACCGCGTCCGCAAGGCCATCCGTATCCGCATCGGCCCTGTCTCGCATGCGCCCCTCAAGCGCTTCGCAGACGATCGCCACACGTTCGGCCCCCACGGCGCGCGCCGATCCCTTGAGCGTATGGACAAGGTCCCGGCGTATGCCCGCGTCGCTTTCACGGTTGAGCCGTTCCAGGGTGCTGGAGGATTGCGACTTGAAGAGATGAAGGACCTGAACTTCCAGATCGCGATTGCCCAGTGTGTTCGCCGCCAGCTGCACCAGATCGATCGGTGCGTCGGGACCGGACCGGCCGGCAACACGGGCCAAAGAAGACGAGGCCATGGGGATACTCCAAACTTGACCATGCATGCCTGCCGACGCCCTGTTGCATTCGCAGGCTCACGTTAGAGTGATCTCCAATCCGCAAACACCCGGTTAAACCGATCTCACAAACTGCCCGTTGACGAAGAAGTCCCCAAAAAATTCGATTCGTGGTTAACGTGTTTTAACGCAGCTATCAAAACAGGATTCAAAAAGCCCTTGCATTTCCGCTGTTTTCCTGAATCGCTAAAATTTTAATGATCTGATTCGGCGTTAACTTTTTTTGCTTTTTTGACTTGCGGTCAGAGCCTCGATTGCTGCAGGCGTCAGCTTGCAAACCAGCCAATCGGGCTTGATTGGGTTGGAAAACCAAGGCTCTGCCCAGCCTGCCTCGATACAGGCGCGAATTGTGCGTGCCGGAATTTCCCGTCCCTGATCGTCGAACAGAGGCAGCTTGCCGCCGGGCTGATCGAGCCCCTTTTTCAACCAGCGCTTTTGTGGCGCCGTTAATTTACTCGCCTTGAGTGCATCGGCAACAGCTGCGATTTCAGCTCCTTCCGCTGCGTCGCCTGCCTTCGATTCTGGCATCCTGACCGCCCCCTAAGTGACTCACGCTATTGCCGTTTCTTGTTCGTTAGGAGAGATTGTGCCATTACAGTTACTGATGCGGCAAGGTGGGGAGAGAACCGTCGAACGAAAAGTTCGCGGTCGGTCAGCGGCGGCCCTCTCCACGTACAGGTTTTGCGACGCTGTCAGGTGGGCGGCGCGCGACGAGGACGCATCCGGTAGACAACTGTAACAGGCTGAAAAATCAGTCTGGCTTGGTACCGGTGTGTAATGAGTACGGATGTGAGGCGACCCTAAATGGCAAATCCGACAAAGGCAAAAGATCCGGCGGAAGCGGCTCTGTCTGCTGTGGAAGAGGCCCTGAAACTCGATTTCGGCGGCCCTGAAACGGCATCGGCCCCTGCAACAGACACGAGCGCAGCGGAGCCGGCAAAGCAGCCCCAGGCGGACACACGCGACACCAACCAGCGCGAGGAGCGCCCTGCGCGTCGTCGCGGCCGCGGCGGACGCCCGCCGGCGGCCAATGATGATCGCCGCAATATCGGCAACCTCATCTACGCCTTGCAGCGCCGTCCCTCTTCCGCGCCCTTCTGGGGTGCTCTTGCCCTGAGCGCCGTCTGGGCCGCACTCGGCAGCAGCCTGTTCATGAGCGCCTTCTCGGACAAGGTGACGTCCCTCACCGATCCGCAGGCCCTTATGTCCTCGCCGGAGATGATCCTGGCGGCTGTCGGTATCGTCGTGCCGATCATCTTCTTCTTTGTCATGGCCATGATGATCTGGCGCGCGCAGGAAATGCGTATCGTCGCCCGCGGCATGACGGAGGTCGCCCTGCGTCTGGCCGAGCCGGAAGACATGGCCAAGGAAAGCATTCTGAGCGTCGGCCAGGCCATCCGCCGCGAGGTCGCCGCCATGGGCGACGGCATCGAACGCGCCATTGCCCGCGCCAGCGAGCTGGAAGTGCTCGTCCACAACGAGGTCTCCTCGCTGGAGCGCTCCTATAATGACAATGAACTGAAGATCCGCGCCCTGATCGAGGAACTGGTCAGCCAGCGTGAATCCATTGTCATGAACGCAGAGCGCGTGCGTGAGACCATCGCCGGTGCCCACGAGAACTTCGCCTCACAGCTCTCCAGCACGTCCGGTGAACTCGGCAACAATGTCGATCTTGCCACCCAGCGCATGATCGACGCCGTCAACAGCCGCGTGGAAGAACTGACCGCGACCGTCGACAGCCGCATCGAGTCTCTCGGCGCCACGCTGAATGCCTCCGGCAACGAACTGGTCGACAGCCTCACCGTTCGCGCGGAAGACTATGTGGCGCGCCTGTCCACCACCGGCAACGACCTGGTCGACAGCCTGGCGGAAACCGGCGCCACCATGTGGGAGACGCTCACCGCCCGCGGCAACGACGTCAATGCACGTTTCGCCGACACGGCCAACACCTTCGTGGAAACGCTTTCCGCGCGCAGCACGGAAATCAACGACACCCTCGCCTCTTCCAGCACGTCGGTGATCAACACCTTGAGCGAGAAAGCGGACGAGTTCCGTGTCACCCTGGAAACCACCGGCACGACCGTTGGCGACACCATCACGGCCCGCGGCGAAGAGATCAACGCCAACCTGTCGCTGACCTCCGGCCGCCTGATCGACACCATCACCTCGCGCACCGAGGAACTGGTCACCACTGTCGACAGCCGCGTCACCTCGCTGGATGAATCCCTGGCCGAAACCGGCAACCGGGTTGTCGAGAGCATTTCCGAGAAAGGCCAGACGGTCACCGACACGATCTCGATCCGCGGTGCGGAAATCGTCGAGACCCTGTCGAGCCGCTCCACCGAAGTCGCCGAGATCCTGCGCGGCACCGGCGAAAGCATCGTGGTCGACCTCTCCTTGCGTGGCGGCGAAATCGCCTCCAAGCTGGACGAAACCGCCGGTTCCCTCACCGAGACCATCTCCGTGCGCGGCGGCGAACTGGCAGAGAAATTCGACAACATCTCCGAGCGCATCTACACCGCGATCTCCATCGACGGCGCAGAGCTTGACCAGCGTCTGGCGGCCCGCAGCAACGAGATGGCGACGATCCTGGAACAGCAGACGGTCGGCTTCCGCGAAACCCTGGAAAGCGTTTCGGGCTCCTTTGCCGCCGGCCTTGGCGAGCAGACAAATGCCCTGACCCTGAAACTGGCCGAAACCGGCACCCAGCTGGCCGAACTGATCGGCAGCCGCGGCGACCGGGTCGCCGGCGACATCAACCAGATCAGCGGCCAGATCGCCGAAACGCTGGAAGTCCGCGGCCAGGCCCTGCAGGAAGGTCTGTCGACCCGTCTCACCGAACTGGAAACCATCGTCACCGACCGTGGCGGCCAGCTCATCGATGCGTTCGACACCAAGACCCTGCTGCTGTCCGAAGCCCTGGATTCGCGCCTGGGCACGCTCGATTCGACCTTCGCGGCCCGTGTCGACGCCATGGACGCGTCGCTTGGTGACCGCATCTCGGCCATGGACGCTTCCCTCGAGCAGCGTCATTCGGCAATCGATGCGACCCTGGGCGAACGTCTGGGCACCATCGACAGCTCGCTCGAGCAGCGTTTCACCGTGATGGATGCAACGCTCACCGACCGCATCAGCACGATGGACACCTCGCTGGAACAGCGCCTCGGTTACATCGACACCTCGCTTGCCGACAAGATCGCCACCATGGACACGGCGCTGGAGCAGCGCTTCACGACCATGGATGCCTCGCTCAGCGACAAGGTCGCCACGATGGACACGGCACTTGGCGAGCGGATTTCCACCATGGATGCCTCTCTCGGCAGCCACATCAACACGCTGGATCTGACGCTGGATCAGCGCACGGCCGCCTTCGAGGCCACGCTGGAGGCGCGCACCCAGATCCTGTCCGACGCGATCGAGAACCGCACCACCGGCATCAGCGATGCGCTGGAGGAAAAGACCCGCAACATCACCGATGTTCTGGCCGACCGCTCCGACGCCATCACGCTGCAGCTCGGTCAGCGCATCGAAGCTGCCGGCAACACCCTCGCCGAACGGGCCGAGGACATCGGCAACACGCTGTCCGAACGGGTTGACGGCGCTGCCACGTCCATGGCCGAGAAGGCGGAACTCCTGTCTGCGTCCATGACCAGCGGTACGGACCGGATCGACGAGACCCTCGACGCCCGGGCCCGCCAGATCTCCGAGACCCTGATTTCCCGCACCAAGGAAATCGCCAAGGCCTTTGTCGACGGCCAGGACGAAATGACCTCCGCCCTCGACAACCGCCTGGCGGAAGCCGGCAGTGTTCTAGGCAAGCAGAGCGAAGAGCTCACGGAATCCCTGTCCGAACGGATCGCGGAGATCAATGTCTCGCTCGGCGCCAAGGTGTTCGAGGTCGCTGAGACCCTCGACAGCCGCGCAACCCAGCTGGAAACCATCCTGAACGAGCGCCTGGAAAGCATTTCCGGCACCCTCACCGGCGAGAGCGAACGCGCCCGCGACATTCTCACGGCTGTCATCTCCGAAGCCGGAGCGACACTCTCCACCGAAAGCACCCGCCTGCGCGACGTGGTTCAGGAAGCAGTCACGGCAGCCGTCCAGACGCTGGCGGACGAGCGCACCAAGACGGTCGAAATCGTCGATGGCGCCCTCTCCCAGGCAACCGAGAAGCTCACCGGCGAAGGCGACCGTATGCGCCAGATCGTGCTGGGCTCCGTCGGCGAAGCCCGCGGCGTCCTGGTTGGCGAAAGCCAGAAGGCAGCCGACACGGTCACAGCCGCCATGCAGCAGGCAACCGGCGCCATGTCGGGTGAAAGCGGCAAGATCCGCGATCTGGTTCTGAGCGCGGTCGGCGATGCCGCCCGTGCCATGGGCGCAGAGAGCGAAAAGGCCCGCACGCTTTACGCAGGCACCCTTGCCGAGTTCACCGGCTCCCTGACCGGCGAAAGCGAAAAGGTCCGCAACGAGCTGGCCGGCCTCATCGCCGAGATCTCCGGCAACCTGTCGGCGGAAAGCGAACAGGCCCGCATCACCCTCGCCAAGACGCTGGAAGACATTCGCGGCCAGATGTCGAGCGAAGCCGGCATGGTCCGGGCCCGGGTCAACAGCGCGGTGGCCGAGGCAGCAGACCTTCTGGTCGGTCGCGGCAATGAAGTTGCCAACGAGCTGCTTGAAAAGGCAACCAGCCTCAACGAAGCCTTCGGGGCCCGTTCCGGCGAGCTTGCCAAGATTGTCGGCACGGACGGCAACGAGCTCATCAGCGCCATCGAGATGCGTGCCAATGATCTCACCGGCCGCCTCTCCGAGGTCCACACCGCCATCCTCGACGCCATCACCGTCAAGGGCCGCGATGTCACCGACACCTTTGCGCATACCGGCCTGGACGCGACCCGTTCGCTGGTCGAAGCCGGCGATCGCATCGTCGCCAGCATCAATGAGCGCAGCGCACAGGCGACCAGCCTGCTCAGCGACACCAAGCAGCGCCTGGAAGCGGACGTCACGGAGATCCTCAACAAGATCGAGACCTCCAACGCCAACCTGCAGGGCATTGTTGCCACGGCAGGCGAGAACCTCACCGAGGTCGAAGGCAACCTGGCCCGCCGGGCCGGCGAGTTCCGCTCCGCGGTCGACCGCGCCGTGACGGACACAAATGCCACCACGACGCTGATCTCCGAACAGGTCTCCAACCTGCGCGATGTCACCGACACGACCTTGGCGGATATCCAGAACCTGACCAACCGCTTTGGCGATCAGTCTGAAGAGCTGACCAAGGCCGCCCGTCACCTGGAAGACACCAACCGCTCCGTCGAGGGCCGCGTGGCTGACCGCCGCACGGCGATCGAGGAAGTTGCCGACACGCTACTGGCGAAGACCGAGGCCGTCGACACGCTCATGCGGTCCTTCACTTCCACCCTGTCGGAAACGCTGGAATCGGCCGACGACCGGGCCCGCGAGGCTGCCAACATGCTGTCGGCGGCTGCGGAAGCTGCCACCAAGCAGGTGGCCGAGCAGTTCGAATCGATGCGCCTGACCGCCGGCATGGAGGGTCAGAAGGCCCGCGAAGCCATCCGCTCGGCTCAGGACGACATCGTGTCGGAAATGTCGCGCACCGTCACAGACGCTTCCGAACGCTTCAACGATGCGGCCACCCGCATGCGCGATGTCGCCCGCGAGGTGCACCGCGAACTGGAAGCGACCCGCAGCGAACTGAAACAGGGTGTCCTCAACCTGCCGGACGAGGCGGAAGAATCTTCCGCGGCCCTGCGCAAGGTGGTCAACGAGCAGATCCGCGCGCTGACGGAGCTCTCCGAGATCGTTGCCAAGCAGTCCAACACGCTGGACATCTCCCGCCCTGCCGCGCACGCAGCGGCAAGCGCGGCCCCTGCCCCGCAGCAGCCGGCTCCGCAACCTGCTCCGGCAAGCTATGCACCGGCAGCCCCGGTCGCCGCCGAGCCGCCGCGGCAGCAGCAGCCTCAGCCGGCACGGCCGGCCGAACCGCGCCGCCAGCAGCCGGCACCAGCCGCAACCGGTGGAACATCCGGTGGCAAGGGCTGGGTGGCAGATCTGCTGCGCCGCGCCTCGCGTGACGACGATGCCAGCTCGGACACCGACATGAGCCGGACACCGCTGCAGACGGTGGAAAGCCTCAACTCGCTGTCGGTCGACATTGCCCGCGCCATCGATCACGAGACCTTCGTCGATCTGTGGAACCGCTACCGCAATGGCGAGCGTCACGTCTTCACCCGCCGTCTCTACACACTCCAGGGCCAGCAGACTTTCGACGAGATCCGTCAGAAGTATTCCCGCGACCCTGAGTTCCGCACGGCGGTGGAACGCTACGTGGCCGATTTCGAGCAGCTTCTGGCCCAGGTGTCGCGCAACGACCGCGACAACATGCTCGGCCAGACCTACCTCACCTCGGACACCGGCAAGGTCTACACCATGCTGGCCCATGCCAGCGGGCGCCTCGACTAAGAGAACCGGTCACAAGACACGAAAAGGCGGCCAATGGCCGCCTTTTTTGATTGCGCGACCAACAACGCAACATTCAACCCAGATCCAATCCCTCGCCCCCTCCCGTGTCACCCGGGGCGAGCTTCGCGAGACCCGGGGCCTACTCGTTGCCAGAGAGCCTGGTCACTTCGCACAGCGGATCCGCAGAAATTTGAATGCCTGCGTTTCAGCAAGCGGGTCTGCGAGTAGGCCCCGGCTCTCCGCTGCGCTGCGGTCGGGGTGACACAGGTGCGAAGGCCGCACCACGTAAATCAGAGCGGAAAAGCGGCCTGATTTTGCCGGTCCCACTTCGCCACGCCGTCTCCTCCAGTGTCACCCCGGGCGAGCTGCGCGAGACCCGGGGCCTACTCGTTTGCAGAGAGCCTGATCCTCTCGCAGAGCGGATCCGCAAAATTTGAATGCCTTGCGCTTCAGCAAGGGGCCTTGCGAGTAGGCCCCGGCTCTCCGCTACGCTGCGGCCGGGGTGACACCGATGGTTAAGGGGGCAACAGATCTTGCCAACAGGGATTCGATCTCTCGATCAACTGGACCTTCCAAGACCTGCGCCATTTCTTCAGGCGCTTTTCCATCGCGATGGCTTCATTGATATCTTCGAATCCTTCTGCGTAAACGAGCCGCCCGACACCGTGTTTTCTCGTGAAGCTTCCCGCCTCGCCGCTACGATGTTGTTCGACACGTCTTTCTAGGTCATTGGTGACGCCAACATAGAGTGTGCTGTTCAACCGGCTTGCGAGAATGTAAATGTAGTAGGTCAAGACACACCCATTGAGTGTATCGCAGCCTACTGGCCCGCCCCTTCAGTGTCACCCCGGGCGAGCTATGCGAGACCCGGGGCCTACTCATTGCCAGAGAGCCTGATCCTCTCGCAGAGCGGATCCGCGGAAATTTGAATGCCTGCGCTTCAGCAAGCAGAGCAGCGAGTGGGCCCCGGCTCTTCGCTGCGCTGCGGCCGGGGTGACACCAGTGGTTAAGTCTGAACCTTTACGAAGGCAGCTTTTGAGGCGGTCTAGTGGGAGCAAGCCTGCACACCCGACCACAATGCAAGGGCTGTGGATCGTCAATACGACCTCTCGATCCTGCAAAAACTCCGCCGCCATCCCCTCACTTGCCCCTCCGAAAACCCGTTTTGTGATGTTCGTCACACTTTGCCTGCGCGTGTTTCTTCGCAGTCCGGAGGTGACTGTGCAGAAAACTGCACAGTTCCATATTTTAACACTTTCGCTGGTGAGAGAATTTCCGGCGCGAAAACAATGACATAACGAAAACTCCGCAAGTTGGCACACCCGTTGCAATTCTCTCCCCATCGGCTCCAGACAACGAGCCCCGGAAGTCAACAACAAGAACAGACACGCACTGAACGCACAGCCAGCCAGGAGATTTCAAAATGTCCAACATCGCTTACATCACCATCAAGGGCGCAACCCAGGGCGACATGACGTCCGACGCAACCACCGCCGACAGCATCGGCAACCTGTGGCAGGAAGGCCATGAAGGCGAATCTCTCGTCTATGCCTTCGAACAGAACGCCATCGTGCCCCGTGACCCGCAGTCCGGTTCCATCATCGCCACCCGCCGCCACATGCCGACCACCTTCATGAAGCCGGTCGACAAGGCCACGCCGTTGCTGTGGCAGGCCCTGGCCACCGGCGAGAGCCTGGAAATCGAAGTCCAGTTCTGGCGCACCTCGACCTCAGGTGTTCAGGAACACTACTACACGATCAAGTTTGAAGACGCGGTTCTGGTGGAAGGCAAGACGATCCTGCCGGACGTCAATGACGAAGCCAACGCGTCCCGCGGCGACACCGACAAGTGGTCCTTCACCTACCGCAAGTGCGACTGGACCCACGAAAAGGCCGGCACCAGCGCCTCCGACGACTACCGCGCCCCAGTCACCTAAGCCCGGTCACCTAAGACAAAACGCCTCCGGGCTGCGACCTGCAACGCAGCCCACCTGTCGGACAGGGTGCCCCTCCTGCCGGCTCAAACCGCCCGGTTCTGCGACCGGGCGGTTTTTTTCGCGCGCACAGTCGGCACATCGCCAACTCCAGATCCGAAAACGCTAGACCGTGACCTCAAAAACGCGCAGCCACGGCCGGACAGCCGCGAGAGTTAAAGCCTGTTTCCCTGCCACAGCACAGATCAGATTCGGGGCTTGGGAGCCGGTTCCCTGTCGGCATCGCCAGAGTTTGGTTCCCCCTTCGGTTCGATCAGCAGCACCTTGACCTCCTTGTCTGCTCTCGGCCGATGGACAACACCCTTGGGCACGATGAAGAGTTCGCCGGCCTTAACTGTGCGCGAGGGCTCTCCCTCGATATCCATCTCCATTTCACCTTCCAGCACATAAAAGAAGTCATCCGTCGTATCGTGCTTGTGAAATGCATATTCGCCAATGAATTTCACGACCATGACGTCATTGTCGTTGTAATCGGCGACTACATGAGGATCCCAATGGCTTGAGAAGCGGTTCAGTTTTTCTGAGAGGTTGACTGTTTTCATCTGCGGTGTCCTTTTCTTGTGAAAACCAGCATTTGACCTGGTTCGATTGGTGCAAAGCGTCCGCGCGGCTGCAAAGGAGAAATCCGATTTCAACGACGCCAATACCTGGAGATGTTGAAGCACGAGATCCGACACCGGGTCTTGAACGATCGTGCGCATTGGACTGGGTTCGCGTTGCACCTTGGCAATACGGCATTCAGCGAATTGAAGCCTTCTTCTCTGGCGAGGCCTACGCCCCACATCGGCACGACACGTATTCCATCGGCTACACGATAAGAGGCGTGCAAAGCTTCGACTACCGCGGAGCTCGCGCGGATAGCACCCCAGGGCAGGTCATGGTTCTGCACCCTGATGAGATCCACAACGGGGAGGCTGGAACCGAAGACGGCTTTCATTATCGGATGCTCTACATCGAGCCCTCTCTGGTGCGCGAGGCCCTCGGCCCTTCCGCCGGCGCGCTCCCCTTTGTGAAGGATGCCGTCTTCGGCGACCCAAGGTTATTGAGAGCCATTCATGCAGCCTTCGGTGATCTGGACTCTGTCTTGGAGCCTATTGCGCTTGATGAAATCACCATGGCTCTGGCGGACGGTCTGCTGGCAAATGACCCTTCGGCACATCGGTCTGCCCATTCGTTGATCGACTTCAGCGCGACCCATCGGGCACGCAGGTTTCTCGAGGCCAATCTCGACCGGACCGTTACCTCGGACGAACTTGAAGCCGTGACCGGGCAGGATCGCTATTCACTGGCCCGCCAGTTCCGCAAGGCCTATGGAACAAGCCCGTACAGGTTTTTGATGATGCGCCGACTTGATCGGGCTCGCGCCGGTATTGCAAGTGGGTGCAGTTTGTCAGAGGCCGCGCTTGCGGCCGGCTTCAGCGACCAGTCGCACATGACCCGGCGTTTCAAAGCAAACTACGGCATTTCTCCTGGAAATTGGCAGCGCCTCGTCGCCAAAGCCGATCGGGTCGGCCCATAAAGCGAAGTTCGATACTTCTTCCAAAAACCGACATTGGCGCGAAGGCGAAGAATGTGCACCTGGTTTGCATCGCCAACCTGCGTGGTCGATTGTCCGGATTCCAAGGGTTCCGCCGAAGACGTTGGACAGCGTCCTTCTGTTTATGGATACATGCCCTGGCAAAAACTTGCTCGCCGCCCCCCTGAAACAGCGCCACGGATAACAAATAGTAATACTGAGTATTATTGACATTTTTTTCAATTTTACTGACTAATACATACATAGATGTAGTATATATATTCTTTTATACTTTATCTTAACATTTTCACGTGATACTGTTCCCCGATCCTGCAGAGAAGCTATTCAAAACAGTTGTCGTTCCATGACGCTTTTACTTAAGCCTCGTGGAATGCAGGATCACTCTGCCCTTTGAATGCTCTGCCTGCAGAAGATCAGCCAAGTCAAACCACAGTCGGCCCGAGAGGGGCGCTGGTCCAATGGGCTTATGACAGCCCCTGTCTGGAGGAGAGCAAATGAACAAGCACCTGACCAAAATCAGACACTTTCTGAGACTTTGCACAGTCGGCATTTTCGTGACAACGGCAACGGGAGCGACTGCAGAAACAACCGTTCGCTTTGCACATTACGAAGCCTATCCCCCGATTACCTTTGGGAGCGGCGAAGCCGTTCAGGGCATTCTTGTCGACTCGATCAAGGCGATCTTTGAAAAGGTCGACGGCGTCTCTCCCGAGTTTCACGGTTATCCCTGGGCGCGGGCGCAGAAGCTGGTGGAAAGAGGCCAGCTGGATGCCTTTTGCACCGTCGCCACCGCCAAACGCCAGGAATATGCCGTTTTCGGCAAGGAAAAGGTCTGGGGACCGGAACGCGTCGCCTTCTATTCATCCGGTAATCCGCGCGCCGGGGAAATTCAGGCGATTGGCGCCATGGAGGATTTCGGCAAGTTCGAGATCGTCGATTATCTCGGCAACGGCTGGGGAGAATCAAACCTCAAGGACTATTCCGTCTACAAGGTCGACAACCTCGCCAACGTGTTCCAGCTGGTCAACAGCAACCGGTCTGATCTTCACGTCAGCCCTTATGCCATCGGGAAACACCAGCTCAATGAACTCGGTTTCGATTTGCCGGTCGTCGAACTCCCCTTTCTGGAAAACTCCTCGCGGTTTGTCATCGGCATCCGCAAGGACTTTCCAGGTGCAGAAGACCTGGTCGCCAAGCTTGACGAAGCGATCCGGGAACTGACCGCGGAAAACCGGTTTGAACAGATCCGCGACGAGTGGCTCGCCAAATAAACATCAGCCAGCAACAAAAGAAGAAGACTGCAGCCACCTCACCTGAACGCCCTTTTCAAGAAAGGGCGTTCTTTTTCGCATGGAAGTATCGACAGAAAGATCGGCCGGCGCCAATTCAATTGGACTGTTTCAATCGGCCGGTCATTTGGCGCAGGAACCCGAGACACTTGTCCAGTTGTTCGATCTCGATGAATTCGCCCGGCTTGTGAGCCTGGGCAATCGAGCCCGGCCCGACGATGATGGAGGGAATTCCGCCCACCTGTTCAAACACCCCGCCTTCCGACCCATAGGAGACCTTGCCCGACCAATCGGGCATGATGTCCCGAAACAGCAGGAAGCCCATGGAATCCGTCCCGTCTCCCATCGCCGGGTAGGAGAAGATCTCCTCAAAAACGACGCCGGTTGCCGGATTGATTTCCTGCATCTCCGGAACCAGCGTCCCGGCCACTTCGGTCATCAGCTCGGCCAGCTCAGCCCTTGCATCGTGGACCGGCAGGCTGCGGATCTCGAAGGTGAAACTGCACTTCTCTGGCGTGATGTTGGTTGCGACCCCACCCTGGATCATGGTTGCCAGCATGGTTGAATGCGGGACGGTGAAATCCGGGTCGAAGGGCCCTTCGCACCTGAACCGTTCGGCGCGCGCGGCAATCAGCGACACGATCCGGGCGGCATAGTCGACGGCGTTGACATGATCGGGGGCAAAGGATGAGTGACCGGATGTTCCATGGACGTGGCACCGCATGGCGATCTTGCCTTTCTGTCCCGTGACAAGTCTCATCTCCGTCGGCTCGCCGACGATAGCCAGAAAAGGCGGCACTGTGCGCTTGGCCAGCCAGGAGGCGATGGTCGGCGCCCCAAGACATCCGACCTCCTCATCGTGAGAAAGACAGATCCAGATTGGCCGGTTGATCCGGGCTTCGACGAACTCCGGTACCATCGCCAAAACGCAGGCAACAAACCCCTTCATGTCGCAGCTGCCTCTGCCGACGAGCCGACCGGCCGTCTCGACGAGCTCGAACGGCCGGGTCCGCCACCCCTCCTCCAGGGCCGGCACAACATCCGTGTGGCCTGACAGGACAATGCCCGGGCGGTCCTGCGGACCAATTGCGGCAACGAGATTGGCCTTTTTTCCCGTTTGATCCGTCAGGATGGTCGCCGAGACGCCGAATGCATCCAGGTAATCGACAACAAAGTCGATCAACTCAAGGTTTGATTTGTGGCTCGTTGTGTCGAAGCTGACGAGGTCCGACAGGATCTGCTTGGTTCTTTCAAGGGGGGACAGATTGCTGTCCAGCACGAACGACTTAGCTTTCAGCACGCTTTTGCCTCAGTTTTTGCAGCTCCCAACGCACGGTCAGGGCCAGGAAAAAGACGATCAGACAGACAAAGAGCCAGGAGATCGGCGATTGAAAGAAGATCGACAGGTCGCCTCTGGAGATGGCCAGGGCCCGGCGCAGGTTGTCCTCGAACATCGGCCCGAGAATGAACGCGATCAGGAAGGGCGCAGCAGGTATCTCCAGGAGCATCATGACAAAGCCGACGCCGCCCATGATCAAGAGCACGGTCACGTCAAAGGTATTGCTGGATATCGCGTAGATGCCGTAGATGCACAGCATCAGCACAACCGGTCCCAGGATCACCTGCGGGATCGCGGCAATCCTGGAGAAATACCGGACAGTCAGCTTGCCGGCGATGAACAGAAGCACCGATGAGAACATCATGCCGATGAACAGCATATAGACTTCGTTGAGATTGTTCTGGAAGAGCAATGGACCGGGCGTCAGTCCCTGGATCATGAAGGCACCCAGCATCACACCTGTGATGACGTCACCGGGCACACCAAGAGCAAGCAACGGGATCATGGTGGAACCACAGCAGCCGTTGTTGGCCGATTCAGATGCCGCGATACCCTCCAGCTCTCCCTTGCCGAAATTGTCCCGGTTCGGCGAAGACCGGCGGGCTTCACCGTAAGAGAAGAAGGCCGCCGCTGACGGGCCGATCCCGGGAATGGCCCCCAGCACAACACCGATAAAGCTGCCGCGGATGATCGACTTGAAGACGCGCCGGACTTCGGCCAGGGTCAGGTGATTGTCGCCCAGCTTCATGGCCATGCCCTGCTGCCCGTCCCGAAACACGATCAGTCGGATCAGCTCAGGCAGCGCAAACAGGCCGATCAGAACCGGCGCAATCGACAATCCGCCTTTCATGTCCTCCGTCATGGCAAAGCGGAAGGATCCGTAGATGTCTTCACCGACCGTTGCCAGCAGAAGCCCGAGGCATGCGGAAATGATGCCCATCAGCAGAGAATTTCCGGATATCGAGGCCACCATGCACAGCGCAAACGCCATCAGCATGAAATACTCCGCCGGGCCGACACGCAGGGCCAGCAGGGCAAGCGGTGCGGCCAGAAAGATCAGCGAGATGTTGGAGATGAAGTCGCCGATACAGGAGGACACAAGCGCCATGTTGAGCGCTTTTCCAGCCTTGCCCTGTTGAGCGAGCGGCCAGCCGTCAAGGATCGTACAGGCGGCAGAGGCCGTTCCGGGTGTCTTGATCAGGATCGCCGATATGGAGGCGCCATAGGTGCTGCCCTTGTAAAGGGCAACCAGGAGAAGGATGCTCGTCACCGGTTGCATGTAAAAGGTGAAGGGCAGAGCGAGCGTCACCGCCATTGTTCCGGTCATGCCCGGAATGGCGCCGATGACCACGCCGGCCAGGATCCCCGCACACATTGCAAGCACATTTGCAAACGTGGCGACGGAACTCACGGCGATTAGAATGTCATTCCACATGGGTCTGTCTTCCGTGGTTGATGAGGCACGGGTGTCCCGCGCTCGGCCGAACGCAAGAAACCTGATCCAAGGCTTTGTGTTTTTGACTTTGGTTTTTCCGGCCTTGCCGGCTGCCAGCCCTTGCCTAACGCAGGGCCGGCAGCACGTCCCAGCTGCCCGCCGGGAACGGCGTGTACATCACGTTCGCAAAAAACAGCTGCAAAAGGACCGGAAGCATCAGGGCCAGCAGGGTTGCCAGGAGCCGGTACCTGAAGCCACCTGTCAGGGAAAAGGTTGCCAGGGCCAGAAGAATGGCACTTCCCAGAAATCCCAGACGCGGCAGCATCCAGGCAAACCCGGCAAAGACCGCCGCCACCAGTGCGAGCCGCAGCAGGGTCTCGGCGCGCAACTGCAATTGCCACGGCACGGGTTCGGTCTTCCCGGTCGCCTGGCGGCTTTCCATCACGGCCGTCGCGATAGAAAAAAGGCCGATACCCATACCAAGCAGGGAGACAACACGCGGCCACATGTCCGGCGGCGGCGCAAAGCCCGGAATGAAGGAAGGTCTGGGCACATGGACAGGGATCAGCACGAAGTGAACCAGGCCGAAGAAAAGCGTAATCAAAACGCCTCTGATGACATACTTGTTGATCATGCCGAGACCTCCCTTTGCGCGTCGGATTACTTCACGTAGCCAAAGTCTTTGGCCATGCCGTTGAAGAGTTCATATTGCGACTTGGCAAAGGCGGCCATGTCGCCCGTGCCGGCTGTCGAGATCGAGCCTCGACGGCTCGCCAGAGTGAGCCAGTCCGGATCGTCACCGACCTGCTTCAAGACCGTTGCCCACTGTTTGACCACGTCTTCTGGAAGCCCCTTCGGGCCATAAAGCGCGCTCCAGCCGGAAATCTGACCGGCCTTTTCGAAACCCAGTTCCGAGGCCGTCGGCACGTCCGGCAATTTCTCCATGCGCGCTGGGGCATAGACCATGAGCGGGCGCATCTTGCCGGCCTCGATATGGGGCATCAGTGAGCCCGCTGCGACCGCCAGAAAATCGACATGCCCGCCGAGCAGCGCCGTCGCAAGCGCACTGCCGCCCTTGTAGGGGACCAGGGTTGCCGCTTGCAGCGGGTCCAGCCCATTGTCCGACAGCAGCGCCTGAACGGTAAAACCGTCGATCGAAGTTGCCCCTGACGCCCCATACGTGAGCGGTGAAGCGCCGGATTTCAGCGCTCCGATCAGGTCCTCCATGGTCTGATACGGCGAGGTTTCGGACACAGCCAGGATCATCGGAGTTGCCTCCAGCGACCCAAGGAACGTGTAATCATCCCAACCAACCGGTGCGCTTTCCTGAACGGCCGGGTAGAATGCCATGCCGACCCGGGCAAGAAGCAGGGTGTAACCGTCCGGGGCACTCTGCGACACGTACCTGGCACCGTTCATGCCGCCATTGCCGGTCTTGTTGATGACCACGACCGGCTGATCGCCGAGATAGTCGCCTGCAACATCGGCCAGCGAACGGGCAGCCAGGTCGGACGCGCCACCGGCACCATAGGGCGCAACCACGGTCACGGCCTTTTCCGGATAATCGGCTTCAGCCACACCTGTAGCGATGGCGAGCGCGCAGCCCGCCAGGAGGCTTTTCAGAATTTTTGACATTTTGTCCTCTTTGAGAAGGTCACTTGTTGTTGCACCGGAAGTCCGGTGCCGCGTGTCTTCAACGCACGCACATCTTTATTGCACAGTATGCTTTACAATGCAAATTTATTGCTTTAGTATTACTTTTATGCATACTGGTTATTGAGGTGAATACATGAACTTGCGGCAACTCGAGGCCTTCGATGCCTTCATGACAACGGGCTCAACCACCCGGGCTTCTGCGGAATTGAAGGTCAGCCAACCCATGGTCAGCCGCCTGCTCGGGCAACTTGAGGAGAATGTCGGCTTCCCGCTGTTTCTGAGGAAACGGAATCAGCTGGCACCGACCCCGGAAGCAGTCCTGTTCCACGCCAAGGTGTCCCGGTCGCTGGCTGCTTTCCAGGATCTCGATCGCGAGGCACGTGCCATATCCAACCGGCAGGTTGGACGGATCATCGTGGCATCGCAGCCGGTTTACCTCGATACGTTTCTGCTGGATGTGGTCGCCAGTTACAAACAGACACATCCGGATGTGGCCATCAAGATCATTGATGCGGGCCTGGAAGACCTGTTGCGGATGTTCCATGACGGCAGCTGCGACCTGGGTGTTGGCATCACGCTCGACGCCAGCCCCTATGGCGCCAGCCTGCTGCCCCTTGGCACGTGTGCAGCGTTGTGCCTGGTGCCCCGCGGGCACAGGTTGGCAACAGCAAAAAGCGTCAATTTGGAAGACATCAGCAAGGAGGTATTTGTGGAGCTATCGATTGGCAGCCCGCTTCGCACGCGCGTCGACTACATGATGCAAAACTCCGGAGGTCAGCGCAAAATCGCGGCCGAAGCCCGCACGAACAGGGCTGTTCACGGCCTGGTGCGCCGCGGCGTCGGCATTGCCATCGTCGACCCGCTGACCAGCCTGTTGACCGTCGGAGACGATGTTGTCGCGCTGCCAATCGAGCCGAAAATCGAGTGGGAAATGGCCGTATTTCAACATGACGACCGCCCATTGAGCCGGATTGAGACAGCCTTTGTCGACACCATCCGAACGGAGATCGCAAAACTGCAGGAAAAGGGCGTCCTCTCCTAGCCTCTGCCGCCAATCACCTCAATCGCTCACCCCGTCGAGATCACCGGCCAGGTTCTCCCGGATCTTTCTGGTGACCGAAAGGAATGCGGAGATTTCGTCGGCCGTAAGACCGTCCAGCATCTGCTGTTCGACCTGCTTCAGCTTGGGCCCAAGGTCCTCATAGACGGCCCTGCCCTCGTCGGACAGTTTCAAGAGAAAGCTGCGGCCATCGGCCTCGTTGCTCTCGCGCACCAGGAACCCACGCTCCTCCATCCGCTTGACGGCACGGCTGACCACAACCTTGTCCATGCTGGAGCGCGCAACGATCTCCGTTGCCTGCAGCCCATCGGAGGAAGAGCCGAGGATCGCCATGGTGCGCCACTCCGCCGGCATCATGCCGTAATCGCGTTGATAGACCGCTGACAGGGCGCGGGTGACGTCTGAGTAAAACACGCGCACCTGGTAGGGAAAGAACGTCTCCAGCTCAAACGCAGATACCGGACCAGCTTCAGTTTCCGCAAGGAAGTCAATGGTTTCTGGCGTAGTTTTGTCCGCTTCGGTCAACTTGTTCATCCGTCTTCCACGTTATCCGTTCGGCGTAATCATGCGATTTTCGATTGACTTAGTTTCACATGTAACTATTTTGTTTCATATGTAACTATGTTTGGCGCCGCGTTTCAAGTCCGGATGATACCGGCAAGAACGGCCATCATGAAAGGTGGGAGGAGAGACCCTTGAAACAGTTGAAGTGCATTTCCATTCTGGCCGGCGTTGCCGCCACCGCGCTGACGGGCCTTGTCGCAACGGCCAGCGCCGACGAACTGGTGCTGTCATCCTGGCTGCCGCCGAAGCACCCGATCGTCACCGGCGTCATCCAGCCCTGGGCGGATCAGGTCGCCGAGGCCACGGAAGGCCGCGTAACGGTGCGCATCCTGCCAAAACCGGTCGGCTCGCCGCCGGAGCATTTTGACCTTGCCGCCGAAGGCATCGTCGACATCACCTACGGCCTGCATTCCTTCACCAAGGACGACCGGTTCCTGCGCTCGCGCATCGGCCAGTTCTCCTTCATCGCCGACACGGCAACCGAAGGCTCCAGGGCCTACTGGGACGTCTATGCCGGCACCATGGACGCGCAAGCCGAGCACCAGGGCACCAAGCTCCTGGGCCTTTGGGTGCATGGGCCGGGCATGTTCCACAACAACCAGCGCAAGATCGAGACCCCGGAAGACTTCTCCGGCCTGAAGGTGCGCACGCCGGGTGGTTACATCGCAGGCCTGGCTCAGGAACTCGACATCATCACCCAGTTCATGGGGCCGGGTGAAGTTTACGAAAAGCTCTCCCGCGGCGTGATTGACGGTGTCACCTTCCCGATGGAAGCCCTGCAGGCCTTCAATCTGACCGACCATGTCAAATACTCCATGCGTGTCCCGGGCGGCATCTACAACACCTCCTGGTTCATGGTCATGAACGAGGACATCTGGGACGGCATCTCCGCTGAAGACCAGGCCGCCATCGAAAAGGTTTCCGGTGCAGCGCTGGCCGAACTGGCAGGCTCGGTGTGGGACGGTGCCGACACGCGCGGCGCGGCCTATATCGCCGACAAGGACATCGAGGTTTACGATGCCCCTGCCCCGGTCCTGGCGGCCCTGAAGGAGCTGGCCACCAAACACGAAGCCACCTGGGCCGATGCGGTCCAGAAAACCGGCTTTGACGGCACGGCGGCCCTTGCCGAATTCCGCGGCAAGACCGGCATCAATCCCTGATCATGCTGCCGCGACCCAACGATAAGGCTCCGGGCCGGATTGCAAAGATCCGGCGCGGAGCGAGTTTCCTGCTCGGCCTGGCCTGTTTACTGGTCCTGGCCGGCCTGATCGCACTCACCTGTGTCGACGTCGTTGCCCGCTATGCCTTCAACAGTCCGGTCACCGGTGCTTACGAGCTCACCGAAATCCTGCTGGCCACACTGATCTTCCTGGCCCTGCCGCTGACAACAGCCGCAGGTGAACATATCGAGGTGGAACTGCTGGACGGTGTCAAAAGCAGCTTCCTGAAGCAGCTCGGAACGCTCGCCGCCGCCTTGTGCACCATCGGTGTCTTTGCCCTGATTGCCATGGAACTGCTCGAACATGCCGACAAGCTGCAACGCCGCGGCCGCGTGACGGATTCGCTGGAAATTCCGCTCTTCTATGTCGGCTGGCTTGGCGCTGCTTCCTTCGCCCTGTCGGCGCTGGCAGCCCTTTACTTCTTCACCAAACGTTTCCGGGAAAAGGCCTGAGCCCGTGCTTGAAGCTCTGATCGGATTTGGCGCCCTGTTCGCCCTCGTGCTGGTGCGCGTGCCCATTGCCATTGCCATGATCATCGTCGGCACCGCCGGTTTTGCCGCTTTGCGCAACTGGAATGCAGCGCTGAACCTGCTTGGAAATGCCGCGTTCGAGACCGGCCTGTCCTTCACCCTGTCGGTGATCCCGCTGTTCATCCTGATGGGCAACCTGCTCACCATTTCAGGCGTCAGCCAGTCCCTGTTTTCAACGGCACATCATTTGCTGCACCGGATGCGCGGCGGCCTCGCCATGGCCGCGATCGTCGCCTGTGGCGGCTTTTCCGCCGTCTGCGGCTCGTCGCTGGCAACGGCCGCGACCATGTCAAAGGTCGCCATGCCGTCCATGCGCAAGGCAGGTTATGCCGACAGTCTGGCCACGGGCTCGATTGCCGCCGGTGGTACACTCGGCATCCTGATCCCGCCGAGCGTCATCCTGATCATCTACGGGCTTCTGACCGAAGCCGATATCGGCAAGCTCTTCATCGCCGGCATCATTCCGGGCCTGCTCGGCGTTGTCTTCTATCTCGCGGCCGTCTACCTCACCGTCCTCCTGAAACCGGATCTCGCCCCACAAGGCGCAGAGGACCGGAAGCTGGAGCGCAAGGATGTCTGGGGCGTGCTCTCCGTGCTGGGCCTTTTTGCCGTGATCATGATCGGCATCTATGGCGGCTTCTTCACACCGACCGAAGCCGCCGGCATCGGCGCGGCCGCTGCCTTTGTCATTGCGCTGGTTTCAGGCGGGCTGACGTGGCAGAAACTCTATACTGCCGGTCTCAACTGCGCCCGCACCACGGCCATGATCTTCGCGATCATCATCGGCGCGGAGGTCTTTTCCAACTTCATCAGCTATGCCGGTGTCCCCGATGCCCTTCTGACCTTTGTCCAGTCGCTCGACGTCAACGCCTATGTCGTGATCCTGGTGCTGGTGCTGATCTATGTGGTTCTGGGGGCCGTCCTGGAAAGCCTCTCCATGATCCTGCTCACCGTTCCGGTGTTCTTCCCGCTGGTGACCTCGCTCGACTTCGGCGGCGGCCTTCTGGCAGATCCGGAGATGGTGCTGATCTGGTTCGGCATTGTGGTGGTCGTGGTCACCGAGATCAGCCTGATCTCGCCGCCGATCGGGCTCAATGTCTTCGTGCTGCGGTCGGTTCTGACAGATGTGCCGCTTCGAACCATGTTCGCCGGTATCCTGCCCTTCTGGCTGGCCGACATCCTGCGGCTCGGTCTCCTGATTGCCGTGCCGGCGCTGTCCCTGATGCTGATCTGACCGGAGAGCCAGCCGCAGCCTCAAAGCCGCGGCTGGTCCTTCAGGAGCTTGCGATTGATTTTGCCCGACACCGTCAATGGCATCTCGGCCAGGAAGCGCACATCCTGAGGCACATAGAAGGGTGGACATCTTTCCGCGACAGCGGCCTTGATCGCAGCGGCCGCCGCATCGCCGGCGGCCTCCGCAACCACATAGGCGACCAGGGACTTCTGGCCCTGATTTTCTTCCGCAACCACCACCACGTCCCGGATGCCTTCAGCCGAGCGAATGGCGGCCTCGATTTCCCCAAGCTCGATGCGGACACCGCTGATCTTCACCTGGAAATCGTTGCGGCCGAGATACATGATCTCGCCGTCGGGACGGAAATAGGCAAGATCGCCGGTGCGATAGAGCCGCCGATGCGGTGCGTCCTCGACAGGACAGGGGATGAAGCGTTCCGCAGTCAGATCGTCCCGGTTCCAGTAGCCCCTCGCCAGCTGAACCCCGCCGATGTGAAGCTCACCCGGAACACCGACCGGGACCGGCTGGTCATATTCGTCCAGCACATAGAGACCGGTATTGGTCACCGGCTTGCCAATCGGAATGCTGTGATCGCCGGACGTGCGCGGGCAGGCAAAATAGCTGACATCGACCGCCGCTTCCGTCGGGCCATAAAGATTGTGGACCTCGACGCTGTCGCTCGCCTTTTCGTAAAAGGCCTGGACCAGATCGAAGCCGAGCGCTTCGCCGGAGCAGAACAGCTTCTTGATCTGGAGTTCGTCGAGAGACGGCGCCAGCAGGAACAGCCGCAGCATCGACGGCACGAAGTGCAGATGCGTGACGCCGGACTGCTTGATCTCGCGTTTCAGATAGCGGATCGACATGTGACCGCCCGGGATCGCCACCACCAGGGTCGAGCCGACGGCAAAGGGCCAGAGGAATTCCCAGACCGACACATCGAACGTATAGGGTGTCTTCTGAAGGACCCTGTCTTCCGGGTCCAGGCCATATTCCTCATGCATCCAGACAACCCGGTTGTGGATCGCCTCATGTTCGACAATCACGCCTTTCGGCTTTCCGGTCGAACCGGATGTGTAGATCATGTAGGCAAGGTCCCCGGGGGCGATCTCCAGGCCCAGATTGCCGGTTTCAAACTCTGGCGCGGCATCGCCGCCCTCCGGCAGGACAATCACCTCGGCGACATCTGTTTCGATCTTGTCCGCAAGATGCGCCTGGGTCAGAACGGCAACCGGCTTGCAATCCTCGATGATCTCCGTCAAGCGGCCGGACGGATCTTCAGTGTTGAGCGGCACATAGGCACCGCCGGCCTTGATCGTCGCCCAGAGCCCGATCACCATTTCCAGGCTCCGGTCCATGAAAAGCGCGACAAACCTGTCGGGACCAACGCCCTTCTCGCGTAACAGACGCGCCAGACGGTTTACCCGGGCATTGAACTCGGCGTAGCTGAGCGTCGCCTCCTTGAAGATCAGCGCGGGGTGATCCGGGGTTGCCGCAGCGGCCCGCTCCATCATCGCGACGAGACCGCCGTGATAGCCATAATGGCGGTCTGTCGCATTCCAGGTCTCGACGACCGTCTTGCGCTCATCCGCCGACATGATCGGCTGATGCACCAGCGGTGTTGCCGGGTTGTTTGCCAGACCGGCCGCGAGGGCCGTCAACCGTTCGAACAGGAGATCGAGCAAGCCTGTCTCAAGGCTCGCCGGATGAACAAGCGTGAGGCTGCCATCGGCCGAGATTTGAAGCTCCAGTGCCGCAACGATTTCCTGTGCCGAACGAGACCCTGCACTGACCAAGAACGGTAACGGGGCCCCTGCGGGAAGCTCTGGCAAGCCGGAAAGCCCAGTGGCCGCACCAAAGCCGCTGCGGGTCACTTCCGACAACACCTCGGCGAAGGTTTTTTCCGCGGTGAGCCCGGCTTCAAAAACCCCACTGTCCTGACCATCCGGGTTCACTTGTGCCAGCGCCAGGACGGCAACGCGGTTTTCGCTCAGTCGAGCGGCGAAAACGGCAAAGACGGCAAGTGCAATTTCAGCCGGAGCAGCGTCTTCAAAGGCTGCATCCAGCGCCCGGAGGGCTTCCGCCCAGGCTTCCGGGCTGCGGGTCTCCCGCGAGCTGTCTGACACACTGTCAGGTCCGGTCAGTCCAAGGTCTCCGGCTTGCGTGAACTCTACCTCCAGCTGGTGCGCCGTCGCCATTGTCTCGACCAAATCAGATTGCGTCATGCCACAAGCCTCTGTGTTTTCGGGGCGCCCGGAAGACCGGTCGACCAGCTTCCTATCGGTCAATTTACCTAAGGATATTTTGTCCCTGTATAGGGTTGAAAACTTAAGAGGAAAATAAGGGCGCCGGGAGGTTGTCTGCCAAGTTCCCGAGTCCTAGCGACCGGACCCCAAGAACGTTCACCGTCAAATTTTTCACGGACAAACCGTTGTCGCACCAGACCTGACGCGACACATTGCGTTTGGGAAACAAGACACTGTGGCGTCATCCGGTTTCGGAACGCAAAGGCAGGAGAG
This sequence comes from Labrenzia sp. VG12, assembly GCF_002237595.1. Lineage (NCBI taxonomy): Bacteria > Pseudomonadati > Pseudomonadota > Alphaproteobacteria > Hyphomicrobiales > Stappiaceae > Labrenzia > Labrenzia sp. VG12. Next base: position 2,205,935 of record NZ_CP022529.1, read on the forward strand.
ATCGGACTTGACGAAGATAACGATCCTTGATGGCGGCATGGGCCAGGAATTGGTCCACCGCACTGGACGCACACCCACAGGGCTCTGGTCCTGCGAATTGATGATGGAACGCCCCGATCTGGTCAGTGCCATCCATGACGATTTTTTCGCCGCCGGCGCGGATGTCGCGACGGTGAACAGCTATACGCTTCATCGCGACCGCCTGCGCCCGGCCGGCCTGGAAGACCAGTTCGAACAGCTGCATAAGCTGGCCTGCGACCTCGCACGGCAATCGCAGCAGGCGCACGGTTCCGGACTCATTGCGGGCTGTCTCGGTCCGCTCGGCTGGTCCTACAGCCATGACGGCGCTCCGTCGGAGACCGCTTCCACTGCACTCTACGAAGAGATATGCCGGCTCCAGGAAGACAAGGTCGATCTTTTTGTGATCGAGACGATTGCCTCGCTGTCACAGGCACGGGCGTCGCTGTCGGCGGCACAACAATTCGGCAAACCGGTCTGGATCGGGCTCACGGTGGACGATCAGAATGGCAAAGAGCTGCGCTCCGGTGAACCGCTGGATATCGTCTTGAAAGAGCTTGAAAGGTTCGAACCCGATGCGGTGCTGCTCAACTGCTCTGTGCCGGAAGCCATTACCACCGGACTGGGCATTTTGGGCCAGTCGGGCTTCAGAACCGGCGCTTACGCCAATGGGTTCACCGCGATCAAACCCGAATTCCTGAAAAAAGGCAGCAGCGTCTCCAACCTGTCCGCCCGAACCGATCTGACGCCGAGCGCTTATGCCGACCATGCCACCACGTGGATCGATCTTGGTGCAACCATCATCGGCGGTTGCTGCGAGGTTGGGCCTGAGCATATTGCCGAGCTTTCACGTCGGTTCGCGAAGGCGACGGCAAGTGATACCGGTGCTGCCCACCATTGAAGCGGTGATACAGGCCCGGTCCTGAGGGGCGTTCTGCAGTCGTCGGACGCAAAGCTGCTCCGGTAACTCTGCCTCAGCCACAAACAAAAAAGAGCCCGCACAATGCGCGGGCCCCTTGATTGAAGGCTCAGTGGCAGGCGGGGCGGTCGCCCGGCAAAAGCACCTTGTCGATCACGTGAATGACGCCATTGTCCGCCTGAATATCGGCGATGATGACATTTGCGCTGGCGCCGCTGCCATCGGCAACCTGAACACCGTCGCCCGACCGGGTGATGCAGGTGCGTTCGCTGGTGAGAAGCGGCTTGAAATAGTTGGAACCGACCGGAATGTCACTCGCCGTCAGTTTGCGATCATCGACATGATAAAGAAGGACGTTGGTCAACTGGTCCTTGTTTTCCGGTTTCAGCAAGGTCTCAACAGTGCCTTCCGGCAGAGCGGCAAAGGCATCGTTGACGGGAGCAAATACCGTGAACGGACCAGGCCCCTGCAAGGCATCCTGAAGTCCGGCAGCCTGCACGGCAGCAACAAGGGTGCTGAACCGGTCATCGCCAGCGGCAATGTCAACGATCGTGTTGGCCTTGGCGGCGCCAGCCAAAAGGCAGAAAGAAGTTGTAAGGGCAAGCAGGCTCTTTTTCATGTCGATTACTCCTATTTCGACGAACTATGCTGATCGGTACGGAGTAATTCGGCAAACAGATGATGAAATATCGATTTTCCTTCGGAATAAATCTTACGACAGTTAAACCGTTGATCCCGGAAAATCGTGCTCCACGCGCGCGGACGCCACCAGCCGTGTGAAAACGACCAGCAGCGGCGACAAAGCCCCCCGGCCGAACGGTCCTGAGTGCTGTTTCAACAATCAAAAGGACTCGGAGACACCCCGCGTCCTTTCCAGGGCAGGCTGCAAAAACCGGCGTCAGAGCTGCGTCGGATTTGGGGCATCGCCATAGACTTCGACCGGGTCAAAGGCCTTTTCCTGTTCAGTAAAGCGCAACTCGACCGAACCGCCTTCGACCTCAACCGGGACCGCGCGATAGAAGCAGGAACGGTAGCCGACATGACAGCTGGCACCGCCATCAACGGCGACACGGAGCCAGACGGCGTCCTGATCGTCGTCGATGCGCATCTCCTCCACTTTTTGCACCAATCCGCTGGTCGCCCCCTTGTGCCAGAGCACCTTGCGGCTACGGCTCCAGTAGTGGGCCTCCCCGGTCCTGATGGTCTGCCTCAGAGCCTCCTTGTTCATGCCCCCCATCATCAGAACCTCGCCGGACGAAGCGTCAGTTGTGACGACCGGTATGAGGCCATTTTCATCGAACTTTGGTGCAAGCTGTTTGCCTTCTTCCACCTGCTCGATGGAAACACGCTGCGCGAAGGGAATGGATTCATTCATCAGACCTCTCCTTTCAGGGAACTGGAAATGGAAGACAGAAAGTCGCGGCGCAGATCCGGGTCGGTCTGGAATTCCCCGAGAAGGCGGCGTGTCAGCATGGAAACACCTGGTTTCCTGATGCCTCGTGTGGTCATGCACATGTGCGCTGCCTCAATAACAACAGCAACGCCGCGGGGCCGCAGCACGTCCTGAATGGTATCGGCAATCTGGGATGTCAGCGTCTCCTGGATCTGTAGACGTTTGGCAAAAACCTCCACGACCCGCGCCAGCTTGCTGATGCCGACAACACGATTGGCGGGCAGATAGGCGATATGGACCTTGCCGATGATCGGGACCACATGATGCTCGCAGTGGCTCTCCAACCGCATGTTTCGGAGCACAATCAAATCGTTGTAATCATTGGTTTCTTCAAAGGTTCTGGCCAGCAGCTCCGCTGGATCGATCGTATATCCCTCGAAAAACTCTTCATAGGCCCGAACGACACGGGCCGGTGTGTCGACAAGCCCCTCCCGGTCCGGATCATCGCCCGTCCATTCCAGCAGGATGCGGACGGCTGCTTCTGCGTCCGCACGCGACGGACGCAGGCCGTGTTCCTTCCTGTACTCTGCCATGGCTGTAACAGTCGCAGCGTAATTCATTGTCCTAGAGACCTCCGTCAGAAAAATTCCGGCAGAGATGCAACGTTATAACATATCAGTCAATCATCGTTTTGACGTGCGACGTCTACGGCATCCAGCACCTTCGCGAGCCGGTCCTCTGAAGCCGGGCGATTTCCCGTGGGAAAACCGGCGCGGTTATCACCTTGATTTGACCACAGTACGTTATAACATTACCTAGTAACGTGAGGCCTGCAGGTCAGGTCCCGGTAACCGGCACTTCAACTGTGAACCGAATGATTTGTTCACCCAAGCAGATTCAGGAACAAGAATTGGAACGGAATTTTGGTCAGATTGCTCACGCCCGCGAAGCGTCCGGCTTCGATGAAGCTCGCACGGCTTTGACCCGGTGGACTGAGGCCGTCACATCCAACCGGATCGAGATGGTTCTCACGCTTTATGCAGAGGACGCCGTCCTGGTGCCAACCTTGTCCAACGAGATCCACGTCACGGAAGCTGGGCGCCGCAGTTACTTCGAGTTCTTTTTGTCCCGGCAGGTGCTCGGTTGCACCGTCGGGCAGGAAATTGTCCGGGCAGATCCAGCGCACGGCACTGTCGCAATCGGCGGCATCTACACATTCTCGTTTCGGACGGAAGATGGGGGTGCGGAAGCCGTACCCGCCCGCTTCCTGTTCACCTATGCACAGATCGACGGGCACTGGCTGATCACAGGCCATCATTCATCGCGCTGTGTGTGAGACACGCCATGAGTGCCCCGGCTGCAAAAGACCAACCAGCAACCAAGACTGCGCCTGATATGCTTTTTCCCAATCGCATACCCGTTTTTTTGCTCAGCGGTTTTCTGGGCTCCGGAAAATCGACGCTGTTAAACGCCTTTTTGAACGATCCGGCAGTCAGAGACACTGCCATTATCATCAATGAATTCGGCGACGTACCCGTCGATCATCTGCTGATCCGCCAAGGCGAAACCGCTATTCAGCAGGTATCAACCGGCTGCCTGTGCTGCGTGGGCACGACAAATCTCCAACAAACGTTGTCCGACTTGAAAACCGCCGCAGACAGCGGTCGGACCCATGGCTTCTCGCGCGTGATCGTGGAAATGAGCGGGCTGGGCGACCCGGCACCGTTGGTCAATGCCCTCACTTCCGGCACGCGCCCTGACAGCCCGCTTCAGGATGAAGACCAGCGCGCGGTCTTCTATCTGGCAGGCGTTGTGACCCTCTTCGACGTCGTCGCCGGGGTGAACTCTGTTGAGCATCATTTTGAAGCCGTGAAACAGATCGCGTTCGCAGATCGCATCGTCTTGACGAAAACGGATCTTGCCCAGAACAGCAATCCGTCATTCGACAGCTTTCCGCTCATCCGAGACCTTCGCACACTCAACGCCGGTGCAGAGGTCTTTGACCGGTGCACCGCCGATCTCGCCGCCCTTTTTGAGCCCCGGCCTTACGCCACAGTCGAGCGCGGTGAAGATGTCGTTGGGTGGCTCGCCCTGGAGAGCGCGCTGGCGCAGGACCCCGGACATGGTGCGACGCCAGTAACGGCAAACCCGGCGGCTCGGCATGGCACCGGCATTCGCACGTTCAGTCTGGTCAGGGACTTTCCTCTCTCCGGAGACCGGCTGCAGCGCTTTTTGACGCTTCTGCAAGGGTCTGCAGGCCAGCGCCTGTTGCGGGTCAAGGGGATTGTTGCGACGGCGGATGCACCCAACGAGCCGATGATCATTCATACGGTCCAGCAAGTTCTGTCCGCCCCCGTCCGCCTGCCGGCCTGGCCTGACGCGGATCGGCGCACGCGGCTCGTTTTCATTACGGACGGCATAGACCCCGAGCCGGTCAAAGAGCTCTTCAGCGCCGTAATCGACTCCGAGCCAAGCTCTTTCACAAAGTTTCTCAAGTCTGCAGCGGGTGACTTCGTTGCAGCGTTTTCGCAAGCTTTCTCAACACTTAGCCGCTTGTCCCGGAGGTCAAAATGACTGAATTGAAAAAGACGCCTGTCACCGTACTCACAGGGTATCTGGGCGCGGGCAAAACAACCCTGCTCAATCGCATCCTGACGGAAAATCACGGTAAACGGTACGCGGTCATCGTCAACGAGTTCGGCGAGGTCGGCATAGACAACGACCTTGTCGTCGATTCCGACGAAGAAGTCTTCGAAATGAACAACGGCTGCATCTGCTGTACGGTGCGCGGGGATCTCATCCGCATCATCGATGGACTGATGAAACGGCGAAACCATTTCGACGCGATCCTGATCGAGACCACGGGATTGGCCGATCCGGCGCCCGTCGCCCAGACCTTTTTCGTCGATGACGATGTGCAGTCCAAGACCAGCCTTGATGCAATCGTCACCGTCGTCGACGCCAAACACCTGCTCGACGAGATCGACAAGGCCCACGAGGCCCAAGAGCAACTGGCCTTCGCCGACATCGTTCTTCTCAACAAGACCGACCTGGTGACCGAGAACCAGCTTGCAAATGTCGAGCAGCGCATTCGCGGGATCAATCCGACGGCAATCATCCACCGCAGCGAGCGCTGCCAGGTACCGCTGGACAATATCCTCGGGCGCAATGCCTTCGACCTGGACCGAGTGCTGGAGAACGAACCCGAATTCCTGGACCACCATCATCATCACCATCATGATGATCATGTCTCGAGTTTCTCGCTGCTCAGCGACGAGCCGCTTGATCCGCAGCGCTTCTTTCCGTGGATCCAGACGATTGCCCAGGAACACGGTCCCGACATGCTGCGCATGAAGGGCATTATCGCCTTTCCGGGCGACGATGATCGGTTTGTCATGCAGGGCGTCCACATGTTGCTGGAAGGTGACCATCAGCGCCCGTGGAAAGAGCATGAAGCCCGCACCACAAGGATCGTCTTTATCGGTCGCAACCTGCCCCGGGAAGCGATTGAAAACGGCTTCAGGCAATGCGTCGCAGAAACTCAGGTAGCGGCCGAATGAGCGCATTCGTCAATCCGCTGGCGCCAAAGTTCACACGGCTGAAAGCCAAGTCAACGGAGATCAAGGGTTGGGTCCGGGAACTTCTGGCGCTCCCGGAAGACACGCCGGTCACTGTGTCTGAACTGGCCTGCCGGGACGACGGCTGCCCGGACATCGAAACCGTAATCGGCATACTCGAACCGGACAATCCGATCGCGACGATCCGCGTTCACTGCCCGATGAGCGAAGTGACCAGGGAAAACATCGTCGAAGCGGTGCCGCCGCGCGGCAGGGCTGAAGACCACTAACGGCCAGGCACCGTCACCTCTGACGATAAAGTCGGCAGACAGCACACACTTCTAGGCTCCCTCGGGAACCCTTTGCCTGATTGCCCGGGCTGTTCTTTCTGCTGACTCAAGCGCACCTTCCAGAAAACCCCCGAAGGTCGGTGCAGTCTCGGTGGATGCGAAATGCAGCCCACCCGTGCCGAGCGTCTGCAGGCCGGCCGGCAGACCATAGTCGGGGTGGCCTCCAGCCGGAGTCATGTCCTGGGACCGCGCAATTTCCGGCACCTTTGCCCAGTCCTGCAGCACGAGATCCAGGGGCTCGGCCATTGCGGGGCCGAAAAGGTCCACCAGCTGGGATCGCGCAAGATCCATCAACTGCGCCTCGTGTGCCGCCCGGACCTGCGCCGGAACGCCGACAAAACCGAACAGCGCGTAGGGGCCTCCTTTCACCGGCGAAGCATCATGGATTTCCACCATCGGCCCGTGATGGCTCATGGCATCCCCCGACATTCCCGCCATCCGCCAGTGGGGTTCGTCATAGACAGCCAGGATCTTGGCCTGCCCGGCCATCCAGGTCGGGATTGCGCGCAGGTCCGCCACCAGCCCTTCCTCAAGCGCGGGCTCAAAGGACACCGTCTCGGCGATCACCCGCGGGGGAAGCGCGAGCACAACGTCCCGTGCCTCGATCGTCCTGGGTAAACCATGTTGCAGGATTGAAGCCGTGTGACCACGCTCTCGAGGGGCCAGCGCGGTCAATCGGGTGTTTGTCCAAACGTTTTCAGGTGCCAGGACGCCGCCAAGCGCTTCGATCAACCGGCCCATGCCCCCTTCCAGACGGTAAGAGCCCTGCATGGACGCAAAACCGCGGCCGCGCTGAACGGCACCGCTTTGGTCCTGATAAACGAGATCGCCCGTTGCAAATTGTTCGAAGACCGGGATTCCGAACCGGTCCGCCAAGGCCGCCATGCGCGGTTGACCGGGCCAGAACCAGGCCGGACCAAGGTCGAAAGCGCCGCCGGAGAGGTTCCTGGTCAGGATACGTCCCCCAAGCCAGTCCTGTGCCTCGACGACCAGGTGATCAACACCTTCGCGCGTCAGCTGATCGGCGAGCGCCAGACCGGACAGGCCCCCGCCGACAACCAGCACATCCGTTTTCATCAGAACGCCTCCCCCATCGGCCTGAGGTCAAGCTCGTGGGTCCAGGTGGAACCGGGCTGGTCGGCGAGCGCCAGATAGGCCTTTGCAATGTCTTCCGGTTGCATCATCCGTGCGGGGTCCAATGCGTGCAGAGCGCGGCTTGCGGCCGTGTCCACGATCCCGTCCAGGATCACGTGAACCACGTGTATGCCTTTGGGCCCGTATTCGCGCGCCAAAGACTGGGTCAGGGCGCGCAGGCCGGCCTTGGCAGAGGCAAATGCGGCAAAGTTCCGGCCGCCACGCAGGCTGGCGGTGGCCCCCGAGACAATGAACGTGCCGCCGCCTGCTGCCACCATGCCCGGCAAGACGCCACGTGCAAGATTGACTGCCGACAGGACCATCGACCGCCAGGTGGCTTCGAAGTCGGCATTGGAGGTGTTTTCAAAGTCGGAGATCACCAGCTTTGCGGTGTTGTGCACCACAAGTCTTGGCGCGCCATGTGCCCGAAGAAGCTCCGACAGCACATGCGCCGTTGCAGAGGCATCGGTCAGATCGAGTGCCTGTGTGGTTTCAACCGTCCCGTCCGGCACGGAGCGGTTAAGACCGACCGCATGATACCCGCTGTCATTGAAGGTACGGACCAGGCACTGGCCAAGGCCGGCTCCGGCGCCGGCAACAAGAGCGAAGGGATGTGTCATCTCAGTCTCCGATTTGCGGGGCGGTCTGCGGTTCTGCCAGGTGCCCCGATTTCACCCAAAGACGCGCCCCGGCCTCACCCGCCACAGCCTTCAGTGGGCTGCCGGGTGGCAGTCGCAGCCAGGAATTGGCCTGAAAGGTTTCACCGCCTTCCACAAAGCTGCCCTTGATCACCAGCGCTTCGAACCCGTCATGGGCCGCAATGGAGATTTCGGCCCCTGGCTCCCAGAGCTCGATACGCACCCGCTCGCGCGCATCTTCAAACAGCGGAATTTCCGAAACCCCGCCCCCCACCGGTCTGGGGGGCTCCCTGTTGGTGTCAATCGTGACCTGCTGGCGATCCTCCATGTCGAACTGCCAGAGCTTCACAAAGATCGTTGCACCCGGTGCCGAGCTTGGCGTGTGGGACGAAGTCGGCGGATTGCGCACATATGTGCCAACTGGAAAGTCGCCATGTTCGTCCTGAAAGACGCCGTCCAGCACCAGATACTCCTCACCGCCGGTATGCGTGTGCGCTGAGAACGCGCTGCCGGGCGCATACCGCACAATCGTTGTTGCCCGCGCAACCTCGCCGCCCACACGGTCCAGCATTCTGCGGTCCACCCCTTTCATGGGCGAGGCGATCCAGGGCTCCTGATCCGCATGAACTGCGGCCCGCCGGTCGAAATTCGCATTGAGTTCCATCTGTCTGCCTTTCCCTCCCCGCAGCCTTTTCATTGCTGCAAGGTCTCCGGTTCACTCTGTGACCTTGCTGTTGTGTTTCGCCCAGCGCCGAGCCGGTCAGGAGGGCCGTCGCCAGCCTTCCCATTGTGCATGCACCGGAGCCTGCTCCTTCACCATTTGCTCATTCACATAGGCCTCGGATCGCCCGGGACCCGTCCCATCATCAGCAAATTTTCTATCTATCGATAGATATTTAATTAGGAGTTGCCCCGAGACAAGTCAAGAACTATCTATCACTCGATAGATCGGAGAGAGCCATGTCGTTGACGATGAAGGAAAAAATACTGGCGGCCGCGGAAAAGCGTGTTCGCAAGGCAGGTTTTGCAGAAATGAGTTTCCGTGACCTGGCAAGCGATGTCGGCATCAAGAGCGCCAGCGTGCACTATCATTTCCCGACCAAACACACGCTCGGCGAAGCTCTTGTCGACCGCTACGCAAAGAACTTTCAGGCTGCCCTGGAAGATCTCGACACCGGCACGCTCCGCGCTGCCCTGAACGGTTTTGTCGGCCTTTATGCCAATGCATTGGTGCTGACGGAAGCCATCTGTCTTTGCGCCGTCATGGGCGCCGAAGCCAATGGTTTGCCGGAAGACATAAACCGCAAGACGGCGGCGTTCTTCAAGGCCAACAGGGTCTGGCTTGAAGCCCTGCTTGAAAAACACGGCATTGATCGCGCAGGCGACAAGGCCCTCACGCTTGTTGCCGCCCTGGAAGGGGGCATGATCATCGCGTCGGCCTCCAACGACAAGACACTGTTCGATAAGGTTGCGGAGACCGCACTCCAGGCAACGATTGGAAGCCACACAAGCAAATCCTGACCACACGTCCCCCTCATTGTGAGCGGACTGTTCTCAACGAAACGGCAGAGTTCAGCAAATACGCAGCTGATCCCGTTCGAAACGTCCAGGACGGGAAGTCAGGTGAAAAGATCCAAAAGGCCGATGGACGCTTAGCTCCATTCGCTTGGAGGCGCGGTCGACTCGCGGATCACCAGGGAGCCACGGATCGCGTAGTCGGTCGTGAACCCTGTTTCGGAAAGCACCCTTTCGAGCGCGCCGGAAGCAAGGTCCTCGATCGGCTGGCGCAGCGTTGTCAGCCGTGGAACCACCAGTGACGCCATCGCGATATCGTCGAAGCCGATCACCGAAACATCCTGCGGCACATGCACGCCGAGGTCCCGGGCGCATCTCAGAACACCGATGGCCTGTTGATCACAGGAGGTCGCGATCGCGGTAATCCGTCCGCCCTTGCGCACGGATAGCAGAATCTCTCGCCCGATCGCCTCTCCTGTCTCGGAGTCGAACGGGCCCGACTGCATGGTCAGGTCAATCGGGTCTTCGGGACGTGAAAGCGCCTCGACACGGGCCACGAAACCGTCGCGGCGCTGCCGGGCAACCTCCGTCTCGAGCGGCCCAGCAATATAAGCCATGTGCCTGTGTCCAAGACCATGCAGGTGTTCGGCCAGCATGCCCGAGCCGTGCCACTGATCTGTCGTCACCAGCGGGTAGCTGCCATAGCGCCGATCGACGGAGACGATGGGAATGTCCGAGCTGAAAGGCAGGCTGGCGTCAGAAGTCGAGACCACGATGATGCCGGAGATCGAGCGGTCATACATCGCCTTGATCTGCTTGCGCTCGATGGCCGGGTCCTCATGGGAGTTGGACAGCATCACCATGATCCCGCGCAGAGCGGCTTCCATCTCGATATGTTTTGCAAGCTGGGCGAAAAACGGATTGGTAATGTCAGGCACGATCAGGCCGACGACATCCTCGCCGAGGTTCCTGGCCGAACCGGCTTCTGGGTCTGCATCGTATTCCAGTTCATGCATAGCCTGTACCACCTGCCGATGCAGCGTTCCGGAACAAGAACGTCATCTGTGGGAACCTGACCCGGTCTCATGCATTTGGTCGCGTTCAAATGCATGATGACGCTAGACACTTAACTTAAAGTGATAGGCAATCAAGATCCCGATAAGGCCGGGCTTTCAATCCTGACAATTCTGACAGGCCGCCAGGCAGCGCCGGACTGGTCCGGCTGTTGAGAGGTGCCCCGGATCCTGCAAAAAAGGTCTTTTTCAGAAGGCCTGTTTCCTCTTGGCCGGCCCCGCCTATTTCCTTAAGTCCCGAGAAGCAAACCTCCGAGACCGCCATGACGATGCTCCCTGCCCTACCCTATGCCAACTGGTCCGACAGCAAGGACACGTTGCATCTCTTCTTGCAGATTATTGGCAAGATCCGCCTCAAGGCGCATCCCAAGATGAACCACTGGTGGCATGTCACGCTCTATCCGCATGTTCGCGGATTGACCACAGGACGGGTCCCTTACGGGAAGAGCGGCTTCGAAATTCTCTATGACATGCTCGATCACCGCGTGTCGATCAGCCTGAACGACGGCCGACAGGCGGCTTTTGATGTGGCGGGCCTGACCGTCGCTGAATTCCACGATGCCCTGTTCAAACGTCTCGAAACACTTGGCGTGGCAGTGAAAATCGTTGGCGTGCCCTATGACAACAAGTCGAAAGTGCCTTTTGCCGAGGACACCGCACCCAGGCCCTACGACGCGGCAGCCATTTCAGACTTCTGGCGGGCGCTCTGCTCCATTGCCGGCATCTTTGAAAACTACCGGTCCGGTTTTGTCGGCAAGCAGACACCGGTTCAGCTCTACTGGCATTCGTTCGATCTGGTCGTCACCCGGTTCTCCGGACGGGCCCACCCGCTTGAAAGCGGCACCCAGTCGGACAGGGAGGCCTATTCCCACGAGGTCATCTCGATCGGCTTCTGGCCCGGCGACGACAGCTTCCCCGAGGCCGCCTTTTACGGTTATGCCTATCCCGAACCTGATGGCCTCAACCAGGTTGCCCTGGCACCGCCAGAGGCTTTCTGGGCCGAGAAGAATGGTGGCGCACTGGCTATCCTGAAATACGAGGACGCGCGAACAAGCGACAATCCGTCCGCGAGCATCCTGGCGTTCTTGAACAGCCTCTATGACGGAGCCGCGATGAAGGCGAACTGGCCTGTGGCAGAGCTGAGACACGATCACGTTTGAGAATGTCCATTGTGCCGCTTGAAGCAACTGGATGACACGGTATGTTGCACCACACCAGACAGAGAGCGACCAGTCCATTGAACACCGGCCCCATCAGCGATCACGACCTCGAAGCCATGCGGCGGCGCTGTGACGCGGCACTACCTGGACCCTGGATTTCTTTTGTTGAAGGGCGTGACCATACCAGCGGCAGTGACTTCATCAGGACCGGAGAGGGGGACACACGTGGCCCGGATCTTGAAATACCAGGTGCCACGCATGCGGATCAGGATTTCATTGCACACGCCCGCCAGGATATTCCGCGCCTTCTGGCCGAAATCGATCGTCTGAAAAACGAACTCCGGATGCTCCAACCTTGATTTTAGGGCAGTCCAACCGGCACGTTTTCGCTCAAACGTTCCGGAGTGTCCAGGCGGCCATTTCGGCAAACACCCGGTCGGCGGAGGCGTTCATCGCTGCCACCGCCTTGTCGACCGATGTGCTACCGGAAGGGGTTTCGGCGCGAAACACCTTGGTCGCGACCGTGCGGCCGTTGCGATCGTTGACGACACGGGCGGAGATCTCGACGAGGCCGCGGTCCGTACCATCGACCCGGAGCTCGAAGGCCCGGATTTCGGTCTGCAGCTGGTAATCGATCAGGAGACCGTCGCCGGGTACGCCGACGCCGCGCAGGCGGCCAGTGTTCTGCAGGGTTTCCACCAGCTTCAGCTGGACCACATTGGGCAGCGTGTCCGCCCAGGCGCTTTCCGGGAAATAGCTGTAGACCGGTCCCCTGTCGACAACTGCGATATAAGTGGTATCGAGCGCTTTCAGCGCACGCGGCGCGGCAACCAGCACCTGAACCCGGCTGGATCGGCCGGCAAGACCTCCGACATCGGCCGCTGCGATGCTGTAATAGGCGGAGGGCGTGTTGCTGGCACAGCCGGAGACCAGCACGCCGAACCCGAGCGCTCCGAGAACGCCCCGGCGGGTCATGTCTGTCGGTGTCTTCGTCATGCGTCCCAGCCCTTAGCCATCGTCTTTTACCTGCGCCGCCCGCCTGAATAGGTCGGCACGTCCTCTCCACCGAAAATCACCCGGTTCGGACTGCGTTCGAAACTTTCAGCAGCGCGCTGGATCGAGATCAGCGTGCGGTTGACCTGCGCCAGAGCTGCCGTGAAATCGGCAGATCCTTGCGTCGCGAACTTGGAAAGTCCGCCGGCAATCGAATCCGCCCTGCTTTCAAAGGCAACCGCGATCTTGCGGATCGCCTGGGCCGCCAGGGTCGCTTCCTTGATCAGGCCTTCGCCGTCCCCATCGACCATGGTCGAGACCTTCTCCACCAGGCTCTCGACCCTCACGGAGGTTGCATTCAGCGTCGCGGTCATCTGCTTGGCATCGGTGATGATCTGATCGACATCCGGCGTGCGCTTCTCCAGGTTTGCCGTCATCTGCTGAACATTGTCGGCCGCCTTGCGTGCGCTCTGCAGGATCGCCGGAATGCCGTCTTCCGGATTGGCAAGACCGGAGGCCGCGGTTTCGACCGAACCGACAATATTCGCGACTTTCTCCGGATCAACCGCCTTCATGAGATCATTGGCCGTTTCCAGCGTTGTCGAGAACCGTTCTGCTGCGGCCTGAACATCCGTGATCAGCGCCGCGATCCGGTCATCCTGCCCCCGTACGGTCGCGGAGACAGCTTCAAAATTCTGTACCGTCGACTTGGTGGAGGCGATGATCTCGTTGATCTGGGTCTGCTGATTGTTGAAGTTGTCGACGATGCTGGAAACGTTGTCGACAGTCTGACCAATCTGGTCCGGGTCAACACTTGCCAGGATCTCATCGACACGCAGCAGGGAGGCGTTCATGCCTTCCGTGAAGACTGAAACGTTGTTGACCACCTGATCGATTTGAAGCGGATCGATCGCAGCGGCAATTTCGACGCCCCGTGTCATGATTGTGTCGACCTTGGCCACCACATCGCGGCTGCCTTCCAGGATCTCCACGACCGTGCCTTCCCGCTGCTGCACGACTTCGACGATCTGATTGACATTCTGCATGGTTTCGCTGGTTGCCGTGACCAGCTTGTCGATGTCGCCGGACCGTTTTTCAAGCACATCGCCCAGCGCGGCAGCCCCCGCCATGACCTTCTCGATGTCTTCCGGCTTCACAGCGTCAACAATCTTGTGCACGTTGTCGAGACCGGCATTCAGGTTCTTGGTGAAGGTCTCCAGTTCCTTGGCCGCATTCTGGGCGTCGGCCACAAGCAGATCGATATCCTTGCTGGCATTGCCGAGGCTTTGCGAGAACTTGCTCAGATCGTCAACGATCGCCGTCACCTTGTCGGACGGAACCGCAGCCAGAAGACGTTCACCTTGATCAACCAGTTTCTCAAGGCGTCCCGACAGGCTGGAGAAGGATTCAGAGGCCTTGCCGATACTCGCCATGAAATCCTTGACGCCGTCGGAGTTGGCGGCAAGCGCGCCGGAGAAGGTTTCGACATTCTGGACGATTTCGGTGATCGCCGGCTCGTTGTCCTTCAGAAGGTCATCGATGGTCTTCATCGTCGAATCGGCGCGTTTCAGAACGTCACGCGCTCCATCGACAATGTCGTCAAAGAAGGACCGTTCGGCCTCGATGACAGGCACCTTGCCGTCCTCCCGCCCCAGAAGCAGCGGGGAATCGGATGTGCCGCCGGTCAGGTCCACATAGGCGACGCCGGTCAGGCCGGTGAAATTCAGGGTCGCCTTGGTATCTTCGCGCAGCGGTGTCGATGGCCGGATACTGACCGTGGCGACGACCTTGGTCGGGTCGCCGGGGGCAAAGTCCAGCGACTTGACGTCGCCGACCTTGATGCCGTTGAACAGCACCTGCCCCCCGACCGGCAATCCGGTCACCGGACCGGGGTAGAGGATTTTCAGTTCCACGTTCTGGCGCGACTCGGCAGAGACAGCCTTCCAGTAAACAAACCCGAACGCACCGAACAGGATGGCAACCATGAAAGCGCCGATCAGAATGTAGCTTGCCCGGGTTTCCATTCAGTCAGTCCAACCTATACTCGGCGCAGTGCCCGCTCTCCGCGGAAGTATGACGTGATCCATGGATCATCGTTTTTCATCATATCGTCCAGTGTTCCGATCGCCAGAACACGCTTTTTCCCAAGAACAGCAATGCGATCGCAGATGGAATGCAGGCTGTCGAGGTCATGGGTGACCATATAAACGGTCAATCCGAGAGTCGAACTCAGGTTTGCAATCAGCGAATCAAAAGCAGCCGCCCCGATCGGGTCCAGACCGGACGTCGGCTCGTCCAGAAACACCAAATCCGGATCAAGTGCAAGAGCGCGGGCCAGGCTGGCACGCTTGACCATGCCGCCGGAGAGTTCCGATGGCAGTTTGTCTGCGGCATCCTGGGGCAGACCGACCAGTTCAAGCTTCAGTCCCGCCAGTTCGTCCATCAGCTGCGGCGACAGCTTCAGGTGCTCGCGCATCGGCACCTGGATGTTCTGTTTGACCGTCAGTGATGAAAACAGCGCACCTTGCTGGAACAGGACACCCCAACGGCGCTCGATGGCCTTGCGTTCCTTGTCGTTCGCCGTGGATAGATCGTGCCCGAACACCGAGATCAGTCCCGTCCGTTTGGGCGTGAGGCCCAGGATTGTACGCATCAGAACGGATTTGCCCGTTCCCGAGCCGCCGACGAAGCCAAGAACCTCTCCGCGGCGAACGTCCAGGTCCAGATCCTGCAGGATGATCTTCGAGCCGAAACCGACGGTGATGTCGCGGACGGACAGCACGTAATCGGCATCTTCACCGGTTGAAACGGTGGTTTTGACGCTGGTGTCGGGTGCGCGCATCTTCATAAATCCGGTCACACTCCAATGGCCGCGAAGAACATGGCGAAGAAACCGTCCACCACGATGACCAGGAAAATGGCCTTGACCACGGACATGGTCGTATGGCGCCCGAGCGATTCAGAGGACCCTTCAACCTTCAGACCTTCCACACAGGCAATCAGGCCGATGATCAGGGCCATGAACGGTGCCTTGACCAGGCCGACCACCAGCGTATCGATGGTGATCGCTGCCTGAAGCTGGGTCAGAAAGGCCGCCGGCGGTATGTCGAGATAGACCCAGGTCACGATACCCGATCCGAAAAGCGCCGCCATATCGGCAATGAAGGTCAGGATGGGCAAGGCAATCATCAGCGCCAGAATGCGCGGCAGCACCAGCACTTCGGTCACGTTGAGACCGATCACATGGAGAGCGTCGACCTCCTCCTGCATGCGCATGGCCCCGAGTTCCGCCGTAAAGGCCGACCCGGACCGGCCGGCCACCATGATGGCCGTCAGGATGACGCCGATTTCGCGCAGCACCAGGATACCGGCCAGGTCGACAACATAGATGTCCGCCCCGAATTGCCGGAGATAAAAACCACCCTGCTGGGAAATGATCGCACCGATCAGGAAACTCATCAGCGCCACGATCGGCACCGCCCCGATGCAGCTGCGTTCGAATTGCACGGCAATGGAAATGCTGCGCAGGCGCTTGGGGTGCAACAATACCGTAGACAGAACCAGACCGAGCGAGCCCAGAATATGCAGCATGGCCATGGCGTCTTTGTAGACGTCCACCATCTGGCGGCCGGTCGTTTCCAGGAAACCGACAATGGAAAAGCCGCTGCGGTCCGGTTTCCAGCTCGGCGGGTGATGCCGTTCGATCTCGTCAAACAGCGTCTGGCGCACGGGCGTGACACCCGTCAGCCCGACGCGTCGTCCCTTGAACTCCAGCCGGCCGCGCGTGCGGTGGATCAGCCAGGCGCCGCTCGTATCCAGATGATCGATGCCCGAGACGTCGATACAGGTCAGTTGGTCCCGGGCCACATTCAGCTCGGCAAGGTCTCTTTCGGCCTCACCAATGGTGCTGACGGTCCAGTCGCCGGAAAGGGCCAGAAGCTGATGCTCGGCACCGTCCGCCTCTAACGCAATCGTCGGTGCCGTGTTTTTCTCCAAGAATGCCATTCCGGCTGGCTGCCCTCTTGCCGCTGGTTCGTCATCCCTCGTATACCTGATGGAGAAGTTTAACGTCCAGCAGCCACTTGAAAGCTTTGTCCATGGAAATTGCCCGTCCTTACCTTTTGTTCCTCGGTGACGTTCCCGATGCCCTAGCGGCAAAAACCGCCATCGGCATCGTCGATTGGCGCAGGGACTGGTGTCTCGGGCAGGTGCGGCTTGATGGCTGCGCCGCCGACACCGGCCTGCCGGACACAAGTATTTCAGACGGAGCCGCTGCCGGCGCCCGGACCCTTGTCATCGGCGCCGTCAATGCCGGCGGCCAGCTTCCGGACCATTGGGTCGATTCGATCGTGGCTGCGCTCAGGGCCGGGCTCGACGTCGCCTCGGGTCTTCATGTGCGCCTGGCCAGCATTCCTGCAATCAGGGCGGCGGCGGAAGAAAATGGCCGCCAGCTCCACGACGTACGCCACAACACGGAAACCTTCGCCACCGGCAAGGGCACCAAGCGGCCGGGCAAGCGCATCCTGGCCGTCGGCACCGATTGTTCGGTCGGCAAGAAATACACCGCGCTTGCCATGGACAAGGCCATGAACGAGCGTGGCTACAAGAGTTCCTTCTGTGCAACCGGTCAGACCGGTGTGTTCATTTCCGGCCGGGGCATCTCTCTGGACGCCGTCATCGCCGACTTCATTTCCGGCGCCGCGGAATGGCTTTCCCCGGCAACTGAAGACGACCACTGGCAGATCATCGAGGGACAAGGCTCGCTGTTTCACCCGTCCTTTGCCGGTGTCACCCTTGGTCTTTTGCACGGCTCTCAGCCGGACGGGTTCATTGTCTGCCACGAACCGACACGCACCAGGATGCGTGGTGTGGAGACCCCGTTGCCGACAATCCAGCAGGTGATCGACATGACCGTCCAGTGCGGCCAACTGACCAATCCGGACATCCGCTGCGTCGGCATCGCCGTCAACACTGCCGCGCTCGACGATGACGAGGCGCTCGCCTATCTCGCCAAGGTCGGCGAAAAACACGGCCTGCCGGCGACCGACCCGGTCCGCTACGGCATGGACGCCATTGTCGACAAGGTCTCCGCGGAGTTTGGTGCCCCATGAGCCTTGCCGTCAGCATCGAAGCGCAGCGCTTCGAAATCGCGGGCGGTTTCAAGATCTCCCGTGAAACCCGCACCCATGCGCAGGTCGTTGTGGTGAGCCTGGAGGACGGCACGCATAAGGGCCACGGCGAATGTGTGCCCTACCCGCGTTACGGCGAGACGCTTGAAAGTGTTCAGACACAGATTGAAGAAGTTGCTGAACTTCTGAAAGAAGGCCTGACGCGGGAGAAGCTGCTGCGCCTCATGCCGGCCGGAGCGGCCCGAAACGCCGTCGATTGCGCGCTGTGGGACCTGGAGGCCAAACGCTCTGGCAAACGCGCCGCGGATCTGGCCGGTTCCGGCCTGCTCAAGCCGGTGACGACGGCCTTCACAATCAGCGTCGACACACCTGATGTCATGGCGGAGAAAACCCGCGCGGCCGCCCATCGGCCATTGCTCAAGGTCAAGCTGGCAGGTCCGGGCGATGATAAGCGCATTGCCGCTGTACGCGCAGCAGCGCCCGACAGCACGCTGATTGTCGATGCCAACGAAGCCTGGGACGATACCTGCTTTCAGATCAACATGACGGCCTGCGAAGCCGCAGGTGTTGCCCTGATCGAACAGCCGCTGCCATCAAAGAACGACGGACTGCTGGCCGGACTGGACCGAAAGGTCACCATCTGTGCGGACGAAAGCCTGCATCCGGGAAAGAGCATTGACGGCCTTGCGGAGAAATATGATGCGGTCAACATCAAGCTCGACAAGGCGGGTGGCCTGACGGCAGCGCTGAAACTGGTCGAAGACGCGAAGGCGCAGGATCTGAAGGTGATGGTCGGTTGCATGCTCGGCACGTCCCTGGCCATGGCCCCCGCTGTGGTGATCGCGCAGACTGCCGATTATGTCGATCTCGACGGCCCATTGCTTCTGGCCGAGGACCGCAGCCCGGGGCTGCGCTTTGAGGGCAGCACGCTTTATCCGCCGGAGCCGGAGCTCTGGGGGTAACCCCGACCCATCAGCGCCTTCGGCAAGGACCAGAGACCATCACACACACCACCTCATCCTGAGGAGGGCCGTCAGGCCCGTCTCGAAGGATCGGCCACCGTTTCCCGAGCGGAATGCCCATCCTTCGAAACGGCGCTGACATGCCGCTCCGGAAACAGGCTCTCATGGTTGTGTCGCGGCAAGCTTCAGTCACTCGCCCGCATCCGCCGCCGCACCAGAGGTGTCAGCGCCATCATGATCAGCGTGCCCACCAGCGCGACCACCGCCATCAGATAAAACGGCCAGTCGTGGTTGAGGTCATAAAGCGCGCCGCAGATGCTGAGGCCGATGGCCATCTGGATGCCAACCGAAGTTGCCAGGAAACCCTGTCCGGTCCCGGCCCAGCGAGCCGGCACCACCTTGGCGAGGATGGCCACCGCGCCCAGATGCGCCGCCCCGAAGGACAGACCGTGCAGCAGCTGCAGCGCTGCCATGACCGGCAACGTGTCGGCAAAGGAAAACAGGGCCCAACGCAAGGTGGCAGCCAGGCCGGCCGCAAACAGGAACACCGGCGGGTCAAAGCGTTGCGCGATTTTTCCGGCAACGCTGAACAAGGCAATTTCGGCCACAACGCCGACGGCCCAAAGCACACCAATGGCAACATCCGGCACCGCCTTGGCCTGCCAGTAGAGCGTCCCGAACCCGTAAAAGGCAGCATGGCTGGCCTGGAACAGGCCGAGCACGGTCACGACCGGCCAGAACCAGATGCTGCGAAACGGTGTATCGGCCCCCTCGTCAGGCGAGCTCGCAGCCTCGTTGCCCCGCTCCTGACGCGGGAGCGACATGGCCACGGCGCCCGTGGCCACCCCCGCTGAGACGATCGCCAGCACGAGCACCCAGGACGTTCCCTCTGCAGCAAGCACGCCGCCGACCAGATTGGCGACGACGAACCCGGCGGACCCCCAAAGACGCATCCGGGCATAATCCGCCCCCATATTGCGTTGAACATCCAGCGCATAGGCGTCGCTCAGGGGAACGATGGGCGCGTTCATCACCATGTATCCGATGACGGCAATTCCGAGCATGACCGGACCGCCAGGCAAGAAGAACCCACACAGGAACGCCGCCCCAAGCAGCGAATAGATCAGAACGGACAATCGCCGTTGACCGGTCCTGTCGGAGAGATTCGACAAGGCCGGGCTTGCCGCGATTCTCGCGATAGTCCCTGCCCCCAGGATGAAACCGATCTCTGCGGCAGTTAAGCCGTTCACGCCCAGAACGACAGGAAAAAACGGCAGAAACAGGCCAAATCCGAAGAAGTGACCGGCAAACAGCCCGGACACGCGGGCACGGATCGGAATTGAGTTAAATGCCATGAATTAACGGGCGGGAAGCCGTCCTAAAAAGGATGTTAACGATTTTCGCCTTACCCTGAAGGATAAGTTGTCCGCGTTGCGGCAACAGATGACCCTTAGGCAAGTTGAGATACGCGTCCACATGAAAGCGGAAGCAGTACAGGAAGAGCAAGGACTGATCGGCGAAGCCGAATATCAGACCCTCGAACAGACCCTGATGGAATCCGATCGCGGGCGTCGGTTTCTAAAAGAGTTTCTCAATCGGAACAAGACCCCGGAAACCACCGAGATCCTGGGGGCCATCCACCGGCTCGAGAAGGTGGTGACCCGGCAACGCAAGGTT
This sequence comes from Labrenzia sp. VG12, assembly GCF_002237595.1. Classification (NCBI taxonomy): domain Bacteria; kingdom Pseudomonadati; phylum Pseudomonadota; class Alphaproteobacteria; order Hyphomicrobiales; family Stappiaceae; genus Labrenzia; species Labrenzia sp. VG12. Next base: position 2,226,453 of record NZ_CP022529.1, read on the forward strand.
CCGGACCTCGACAAGATCCGTCTCGACATTGCCGACATGCACGAGGCGATCGAACGGACCAAGTCCGAGATCGCCAATATCAAGCAGGAAGGCGACGACAGCAACCGCTTTGTCGATGCCTCCCATGAGCTCGATGCCATCGTAACGCAGACGGAAGGCGCAACCCAGTCCATCCTGGAAGCCGCCGAGCAAATCCAGGAAAAAGCCTGGGTGCTGCGCGAAAACGGTGCCGACGATGCGACTTGCGACGACATCGACGCCAAGGCGACCGAGATCTTCATGGCCTGTTCCTTCCAGGATCTCACCGGCCAGCGCACCAACAAGGTCGTTCAGGTGCTGCGCTATCTGGAAAGCCGCATCAACCTGATGATCAACATCTGGGGCATCGAGGACATGGACGCGGACGAAACCGCCGGTCCTGTCGATACCCGTCCGGATGCACATCTGCTCAACGGCCCGCAGCGGGATGGCGGTGGCGTTTCCCAGAACAATGTCGACGAACTGTTCTCTGCAAGCGACGATGTCTTCGACGCCGCAATCAAGGAAACCGGCGCTGAAATGCCGGCCGCGCCGGTCCATGCCAGCGATGCAGATGTCGACGCCATCATGGCTGCCGCCGAAGAGGCTGTGGCCGACGAGGCTGATATCGACGCAATCATGGCCGGTGGCGACGAGCCGATGGACGCAGCCGCAATCGACGACATGTTCGCAGCTGCCCCGGCGGCCGCAGAAGACGAAGCTGAAGAGGATGTGCCTGAAGTCGTCGCAGCCGAAGACGAGTTCGATGTTGCTGATCCGGACGCCACGCTTGACGAAGCCGCCATCGAGGCGCTGTTCGACAGCGAAGTCAACGCGGAGGCCGAGGCTGAGGCCGAAGCTGAAGCGGACGCAGACTGGGAACTGACCGAAGAAGCAGCAGCCGAGGACGGTGACGACCCTCTGCAAAGCCTTTCCGAAGCAGAGCGTCAGGCCCTGTTCAACTGACAACAGGCGCAAGAGCTTTCGGTCGCTCCCAAAAGAGCTATCCGCTTTGAAAAACGGCCCGGTGAGTCATCCTCACCGGGCCGTTTCGCTTTCGGGCCAAGGCAGTCCTTTTGCCGGGCGTCTTGGACCAGATCTGGAAGCGTGTCGCTGCACAGGCCCGTTCAAAACCTGGAACCTTGTTCAGGTGTCTGTGGAGATGTCATCCCAGGGTTGGTCCGAGTAGCCGATCAGCCAGTTCAAAGTATAGTGGCGCTCATAAACAACGCCCGGATCAAGGGAGGTTGGAGCTGCACGGCCGTTGATGCGCGCATCGACAACAGCCCAGTGATATCGATAGATCAAATCGGCAGCATCCAGGAGTTCGGCCTGTGAACGCAGACTTGCGCGCGCACGCAGGCCGTCGGGACCAAGGTCCCGCAATGTTTCGGCAAGGACAGGCACATCCGTGATCACACCGAGAGACCCGATCTCGTCATAGATCCCCATTGCCCAGAGCAACACGTGAACCGCCTCGTAGCACCACACGAACTGAATACGCTCATGCTCCGTTGGTGCACGATCTTTCATGAAGGCTTCTTCGTGGGGCGTAAAATACCCTTCCGCCCCGAACTGCGCGATCAACTCCTGACCCAGGGAATAGTCGTCCGACTCCGCCTTGACTGCGACGATGGCAAGCGCAAGCGTTCGCCTTACGACTTCTTCCTCCGTTCGCCGAAGGCTCTCGTCAACGGTCTCGATCTTCGGCAGGTGATCAATGTATTTCACACCTTCTGAACGCAGGATTTCAATGGAACGCGCCTTGCGTTCTGCCGCCTCTTCCGCCATGGCGGAAACCATGCTGACAATCATCATGGGGATCAAGCCCAGTGTCAGGAACCTCAAAACCGCTCTCATGGATTTCCCCCGTTCTTCTGTGGCAGCTGGCGTTCAAGTCAGCCAGAACTGGACCGGTTTCGAAGATCCAGTTTTCAAAGATGTTTGCACCAGCCCAGTCCTGAAAGCCTTTTGAAGCAACACAGGAGAGCGCTCAACAAAAAGGTGAGCAACGCGACGAGGGTACTTGCCCGGTTGATGGGCCAGTGTCCACCTGCCCTGCGTCCCGCAACAGAAAAACCTCCGCAACCCGAGAGGTGGCGGAGGCCAATTGCATCAGCGGTCCTGGATCAGCCGTTGATCCTGTCGAAGAACTGCTCGGCCTGAAGACCCAGGTGATCTGCCTGGCCTTTCAGGGAGGTCGACAGGTTGCGGATCGATCCGACCGTGCCGCCGACCGTCTCCACGGAGCCACGTACCGCCGTGATCTCGTCGGTCACCGACTGTGTGCCCTGGGCGGCCAGCTGCACGGAGGAGGCAATCTCCGCCGTGGCGGCAGCCTGCTGTTCCACGGCCGAAGCGATGCCGGTCGCAATTTCCGACAGCTCGCCGATGATGGTGGTGATGCCGTCGATGTCCTGGGCCGATTGCTGGGTCGCCTGCTGGATGCTGGCGATCTGCTCCGTGATGTCTTCCGTCGCCTTGGTGGTCTGGCTGGCCAGTTCCTTGACTTCCGAGGCAACGACGGCGAACCCCTTGCCCATCTCGCCTGCCCGTGCGGCCTCGATCGTGGCATTGAGCGCCAGCAGGTTGGTCTGGGCCGCGATGTCGGAGATGAGTCCGATCACCGAGCCCACCTGCTCGGCGAAGCGAGCCAGTTCCGTCATGGATTCATTCGTGTTGCGCGCGCCTTCTACGGCCTTCAGCGCCATTTCGCGGGACTGTCCCGCCTGCCGACCAATCTCGCTGATGGAGGCGGTCATTTCTTCCGTGGCCGTCGCACTTGACTGGACACCGCTGGCCGTTTCCCCGGAGGAACTGTCCATGGCAACAATCCGGGAGCTGATCTCTTCCGTCTCGCGGCTCAGGCTGCCGAAGGAGGTATCCAGTTCGTCCGAGGCTGAGCGAAGCGCACCGATCGTGCCGCCGAGCGTGTCCTGAAACTCCTGGATGGCCGATTTGAGCCCTTCCTCGCGCGCAACAGCGTCCGAAACCATCTTGTCGTGATAGGTCGAAATGGCGAGGTCCATGTCGAGCATGATCAGCTTGTTCAAAAGCGCCAGCGCCCGGCTGCGCCTGGCGTTCGACAGGAAGCGCGTCTTCATCAACTGATCGCTCAGGCGAGTCAGCACAAAAGAGTACCCGCCGATGTACCAGCTGGGATCGAGCCCGATGCGCACATGCGCCAATCCGATCCGGACGGCACGTTCCCCGTAGGCAGCGTCAGGTCCATCGGAAAACAGACCTTCCCAATGAGCAATCTGCGCAGCCACCAGACGGGATTGCTGTTCACCGACAAGATCCGCCAGATGCGGCACGGTTTTGACGTGGGCGTAAAAATCCTGAAGAACCTGGGGCAAGGCGGACTTGATCTGCGGCCAGAGAGATCGCGCCAGGGCGCGGTCTTCTTCCTCATACCGGAAGAATGTCAGCCGGTCCTTCAAACTGGTGTGTTGCATTGAAGCCTCTTAACTCATTTGTGCACACGCTGCTCCGCACCTCTGGCGACCTGTGCTTGAGGTCGCGCAGATTTGCCGGCGCCAAAGCAGCGTCACGGTCACGTCCCGGCGATGTTAGGAGAAGCGATACGCCTGCCTTCAGCGCAGACGATACTTGCTCAGGCCCTGCATTCCGTTCGTCCCGTCTCGACGAATTGAAGACGGTGCATTCCCCGGAACCCCACTCCCGGTTGCAGTTAATCCGCCTTCACTTCCGCTCTACAAAAGAGGCTCTAAGAGAGGGTTAACGGGCAAGCGCCGTCATCAGCATCTGTGGATCAATATTGCCACCGGTCAAGACGACGCCAACCGTCTTGCCGGCAACCGGCAGTTTGCCGGAGAGCAGCGCGGCCAGGGCCACTGCCCCGCCCGGTTCCACAACGAGCTTCAGTTCGGTAAAGGCAAAGGCGACGGCGGCCAGGGCTTCCTTGTCGGTGACGACCAGCCCGTCTCCGGACAGTCGTTTCAGGATGGAAAACCCGATTTCCCCGGGCGTTTCGGACAAGAGCGCATCGCAGACCGAACCGGATTTTTCCGTGTTGCTCAGGCGCTCCCCTGCGTCAAGCGAGCGTTTGTAGTCGTCGAAACCCGCCGGTTCGACCGTATGAAACCGGGTCTTGGGCGACACTTCCGAAAGAGCGAGCGCGATGCCGCTCGACAGACCGCCTCCTCCCGTACAGGCACACACGTCGTCGAGCGCCAGACCAAGGTCTCTGGCCTGTCCGGCCAGTTCAAGGCCGACAGTGCCCTGCCCGGCGATCACGCCGGCATCATCGAAGGGATGCACGAAGGTCGCACCGCTGTCGCGGCAGAGTGCCGCAGCGATCTCGTCCCGGTCTTCCGTGGCCCGATCATAGGTCACGACCTTTGCCCCGAAGCCGCGCGTCCGCTCCAGCTTGATCGCGGGCGCATCTGCGGGCATGACGATGGTCGCCGGCATGCCGAGCAGCTGCGCACTTGCCGCCACACCCTGGGCATGGTTGCCGGAAGAACAGGCCACAACGCCCCGCGGCCGGTCCGCCGCCGGGATCAGGTTAAGGCGGTTGAAGGCGCCACGAAACTTGAAGGACCCGCTGCGCTGAAGGTTCTCGGGCTTGATCAGAACGGTGGCCCCGACCGCCGCATCCAGAGCCGGATGCCGCAGGACCGGTGTCACCACCGCTTCACCGCGGATGCGCTCGGCAGCAGCGCGGATGTCATCGATCGACACCGCCGCAGGGGACGTTTCAACGACTTGGGAGTGGAGGTCCGTCATGTGAGCTCTTTCTTGGTTCTGAAACAGAAAACAGCCATCCGCCATGCCTGGGCACGCGAATAACCGGCCCGCCACCAGGGGCTGGCATTCAGCAAAGAAATTTCACAGGAGAGCGGACCGCGCCAGCAGGAAATTGTCCGGGTGTCAATTTAGCCGTTTGCGAAGACGGGACCAGCCGGGAGTTACTCGGCGGCCTTGGCGTCGCCGTGGACGCTGTTGTAGATGTCCCGCGCCTCGATGCAATTGTCCAGGAACTGACGCGCGCTGGCGGCCCAGGTATAATTCAGGGCGATTTTCCGGCAATGATCCCGGGGAATGTCCAGAGAGGCGATCGCGGCCTCGCGAAGATCTTCGGACAGCACGCCGGCACCGGTGTCACCTATCACGTCGAGCGGCCCCATGACCGGATAGGCCGCCACCGGAACACCGCAGGCGAGTGCCTCCAGCATCACGTTGCCAAAGGTGTCTGTCAGCGAGGGGAAGACAAACACGTCCGCGTCGGCATAGTGGCGGGCAAGCTCCTCGCCCACCTTGGCCCCGGTGAAATGGACCTTTGCATATTCCCGGCGCAGGCTGTCCAGTTGTGGCCCGTCGCCGACGACCACCATCGAACCGGGCAGATCGAGATCCAGGAAGGCTTTGATGTTCTTTTCAACGGCGACCCGCCCGACATACATGAAAACGGGGCGCGGCAACTCTTCAGGCAGAACCGAGCCCTCATAGGGCTTGAAAAGCTGCTCGTCGACACCCCGGGACCAGCGCATCAGGTTGTTGAAACCGCGGTCCCGCAAGTCCTGTTCCAGCGAGCGCGTGGCCACCATGCAGCCACAGCCGGCATTGTGGAACCGCCGCAGCCAGCTGTAGGACCAGGCCAGGGGAACCGGCAACCGCGCGGAAACATATTCGGGAAACCGGGTGTGGTAGCTGGTCGTGAACGGACGCCCGGTCTTTTTCGCAACACTGGCGGCCAGCAGACCCAGCGGTCCTTCTGTTGCAATGTGAAGGTGCTCGCAGCCATGTTCTTCGATCTTGCGCCGAACGATGCCGCGATGGGTCAGGGACAGCCTGATTTCTGGATAGGTCGGGCACGGCAGGGTCTTGAATTCCTGCGGGGACAGCACTTCGACCCTGACACCGATGGCCTCAAGCTCTTCCGCGGTGCGTTCCAGCGAGCGGACCACGCCGTTGATTTGCGGATGCCAGGCATCCGTCACGATAAGAATGGAACTCATGCGGCGACCGGTGCTTCCTTGGATTTCGGCCGCACCGCTTTCGTCTGGGTCTTGTCCACCCATCTGATCACCTCAAACGTGCCATCATGGTGCTCGGCGACCGCTGTACAACTCTCTACCCAGTCACCCGTATTGATATAGTGGATCCCGTCGAGATCCCTGTCGGCCGCGTGGTGGATGTGACCGCAGATCACACCGTCAACCCCCTGCCGGCGCGCTTCGTCGGACAGCGCCTCTTCGAACCGGCCGATGAAACTTACGGCGTTTTTCACCTTCAGCTTCGCCCAGGCGGACAGGGACCAGTAGGTCAGTCCAAGGTTCCTGCGCACAAAATTGACCCAGGTGTTGATGCCAAGGGCGGTCACATAGGCCTTGTCGCCGAAAAAGGCCAGCCACTTGGCGTGCCGGATAACTACATCGAACTGATCGCCGTGGATCACCAGGTAGCGCTTGCCGTTGGCGGCCTCGTGAATGATGCTGTCGGTCACCTCGACACCACCGAAATGGGTACCGAGAAAACTGCGCAGGAACTCGTCGTGATTGCCGGGGATATAGATGATCCGGGCTCCCTTGCGGCCCTTGCGCAGGATTTTCTGAACCACATCATTGTGCAGTTGCGGCCAGTACCAGGACCGCTTCAACCGCCAGCCATCGGCGATATCGCCGACCAGGTAGATGGTCTCGGCGTCGTGATCCTTCAGAAAGTCGAGCAGCATCTCCGCCTGGCAGCCGCGCGTGCCAAGATGAACGTCCGACAGAAACAATGCCCGGTAATGCCGCGATCCCTCGGCGGTCGACATGGCAATTCTCCAAATTCCTATTGGGGCGCTATAGACGCGATTCAAGTATCACTATTATGACAATTAAGCCGTCTTCCTTCCCTGATTTTGTTTTCCGCCTTCATGATTAATACGTGGACACGCGCCGGATTTACATCGCGATGTCTCAGCGGCAGGCCCGTAGCAGCTTCCCGTTTGACACTGCGCGACCTGAGCGTCCACAAAGACGCTTAAAGTGATCGGACGGGAGACATTCCATGGACCTTGGACTGAAGGGCAAAAAAGCAATCATCTGCGCATCCAGCCGCGGGCTCGGCCGGGGCTGCGCCGAGGCGCTCGCCGAAGCCGGCTGTTCCGTCGTCCTGAACGGGCGCGACGAAGCTGTTCTGGCGGAGACGCGGGCGGCACTGGAGACCCGCTTCGGCGTTGACGTCACCGCTGTTGCGGCCGATGTCTCGACCCAGTCAGGCCAACAGGCCCTGCTTGCCGCCTGTCCCGACCCCGACATTCTGGTCAACAACAACGGTGGCCCGCCCCGCAAGGACTATACCGAGCTTGATCGCGAGGCGCTGATCAGCGGTGCGATTCAGAATTTCGTAACGCCGGTAGAGCTGATCCAGGCGGTAACGCCCGGCATGAAGGCACGCGGTTTCGGCCGTGTCGTCAACATCACTTCGCTCTCCGTCAAGATGCCGATCGAGGGTCTCGACCTCTCCAGCGGCGCGCGCGCCGGCCTGACGGCCTTTCTGGCGGGTGTCTGCCGCCAGCTTGCCCCGCACGGCATCACGATCAACAACCTGCTCCCTGGCAAGATGGATACCGACCGGCTGAAGGGTGGCTTCACGCGCACGGCTGAACAGACCGGCAGGAGCCTCGACGACATCCGCGCGGAACAGGCCGCCGGCATTCCGGCCAAACGCTTCGGCAATGCGGAAGAATTCGGCCAGACCTGTGCCTTCCTGTGCTCCCGGCACGCCGGCTACATCACCGGCCAGAACATCCTGATGGATGGCGGGCTCTACCCCGCGGCGTTTTGAGGGCGGAGAGCCTCCCTCTCACACAGGTCATCGAAAGCTTATGCCGAGGTTCGACGCCACGACGCCGGTGGCGTCGCTGCCTTCATTGATCCCCACGAGCACAAATTGATCCTCTTGCTTTTGAACAAGCGCTCCACCGCTGCCACCACGCGTGCTTTGGCAGGTATGTCGGAGCTCTGTGCCCACTTTTGAAACAATCGTGCAAAGGTTGGACGTATCGCACCTTCCGCCATGCAGGAAGTTTTGAAGGTTGTTCATCTCCGCCATGGCGCGCCGGTGCATGGAAATCGCGTTGAGGCCGCAAAAGGCGGTTGGCTCAAACAGGACCGGATCTGCCGCCTGGATGGTTTCGAAACGAGCCTGGAACGCGATCGGGAACACCCGGGCATCCAACTGGTCGAGCTCTGATCCGTCGTCAGGCCGCCGCGCGGGCGCCGCAACCAGATCCATGCTGCGCGGCGCTCGAAATCCAACGGCCTGATTGTCTCCGTCGATACAGTGCTCGGCCGTGAACGCGAGTTGAACGAGCGCATCCTGGCCACTTGCCACATAATTCTCAGGCATTGTCGCGACGGATGCGGAGCAAACAGCTTCGCCTGTGTCTGCGGACAGGATGCCATTGAATGACAAATGGTCTGCACCGGCAAGGAACGCACCGTCTCCAAAACAGGCGTCAACATAGGTAGCTTCGGCGGTCAGACAGGTTTTCAAGGTTTCCGGTGAGTTTGTGTGGTCTTGCACGCACAGATCACCATAGGCATCTTCGATCACGCATTGTCTGTTTCCGTCACACACGGTGTCGAACAGGACTTGAACAGCTGCATCGCATGTCACCTTTTCAGCGTCGATTGCAGCCTGGTCGGCCTCAAGAGAACGGGCTCGCCACCTGGAGGCTGCTCCTGAAGCCCCGCCGAACTGATCGCGGGCCTTTTTCGGAGAGACAACCTGCTCGATACAACCAGCACAGCTGAAATCGGCAAATGTCCAGGAAATCCGCGAACTCGAGTTGACGTCGTCCCGGGTTGAAGACCCCAAATCCTCCTGCGCAATCACGAAGTCGGAGAAACCAAGCGTCTGAAGCCGGTTTCTGTTTCCAAGAAGCTCAGTCGGGAAATTTTGCGGGTTCAGCCGATCAAGAAAGTCGTCCTGAAATGCTGCGCCTCCAACCTTAAAGTCACTCACGCCGGGGGTAAGGTCCTGCGCGACGGAACTGACCGGGAACAGGGCAACCGGAACAAGAACGAGAGACATGAAAAGGCGAGACATGGCGTTTCCTCGTCAACGTGTCGAAAGGCGCTCCTCGGCAAAAGGATTGCGCGTAGGTGGCACAGTGGAAATTCCGGATTTTCCGAGCTGTTCGACGGACAATCTCAAATGATCTCTCAGCCTTCGAAGACCGGCCAGTTCGTTGGGCTGGCAGCTCTCGAAATAGGTTTTGCTGTATGTCAGCCAGACGTCCTGTTCTGGAGACAAGTCTCCGGCCACAGGACAGCTGCGCTCCGCCGCGCTGGTCAAGCCGGGACTGTTCGGGAACTGCTCCCAGAACAACCTGGTCAGCTCGCCTGCTCTTTCTCTCGACAATTGCCCATTTGAAGCAGCCCCCTGAGCCGATTTCATATCGAGCGCCAGGACGTCCAGCTGAACCTTGTCCTCACCCGAGGCGCAGATTTTCGCGTGACCCAGGATGGCATCCATCTTTTTCACCCAACTGACAGGGTCCTGATCGCACCAGTCAGGCCTGGGCTGAGAAGTCTTTGGCAGCACAGCGTCGATTGTCGCAGAGTAGGTACGGAAACCGATCCCAAGCGATTTCGACAGCGCTTCGGTTTCCCAGATCAATGAAGCCGTTACAGGATCCCGTTGATCTGACCAGGGGTTTGAGGCCTGGTCGACAAGGTATTTCGTGCCAGCCCATGTTCCCCAGAAGAAAAGCAGAAAAAGACAACCGAGTTTGCCGACAAGCCCCAGCTGCAGGTTTTGGGGACCGCTGCCGCGCAAGAGCGCATAGACCCCTCCCCCGCCGATCAGGATTCCGGCCGCAATCTCGATAATGGTGTTGCTTGTCGAAGAAATCGTGATGGCCGAAAGCACCCCGACCGTGCCGCCAAACGCCGCGACCATAAGAGCATAAAAGAAATTCATGACCCCAACTCAACCGGATATCCCCAGGAAGAGATCATACACCCGAAAGACGAAGACTCGCAACGATACGCCGAGTCTATTCAATCGCCCGCAAACAAGTCGACAAAACATAAAAGCTTTCAAGACAATAGGCGAAACAATAGATACAGAAATCCATTCAATCATCTGAATATTGAAAATCACAGAAATTACGCATCCATCAATAATTGAATATTATTCTACTCGGCAATCGAATTTGGGCGGCAAAACACGGCGCCTTTATCCGCTAAACCAGTTTGCTCCAGCTTCTCCCGGCAACTGGACCCCACCGGACCCGACACACAAGATGTCCGGTTTGAAATCCGCCAAGCAAAAAGGCCGGAGCAATGCCCCGGCCTCTCGTCAAGACGCTGCTGAGCTGGTCTTAGAACTTGTAGCGCAGCGATGCGGAGATGATGTTGACGTGGCTGTCGACATCGGCGGTGTAGGTGCCGAAGGTGGCGTTATAGTCCTGGTGCCCAGGCGCAATGTTGATCTTGGTCGCTTCCGGAATGATGTGGGTATAGCCCAGATCGAACGACATATGCTTGTTGAATTCATAGGTCGCACCGGCAGACAGCCACCAGCGATTGTTGTCCGGCAGGCGGGTGGAACGGATGTCCTCGTCGATCGGCGAGATCTCGTAGCCGAGACCGGCCCGAAGGGTCAGCTGATCGTTGAAGTCATATTCACCACCGAGCGAGAAGAACCAGCCGTCATCATAGTTGAAATGCAGCGTGGTCAGCGTCGCGCCACTGGTGTCGGAAATTGCGCGCGGCGACTTCAGACGGCTCCAGTTGGTCCATTCGACCGTTCCCAGAACGCGGATCTTGTCGGTGATCTTCTGACGCGCGGAGATGTTGACCATGTCCGGTGTCACGACACCAAGGCCGATCGCGCTGGTGACGCCCCCCACGATCAGATCGCCATCAAGGTCATGACCAACACCGGAGCGATAGCCGATGCCGATCTCGGTGCCTTCCCACGGACGCACGGTCAGACCGGCGGTCACGCCGAAGCCGACATCATCCCCCTTGATCTCGTTGGAGCGCGGAAAGCCGGCACCGGACGTGGCGTCAGCGGATTTCAGCGACACTTTCAGGTACTGGACCTGAACACCGACCGCGACCGACACCATCTCGTTGATCTGCAACGCAACCGCCGGGTTGACGTTCATCGAGAACACGGACGAGGAGCGGGAGTAGAACTGGGCCGCCCAGTTGAAATCCGGCTTGGTGGAGAGACCGAACGGGGCGTTGATACCAACACCGAAGATGAGCTGGTCATTCAGCCGGTACGCCGCATAGGACGCCGGAATGAACGCGTCGGACGCGAGGTCGCCGCTGCCGATGGACGAGGTTCCCAGAAAGCCGCCCGACAGGGTACCGTTAACCTCCGAGACAGGGAACAGCCCCGTGTTGTGCGCCTCGACGGTCAGGCCCTTCTGAGCCCCCATCAACGAAGCCGGGTTCCAGTACATGGACGAAATGCCGCCGCCCGTTGTGCCGTAACCGGCAAAAGACATGCCCTGATAATAGGAGCTCTGCTCACGCAGGGCGAAGCCGCCGGCATGCGCCGCGCCTACAACCATAGATAGCGCGACCGCGGTCGACGCAAATAGAACTGTTTTTTTGTTTGCCCACGACATGGTGTTTCCTCCCATCCCCTTCCCGCTGGGTGATTCATGACAACTGATGACAGAATTCCCGGAGAAGGCGCCCGGTTTCAACACAATATTGGGACTGGGGATTGGCAGAAAATCGCTTGCTGCATTGCAATATAGTCAGGAATTTCCCTTAGGTTTCGGCTGAACGTCCGCTCATCACCCAAAAATCGATAAGTTCAGAGACACTTCGTCACATGATCGACACAAGTTGACTCTTTTGCCCAAAAAAGAGGCAGAAAAAATACCAGCTTCCGATAACGTAAATTAGCCATTGAACGTTGCGGCTTTGCCACACGTGTCGTTAGGGAACACGGGTAGGTTGTTGGACAAATGACCTGAAGACCCTCGGTAAAATCACCAATAAAATGACTTTACGGCAACCCATTTGTCTCAACGCCCGGGATAGCACTGAAGGAACGGGCCAGCGGTAAAATGTCAGGAGCTGCCGAGAGAATGGGTGCGAAGATCGGTGATACCGGCACCGCGTTCCTGTGCGCGCTGCCGGTTCATCTGTCGCCTGCTTAGCCGTCCCGCGCCGACATAAAATTGCGCATGGCGATGCTGCTCCACGGGGCCAGACGCTCCCGTGCCGCCTGATGGCTTTCCTGGATGCGCCCGGCCAACGGATCCCTTTCCGCAAATTCGGCAAGAACATCAGCGGCCGTTTCCCGCAGCGCTGCCAGAACCGGCTCCGGATACGGCCGGACCGTCACGCCGTCTTCTTCCTGCAGCAGTTTCAGGCTGCCGGCGTTCTGCCAGTCGCTTTCCGCCAGCGCCCGCCCGTTCTCGGCCCGGCAGGCGTCCAGCACGATGGCTCTCAGATCCTCCGGCAACCCGTCCAGAGCTGTTGTGTTGAAGAGAGCCTCCCCCGTGCCGTTCGGCTCGTGGAAGCCGGGCGAATAGTAGTTGTGCGCGACCTTCTGAAACCCCATCGCGCGATCCGACCAGGGCCCCAGGAATTCGGTCGCATCCAGAACGCCGCTCTGCAGGGCCTGGAACAATTCACCCGGCGGCAGGCTGACCGGCGTGGCGCCGAGACGGCGCATCACCTCGCCCCCGAGGCCCGGCATGCGGATCTTCAGCCCTTTGAGATCATTAAGGCCTGCAATCTCGCGCTTGTACCAGCCGCCCATCTGGACGCCCGTATTGCCCGCCATGACCGGCTTCAGACCAAACGGCGCATAGAGCTCGTCCCAGAGCGCCTGCCCGCCGCCCTGCTCGATCCAGGCAATATGTTCATGCGGCAGGAGACCGAAGGGCACGGCCGTGAAATAGACAGAGGCCGGGATCTTGCCCTGCCAGAAGAAAGAAGCCGTGTGGGCCATCTGGGCTGTGCCGGCCGAAACCGCATCGAAGACGCCCAGCGCAGGCACCAGTTCCCCGGCGGCAAACAGGCGCACACGCATGCGGCCACCCGACATCAGTTCGATCTGGTCTGCGATCCGCTGCGCGGTGATGCCGGGACCCGGCAGGTTCTTCGGCCAGGATGTGACCAGCTTCCATTCCAGCGTAGCCTGCTCCTGGGCAACAGCAGGCGCTGCCAGACCGGCAGCACCGGCCGCCGTCGCACCAAGCAAGGCGCGGCGGTTCACATGTGTCCTTTGGCCACTCGTCTTGTTCATCTCACTTGCTCCAATAGCCGTGAAAATGGTGCACGGGCCCATGCCCGCTGCCGATCTGAAGCGTGTCGGCGGCCGCGATGGCGGCCTGGATATAAGCCTTGGCATCGGCAACCGCCTGATCCATCGACAGGCCTTTCGCAAGGCCGGCCGCGATGGTCGACGACAGGGTGCAGCCGGTGCCGTGGGTATTGCCGGTGTCGATCCGCCTGTCGCGCAACCAACGGGACGTGCCGTCCCTGGTCAGAAGCAGGTCCGCACTCTCTGCGCCTTCACCATGCCCGCCCTTGATCAGCACAGCCTTAGCGCCCAGCCCCAGCAGTTTCTCGCCCTGGGCCTTCATGTCCGCTTCGTCGCTCGCAAGGCCGGTTTCCAGCATGCGGGCGGCTTCATGAAGGTTCGGTGTGATGATATCGGCCAGCGGCACCAGTTCGGCCATCAGTGTTGTGACGGCACTGTCGGCGAGCAGCGGATCGCCGGAGGCGGCCACCATGACGGGGTCCAGCACAACGGGCCCCGTGGCGTGGGCTTTCAGCCCTTCGGCCAAGGCCTGAATGGTGTCCACGCGCGACAGCATGCCGATCTTGGTCGCCTTGACGGCCAGATCGGAATAGACCGCATCGATCTGGGCCCGGACAAACTCCGGTGGCACATCATGAATGGTGCTGACACCAAGCGTGTTCTGGGCCGTCAGCGCCGTCAGCACGCTGGCGCCGTAAACACCGTTTGCGGAAAAGGCTTTCAGGTCGGCCTGGACACCGGCGCCGCCGCCGCTGTCGGACCCTGCAATGGTTACCGCAATGGCGGTCATCTGCATCTCCCGGGATGTGATTGGAATTGAAGTCAGGCGGTCTGGAGTCGTGCCTCGATATCGCGCAGGCTGAGGCCGTAAAGCGCGTCGAGCAATTCCGGAACGAGACTGCCGGGCCCGCCAGCGCGCACGGCCGCCAGTTCACCGGCAATGTTGAAGACGGAGAGGCCGCAGGCCGCCGCCAGCGCCTTGTCGCCCTCCACGGCGCAGAAGGCGGCCAGAACCGCGCCACCGGCGCAGCCTGTCGCCGTGACACGGCTCATGAGCGGGTGCCCGTTCAACAGACGGAAATCCTCGCCTTCGCTCTCGATCTTGTCTTCCGCGCCGGTCACGGCCAGAACCGTTCCACTGGCAATCAGCGCGTCCGCCCTAGCCCTTTCCGGAAACAGGGCCTCGAGTTCAGCCGTGTTCAGACGTACGAGATCAGGCCGGGACGCCAACAGGGTCAGCGCAAAGGCACAGCGTGACGGAGACCGGTCGACAAAGACCGGATCGATGCAGACAGGCCTTTCGGTTGCGCGGGCAGCCTCGATCGCCAGGGGGATGGCGGCCCGCCGGGTCTCGTCCAGCGTGCCAAGATTGACCAGCAATGCGTCTGCGCTTGCCGCAAATCCTGCCACCTCTTCCGGCGCAACCGTCATTGACGGAACAGCGCCAAGCGCCAGCAACGTGTTGGCCGTGAAGGCCTGGGCCACCGCATTGGTGATGGCATGAATGCGCGGCTGTTGCCGTCTGACCTTTTCGAGCAGTCCGTAAACCGTTTCGGGCGTCAGCGATTGCGTGGTGGCAGCAATGGAAAGTGTCATGATCTCAAGTCCCTCCGCCGGTATCAGCCGGATCAGGTTCAAGGAGTTGGCAGGCTGCCTCTCAGCCCGATCCGGAATGGCCGGGCACCCCCATGAGACGCCTGCACGGTTAACAAGCGGCACGGGCGATTGCAAGTGCGGCTTTCCGTCTTGCCGGCCGGACGTTCAACGATTGACTGAAACGCCCAGATGGGCGATGTCCATGGGCATCATTTGGAACAGCAATTCCGGAGCACCGCATGATACCGTTTTTCGTGATGATCAAATGCCAGCTGGGCAAGACCTACCAGGTCGCCAATGCGATTGCCGATGCGGAGATTGCGTCCGAAGTCTATTCGACCAGTGGTGATTATGACCTCTTGGTGAAGTTCTATGTCGATAACGGCGCGGATATCGGCCATTTCGTCAATGAAAAGGTGCACCCGATCGACGGTATCCAGGACACCAAGACGATCATCACCTTCAAGGCTTTTTAGAGCCTATCCGCGTTCTACGGAGAATGTTTCATGCAATTTCTGAAATCGACAGCCCTTTGCCTCGGCCTCGCCCTTTCGTCTGCCGCTATCGCCGCACCGGCCTCCGCGCAGGGCATGCCGCCGGAGCAGATCAAGCAGATCCTTGACCTGACCAAGGCCAACTGGGTTGCCTTTCGCGACTGGCAGGGCCAGGAGCTGATCTATTTCACCCACCTTGAATCCTGGAAATGCGGGATCGACTATGTCTTTTACGGCCTCAATGACGGCCCGATCGACCAGGAGTGGGAACTGGAAGCATGCAACCCGGACAATCCGAACGCGGTCCTGAAGGAAAAGCCCTATCTGGAACGGCCGGCCGGCTCGACCCAGTCAATCAGCGTTCAGCTCATTTTCCCGGACGGCACCAAGAGCCAGGTCGAACGGTTTGAATACAAGCCGCAGTAAGATCTGCCTGGCAACGCATCAGTTGCCTTATTTTGGCGTCAAAGGCGTGGTCGACCTCGCAGCCGCCACGCTGGCGATAACGTTGAACGTTTCCGATTACTGGGTCCCGGACTTGGCTACGCCAATCCGGGATGACAATGGAGACATAAGCTAAACGAGCGAAGGAAAGAGATCATCCCAATTCGGGTTCTTCTCTTCAATCATGCGGATTTTCCAAGCGCGCCTCCAGCGCTTAACCTGTTTTTCGCATTTAATTGCCCAGTCAATTTCTTCGTGCACTTCGAAATAGACCAGCCGATTGATGCAATACTTGGCCGTGAACTTGCTCCCAATACCGTCACGATGCGCTGAAACACGTTCAACAAGATTGTTTGTCACGCCTACATAAAGCGTACCGCCCAATTTGCTGGCGAGAAGATAGACGTAATACTGCTGATCAAGGTGCATTGTTCGCCTTTTGCAGCAATTTGATATGAGACACCTATTTTGTCATCCCGGATTGGCGTAGCCAAGTCCGGGACCCAGTAAATACGGTGCCGGCGGTACAAACACCGCTTGCGGCCGGTCCGTCTCCTGAGGTCCACGCCACAACAACGTTTAAACTTAAGACGCAATCTTAGGCCCCTCACGACCTTGAGGGCGTTGACGCCCTGCGGGCCTTGGTGCGGTCGAGGCCCAGCTTGTGTTCGCGGTAGATGACGAAGATCCCGGCCGCGATCACGATCAGTGCTCCCAGAACCACTTCGCTTACCGGCGTTTCGGAAAACACCAGCCAGCCGATGAGGATCGCCCAGAGCATGTTGACATAATCGAACGGCGCGATGGTCGACGCATCGGCAAAGCGGTAGCTCTGGGTCAGCAGTATCTGGCCGACGCCACCGGCCAGTCCGATCAGGACCAGGAGACCTGCCGTTGGTGCGTCCGGCAGCACCCAGGCCTGCCCCGGCAGCATGAGCCCGAGCGGCAGGGTCAGCAGCGCGAGCAACGTAGAGGCGCCGGCGAACCAGGTGACGATGGTCGAGGTACGTTCGGTCTCGCAAAGCTTGCGCACGGTGATCATGGCGAGCGCCGCAAACCCGGCCCCCAACACGCCGATTGCCGCGCCGAAGGTCGAGGGGCCGTCAAGATGCGCCTCGCCGAGATGTGGCGACAGCACCACCAGGATCCCGACAAAGCCGACCCCGACTGCGCTCCAGCGATAGATCCGGACCTGTTCGCCCAGCAGGAAAAACGCCAGAACAACCACGAAGAGCGGCGTCGCAAAGCCGATGGCGGTGGCATCCGGAAGCGGCAACAGCGACAGCGCCGTGAACATGCAGACCATGGCCGACAGACCGATGGTTGCCCGGATCAGGTGTCCGCGCGGGTTCTGCGTCTGAAAGGCCAGTCCCAACTCCCCGCGCATTGCCACCATCAGCAGCACGGGAAACAGGCCGAAAAAATTGCGCACAAAGACCAGCTGCCCAATCGGCACGGTCTCCGCCGCAATTTTCAGGGCGGTGGCCATAACAAAGAAGATAAGCGTCGAGGCCACCTTCAGCGAAATCCCGAGGAGCGGTGCCTGCCGGGTCATGCCGGTGGGGGCCGGCGGACCGGACAGGCGGGATTTCATGGAAGCAAGGGGCATGGAAAGCAATCTTTGGCCGGCACGGTGATTTCACCTTCTGTGCCTAGCCGGTGACAAAGAAGAAGATGGAAAGTGACAGCCTCCACAAAACAACACTCACAAAACCCAAACGGAGTAGGGATGGTGGGAAGTCAGGGAAGATTGGCTGCGGATAGGACGCCCAGTATCCTGACATTTCTGTGATGTTGCAATCCTGGAGATTGGGAATTTGACCGATTGGACCTTCTTCTAAAGTTTGAGCGCCACACCACAGTCAAATTCAGTCAATAACTCCACAATTGGACATCAATATTTTGCGACGCTCTCCACTTGTCGCCACGTCCACCTATAATTCTCGAAATATCTCCGAATCGAGAGGCTGTGCTCAATGTTCCGTTCGTTTTTTCTCAGCAAAAAGTGGTTTCTCTGGGCTTGGGTTGGATCCGTACTCATTCTTTATGTGACTTGGTACAAGGTCCAGCAGTCTGTGAAGATCAACGAATGGTACGGCACATTTTTCGACATGATCCAGAAGGCGTTGCAAAGTCCTGGCAGCGTCAGCGCGGCGGAATACTGGTCTGGCATTATGGATTTTCTATACGTTGCCATTCCGCTCATAACCGTCGCGGTCATTCTAGAGTTTTTTGTTCGGCATTTTGTATTCAGATGGCGGACAGCAATGAACGACTATTACATGTCTCACTGGCACGTCGTGCGCAATATCGAAGGCGCGGCGCAGCGGGTGCAGGAAGATACAATGAGGTTCGCCCGGATAATGGAAAGTCTGGGCGTATCGTTCATGCGGTCGGTAATGACCCTTGTGGCATTTCTTCCCATCCTTTGGCAGCTTTCCCAACATGTAACGGAACTTCCGCTAATCGGTCAGGTCGAAGGCTCCCTAGTCTTTGCAGCGCTCCTGTCAGCGGCATTCGGCACAGTTCTGCTTGCCTTGGTTGGAATCAAGCTCCCTGGACTGGAATTCAACAACCAGAAAGTCGAGGCGGCCTATAGAAAAGAACTTGTTTACGGCGAGGACCACGAAGACAGAGCGGAGCCTCAAACGATCGTAGATCTTTATAAAGACGTCCGAAAAAACTATTTCAAGCTGTACTTCCATTACCTGTATTTCGACGTCGCAAAGTGGGTTTATTTGCAAGGTGCAGTTCTGATACCTTTTGTAGTTCTCGCTCCAACCATTCTAGCAGGTGCAATTACTTATGGATTGCTACAGCGTATTAGCTCCGCCTTCAGCCAAGTTGAAAACTCCTTTCAATTCCTGGCCAACTCGTGGGGCGTCATCATCGAACTGATCTCGATCCACAAGCGCCTAAGAGCGTTCGAAAAGAACATCTGGGAGTACGAACGCGCAGGTGGAGAGCCCTACCCGCTACCTGCCGAATGAACAGCGGGTTGAGCGTTCAGCCAAAAGACAAAAGGCGTCCGGTTGGACGCCTTTAACTCTACAGATACGATGATTGACCTACCCCGCCGACTGGATCGCCTCCCAGACCCGGATCGGTGTCGCCGGCATGTCGACCAGGTTGCTGACGCCGGCGCCGTCCTTCAGGGCCATCTGAACCGCATTCATCACCGCCGCACAGCCGCCAATCGTGCCGGCCTCGCCGGCGCCCTTGATGCCCATGGCATTGGTGGTCGACGGAATGTTCCGGGTTTCGAAATGGATGTCCGGCAGGTCGGCGGCCCTCAGCATGCGATAGTCGAGCAGAGAGGCGGTCAGAAGCTGGCCATCCTCGTCATAGACCGTCTGTTCGCACAGCGCCTGACTGACGGCTGACGCCGCCCCGCCATGGACCTGACCGGCGAGCAGCAGCGGGTTCACCGTGACGCCGAAGTCGTCGATGATCACGTAATTGGTGAGATCGACGTCGCCGGTGTCCGGATCCACTTCCACCTCACAGACATGGGTGCCGTTGGGATAGGTGTTTTCCGACTGCTTGACCTCTTCGCGCGCCGACAGGGTCTCGCCGGCTTCGGCGACGATCTCCGCCAGTGTCACCTGCTGGTCGGTTCCGACAACACGCACCAGGCCGCTGTCGAGCTCCAGATCCTCGATCCCGGCTTCCAGCCGGTCGGCCGCCAGTTCCTTGACCTTCTTCACCAGCGTCCGGCCGGCTTCGCGCACGGACGGCAGACCGATCGGGATCGAGCGGGACCCGCCGGTGCCGCCGCCTTTCCGCACCCGGTCTGTGTCACCCTGGATCACGTCCACATCCTCAATGGCGACACCGAATTCCTCGGCGACCACCTGGCTGTAGGCGGTTGCATGGCCCTGTCCGTTGGTCTGGGTGCCGATCAAAAGCGTCAGGCTGCCCTTTTCGTCGAGTTCAAGCGTTGCTTCCTCGCCGCCGGCAAAGGCGCAGGCCTCGATATAGGAGCAAAGGCCGATGCCGCGATACTTGCCGGCCGCGGCGCTTGCCTCCTGGCGGGCCTTGAAGCCCGCCCAGTCGGCGACGTCCAGCGCCTTGTCGAGATGTCCGGCGAAATCGCCGGTGTCATACATGCGTCCGGTCTGGGTCGTATAGGGCAGCTGGTCCTGCCTGATGAAATTGCGCTTGCGGATCTCTACCGGGCCGAGGCCGGTTTCCTCCCCCGCCTTGTCGATCAGCCGCTCGATCAGATAGGCCGCTTCAGGCCGCCCAGCGCCGCGGAAGGCATCGGTCGGCACGGTGTGCATGTAGACACCCTCGACCTTCGCAAAGACCGCCGGAATGTCGTAAAGCCCGGACGACATGGAGGTGCCGACGAAGGGGATGAACGGCGCGAACTGGTGCAGATAGGCACCCATGGCCGCCTTCACATGCACCTTCAGTCCGAGAATGCGGTTGTCCGCATCCAGAGCGAGTTCTGCATGGGTGAGATTGTCCCGGCCATGGGCATCGGTGACGAAGTGATCCATGCGCTCCCCGTTCCAGCGCACAGGGCGGCCAAGTTCCTGGGCCGCGATCATCGCCAGCGGATATTCCCGGTAACAGAACATCTTGGTGCCGAAACCGCCGCCGACTTCCGGCGTGATCACCTGCAGCTTGTCCTGTTCAAGCCCCAGAATGCCGCAGATGACACCGCGCAGACCATGTCCGCCCTGGGTGCCCAGCGTCAGCTTGAAACGATCGGTCTCGGATGAAAACTCGGCGACACAGCCGCGCAGCTCCATGTAATTGGCAACGATCCGGTTGTTGACCACGTCGATGGAAACGGTCTTCGCGGCCTTGGCAAAGGCCTCGTCGGTCTTGGCGGCATCGCCCTGCCCGAAGGTGAAGGCGACATTGCTGTCAAACTCGGGCCAGACCTTGACCGCATCAGGTGCCAGGGCGTCCTCGATCCCCACCACGACGTCGAGCGGATCGTAATCCACTTCCAGCATGTCAGCCGCATCGCGCGCCGCGCTGACGCTGTCGGCGACGATAAAGGCGATCGCATCGCCAACATAACGCACTTCGTCCGAACACAGCACCGGCTGGTCGGGAACAGGGTAGTTGCTGCCATCGATCTGCTTCAGGCCGACCTGGCAGGGCATGGTCTTGCCGGCGAGTTCAGCGCCGGTCAGCACCAGATGAACGCCTTCCATGGCGCGGATGTCATCGACATTTTCCAGGCTGATCCTTGCATGCGCCATGGCAGAGCGCACCACGACGGAATGGAGGCAGCCATCCGGCATGTAGTCTGCTGTATAGATGCCCTTGCCCGTGAGAAGCGGAGCATCTTCCTTGCGACGCAAAGGCGCGCCGACACCGAATTTCGGAGTGACCATCTGGTTCATCGAATTGGACCTGCTTGTTTGGGAAGGCAATCCCGAGACGAATTTCAAGCACCATGCACGGTGTCTATATCGTACATAGTGTTCTGAAGCTTGTGAGGCCAGAGGGCGGCCATCGCCTCCCTCGTTGGAAAAATCTTCCCGACTATCTTAAATGATCTCGTCCTCATCAAACAAGGGATCGGCCTCAAGTTGTGAGACAAGGCTGTCGAGCGTCAGTTCCGCATCGTATTTCTCGCTGACATCGGCAATGTGAAACAGGCCATCGCCTTCATTGACGACAGGCAGATTGGTGCGCCCGATGACAAGACCGCCGTACTCTGCAATCACCTCGCGCTCATTCTCGCCGAAGGGATCCGAGACGATGCCGAGCAGCATCTGCGGTTCGACCACATCGCCGATATATTTGAACGGCCGCAGCAGCCCGCCTGCCGGTGACCGCACCCAATAGCTTGACTTGGTCAGGATCGACGGCGCTTTCGGCCGGGTAATGCCCTTCGCGCCAAGCATCTTGAGGGACCGCATCACCCGCAGGATGCCGGAAACGCCCGCGCGGATCGCCATCTCGTCAAACCGAAGCCCCTCGCCTGCCTCGAACACCAGAACGTCCGTGCCCTTGGACTGGGCTGCTTCCCGCATGGAACCTTCGCGCAGCTTGGAGGTCAGAACAACCGGCGCGCCAAAAGCCTTTGCCAGCGTCAGCGTTTCCGGCCGCGACGGCGACACGCGGATCTGCGGCAGGTTGATCCGGTGGATCGCCGCCGAATGCAGATCAATGCCGAAATCCGAGCGATTGACGATCTCCGTCATGAACAGGTTCGCCAGCCGCCCGGCCAGCGAACCGCGCTGACTGCCGGGGAAGGACCGGTTGAGATCGCGCCGGTCCGGCAGGTAGCGGGAATGGTTCAGGAAACCGAACGCATTGACGATCGGCACGACCAGCAGTGTGCCCTTCAGTTTCTCCAGCTCCGGGGCCTCGAGCTGCGGCGCCTTCAGAATCCGGCGCGCGATCTCCACCCCGATCACCTCATCTCCGTGAACCGCCGCGCTGACAAAAAGGACAGGGCCGGGCCGCCGCCCGTGCAGCACATGCACCGACATGGTGACGGGCGTATGATCCGACAGCACGCTGACCGGCAGGTCCACCGTGCGCCGTGTCCCGGGTGCAATCGAATGCTCACCGATCAGGAAGGGGTCGACTGTCTTTTTCACCCCTTGCCCTTCGTCTTGGTCTTTCCGGCCACCGCATGTTTGGCGAGAAAATCGATGATCTTCCCGGCCGCATCGATCCCGGTCGCTTTTTCAACGCCCTCCAGGCCGGGCGAGGAGTTCACTTCCATCACGACAGCCCCGTGATTGGACCGGAGCATATCGACACCGCAGACATTGAGCCCCATCGTTTTGGCAGCCCGAACGGCGGTGGAGCGTTCCTCCGGGGAGATCTTGATCGGCTTGGCGCTGCCGCCGCGGTGAAGATTGGAGCGAAACTCACCTTCGGCCCCTGTCCGCTGCATGGCAGCAATCACCTTGCCGCCGACAACGATTGCCCGAATATCCGAGCCCCCTGCTTCCTTGATGAATTCCTGCACCAGAATATTCACATTGGCACCGCGAAAGGCCTCGATGACCGACTTTGCCGAGCGTTCCGTATCGGCGAGGACCACGCCGATGCCCTGCGTGCCTTCCAGAAGCTTGATCACGACGGGTGCCCCGCCGGCCGTCTGCAGCACTTCCTCCGTCATCTTCGGATCATGGGCAAAGGTTGTCACCGGCAGGCCAATGCCGTCCCGCGCGAGCAGCTGCATGGACCGCAGCTTGTCGCGCGAGCGACCGATGGCAACCGATTCATTCAGCGGATAGACGCCCATCATCTCGAACTGGCGCAGCACCGCCAGGCCGTAGAAGGTCACCGACGCACCGATCCGCGGGATCACCGCGTCATAGCCGGTCAGCTTGTCACCGTTGTAGTAGATTTCGGGTCGCCTGGAGGCGATGTTCATGTAGCAGCGCAGCGTGTTGATGATGTCCAGCTGGTAGCCGCGTTCCTCCGCGGCTTCCTTCAGGCGCCGGTGCGAATAGAGCTCCGGGTTCCGGGCCATCATTGCAATCTTCATGAATCTCATCCCCTGCTCTCGGCCTTCAAACAGGCCGCTGCCTGACATCGACTTCAGTGTTGGGTAACCGGTGCGGGCTTGCCGGCCAGAAAGGACCGGCCGGCATTCACCAGGACATTGCGCCGACGAATTGCCGTTCGCCCGAGGATCATGTCGAAGCCCATATTGCTCCGGTCCGCGAGCGACACATCCACGTGCCAGTGATGGGTGCCAAGATGAAGCAGGGTTCTGATCACCACCCGGCTTTCCGGCACGCCGCCTGTGTTCTTGATGTTCCGCTCATCCAGAACGGGCACTTCGACCCGAAAGTCACTGTGATGCCTGGAGGCAGGAACCCGGAAACGCACCCAACGCGCGCCATCCCGGTTGAACAGTTCCTGCTCCTCGGCGTGAAGTGCCGATGTGCGGGCGCCGGTGTCGATCTTGGCACGCATGTCAAAGACGCCAAGTTCCGGCAGGCTGACAATTTCGCGCCAGCCGATAATGTCGGCCGAAACGGCCGGGCGGACTGATTTTGTCCTTGTCATTCAATAAGTTCCCAGCACCTTCTTCTACGGAAGGCATGTCGCGACCACCCTCGGTTTCGAGCATGGCACGGCATCGGGATCGGCGCAATACGGGGGCGCCACGAGGCCCGACCGCAATCAGCAACCGGCCCCGTCTCGGGATCAGGAATAAGGGTTTTTCGGGCTTCGGTCGTCCGACAGGCTGCGCCGTGTCTCCCGCGTCAGAAGTTCGATCGCATCGGCCAGATGAACTTCCTGGATATTGTAGTCGCCGCGCGCCACCCGGATCCGGTGCGCCTCCAGCATGACTTCGCCCATCTGGACACCTTCAGGTGGTTTGAACCGGTAACTTGCCAGTTCGATCAGAAGACCCAGCGGATCGCGGAAATAGATGGAATCCATGAAACCGCGATCCTTCGGCCCGCTGTGCTCGATGCCGCGTGCCTCCAGCCGCTCGGCGATCTGGCGGAATGTCGCCTGCGAAACATCAAGTGCCAGATGGTGGACGCAGCCGATGGTCTGCGGCGCCGGCTCCGGATCCGGCTTGCGCTCCTCGTTGGTGAAGATCGTGATCAGCCGACCATCGCCGGGGTCAAAATAGAGATGGCTCTGGTTGGGATCATCCAGATTGGGCTGTTCGAAAACAAAGGGCATGCCAAGCACGCCTTCCCAGAAATCGATGGATGTCTGCCGGTCCGCCCCGGTCAGCGTGATGTGGTGAATGCCCTGTGTCTGGATTTTCTGCATGGCCTTCCTCCCTCGGTTTTCCAGAAAAGTATGGGCCACAAGGCGCAGAAGACAAACCGGGCCTCTTCCTTTCGCCCTCAAAACCGCTAGACTTGTTGCAAGCGCAACAATCCGCTCTTCTTGAGCCACGCCCCTGCTCCGGCCCTGTCGGGACCGCCGCATGCGCATGCCGTCCGGCAAGGAACATAAATGGACATGCCAGCCAAGGACCCCGCCCCCGACAAGGCGCGTGGCAACCCGATCCAGCGACACTTCACCCGCATGACGGCCAATTTGCCTTCCAATACCATCGGTGCGCTCTGGATCCTTTTGGCTGCCTTCCTGTTCTCGATCATGGTGACCATGATCAAGTTTCTCGGTCAGGATCTGTCTGTTTTTCAGATCCTGGTGGTTCGCCAGGCCATCATGCTGGCCATTGTTGCCCCCACGATCCTGCGCGGTCTGCCCGGGTCGCTGGCCACCAAACGGCCGGGCCTGCAGCTGACCCGCATTCTGTTCGCCTCCACCGCCATGCTGTGCGGCTTCACCGCCGTCATCGAAATGCCGCTGGCCGACGCGACGGCAATCAGCTTTTCCAAGACGTTCTTCATCACCATTTTCGCCATCTGGCTCCTGGGTGAAACCGTCGGGGTGCATCGCTGGGGCGCAACCATCATCGGCTTTCTCGGCGTTGTGCTGATGCTGCGCCCGGACGGTGAAGGCCTGATCGATCCTTACGCCCTGCTGGCAATTGCCGGGGCCGCCTGTGCCGGCATGGTGATGATCGTCGTGCGCCTCCTGACCCGCACAGATCCGCCGGTGACCATCCTGACCTACCAGGCATTTGGCGTCGGCCTGATCATGGCGGCACCTGCGGTCTACACCTGGCAGGCACCGACCCTTGGCCAGTGGGGCCTGCTCCTGGTGATCGGCGCCATATCCTGGGCCGCGCAAATGGCCAATATTCGCGCCTTCAAGGCCGGAGAAGCCACGGCGATCGCCTCGCTCGACTACACACGGCTGCTCTACGCCACGATCTTCGGCGCGCTGGTCTTCAGCCAGTGGCCAAGGGTGGAAACGCTGATCGGCGCCGCCATCATCATCGCCGCCTCGATCTACACGGTCCGCCGCGAAGCCAAGCGCGGCCGGGAACTGGCCCGGGCGTCTGACGGCCGCGGGTATAACAGCTAGGAAATCTGCCCACGTTCCTGAAGTTTGGGCGGCAGCCACCAAGCTCTCGATTGTCATCGCCGCGCAGGCGGGGACCCAGTAAACGCAGGCGGGGACCCAGTAAACGCAGGCGGGGACCCAGTAAACGCAGGCATCTCGGTGAAAAAACGTCGACCGGTGTCTACTGGATCCCGGTCTTGGCGTACGCCAACCGGGATGACAAATCAGCAGGCGCCGAACGTCAGGGCGCACGATCAACGCTCGCTCGCATTGCCTTCGTCATCCCATGGCTTGACCATGGGATCCATGCCATGGGCTCTCCGCGGACAGGGCGGCGCTCGAGGCGACGAAACGGCATGGATTGCAGGGTCGAGCCCTGCAATGACAAAAATGGATAAACCGTGCGGCAGTCTTGCAATGTCATCCCCGCGCAGGCGGGAACCCGGGAAGCCTCATGGTCTCTTTTCGTACCCGACTGTTACCTCTCAAGTGTCCCGGGTCTCATCTGCGCTGCATCCGGGGTGACAAACAGCTGGCGCCGAACGTCAGGGCGCACGAACACCGCTCGCTCGCACTGCCTTCGTCGTCCCATGGCTTGACCATGGGATCCATGCCATGAGCTCTCCGCAGACAGGGCTGCGCTCAAGGCGACGAAACGGCATGGATTGCAGGGTCGAGCACTGCAATGACGAAAATGGATAAACCGTGCGGCAGTCTTGCAATGTCATCCCCGCGCAGGCGGGAACCCGGGAAACCTCACGTCTCTGTTCGTACCCGACTGTTACCTCCCAGTTGTCCCGGGTCCCGGGTCTCCGCTTCGCTTCGCCCGGAATGACAGCCAGGGCATGCGTTGGTCCAGAACCACGAAACGCGCGTCGGGGACGCGCGTTTCAAGACGGACAGATTTTAGCCTACCTCAAGCACTCTTGGCTTCGGCCATCGCCCGTTTCTGGGCTTCTTCTTCGACAAGTTCCTTCTTGGAGAGCTTGCCGACCATGGTCTTGGGCAGCTCGTCGCGGAACTCGAATTCCCTTGGCAGCTCAATGGTCGACAGATGATCCTTCAGAAAGGTCTTCATCTCCTCGGCAGTCATTGAATAGCCGTCCTTCAGCTTGATGAAGGCCTTTGGTGTCTGGCCGCGATATTCGTCCGGGACGGCAATGACGATGGTCTCGTCAACGGCCTCGTTCTGATAGATCGCTTCCTCGATGACACGCGGATAAACATTGTAGCCGGAGCACAGGATCAGGTCCTTGATGCGGTCGACGAGATAGATGAAACCGTCCTCGTCGATATAGCCGACATCGCCGGTATGGAGATAACCGTCCTCGGTGATCGTGTCGGCCGTGGCGTCATCGCGCTTCCAGTAGCCCTTCATGATCTGCGGGCCGTGCAGCATCAATTCGCCCTTTTCGCCCTGCGCCACCTCGGTAACCCGGTCCTCGATGCTGACGAAGCGTGCCTTGGTGCCTGGGGCAAGACGCCCGATGGAACCGGCGCGGCGATTTTCATCGAGCGGATTGACGGCAGCAACAGGTGAGGATTCCGTCAAACCATAGCCCTCTACCAGGACGCAGCCGGTGATCTTTTCGAAACTCTCCTTCACCTCGACCGGAAGCGGTGCACCACCGGACAGACACAGCCGGATGCTGGTGAGGTCGTATTTCTCGGTCATGGGCGAATTGTTGATCGCCGTATAGATGGTCGGCACGCCCGGAAACAGGGTCACTTTCTTGCGGACGATCGCATCCAGCAGGGCTTTCAGCTCGAAGCGCGGCTGCAGCACCATTTCAGCGCCCAGGATAATGGAGAGGTTCTGGGCCACCGTCATGGCAAAGACATGGAAGAACGGCAGAACGCAGAGCATCCTCTCTTCGCCCGGTTTGGCCTTTTCGAAGATGCAGCGCATCTGCTCGATATTGGCCGCCAGGTTCTTGTGCGTCAGCATGGCGCCCTTCGGCACACCGGTGGTGCCGCCGGTATATTGCAGAACGGCGATGGACTCGTTCACATCAATATCGACCGGCTTCGGCGTGTTGCCGCTGGTCTGCAGGTCGTCGAACCAGATATGGGCGTCATCCTTCGGGATGTCGGCCAGCTCCTTGCGCTTGAACAGGCTGAACAACACCTTCTTGACGCTCGGCAGGCAGAAACTCATCGGACAGACGATGATCTTGTCGAGGATCTTTTCCTTCCGGACCTCTTCGACCTTGTCGTAGATGACCTTCAGATCCATGGTCACCATGATCCGCACGTCGGCGTCACGTGCCTGGAAGGAGATTTCCCGCTCCACATAAAGCGGATTGAAGTTGGCAACCGTGGCACCGATCTTCAGGATCGCGAAGTAGAAGATCGTGTAATAGGGCGTGTTGGGCAGGCACAGCCCGACATTGACACCGGGCCCGACGCCCATCGCCTGAAGGCCAGCCGCGGTGCGATCGACCAGTTCGCCGATCTCCGCATAGGTCCAGACCTTGCCCATGAAATCGGCGGCCGGGCGCGCACCGAACTCGGAAACGGTCGTTTCGAGATACTCGTGTACTGGACGGGGCACAAACGCCGCGTTCCACTCCTCCGCAGTCGTCATAAAGTTCTCCAACGCGTTTTTATGCCACTCGTGCGGGCGGGTCTTCGACCTGAAATCCGGTTCTGCGCCTCCACGCGCCAACCGGACATTCCCCCCTCCGGATCCCGTCCGCCAATGTGGCATTGCCTCTTTGGGTGCCTCCTGACATGACGCAACCTTCCGCAAACGTCAACTCGCGACGTAACGACACCTCGGCACTTTTTTGCACCTGCACAGTCTGATCTGTTAGATAAGACGGCGGCAGGAAATGGCAATAGCGTCGCCAAATCAAAAGCTTATCCCGTTGGAAAGCTTGCCGGAAAATTATCGCTTCGGCCAGACCCATTTAGGTGTATCCGCGCCATCCACAACCGTCTCACCCAGCTCTTTTCGCAAATCATAGCGCAGACAGCCGGGTTCACAGGCCAGTTCGTCGACCAGGACACCGGCATGCGACACGACGATCACCTGCGTCTTTTGAGCCGCCTTTGCGATCAGCCGGGCGAGCGGTTCCAGCAGCGCCGGATGCAGACTGGTTTCCGGCTCGTTCAGTACGATCAGTGGAGCGGGTCTCGGCGACAGAAGGGCTGCGGTCAGAAGCAGATAGCGCAGCGTACCATCGGAGAGTTCACTCGCCCGAAGCGATCTTAACAGCCCCTTCTGCCGCATCAGCAACTCAAAATAACCGTCATTCACCGAGATCTCGATGGCAGCGCCCGGAAAGGCATCGTCGATGGCCTCGGCCAGCTCCTGTTCATCGCCGATCTCCTGGATGGTCTGGAGCGCGGCGGCCAGGTCGCCGCCATCGCCGCTCAAGACGGGCGTGCGCGTGCCAATTTTTGGGAACCTTGCCGGTGCCTCGCGATCGGTGCGCAGATGATCGTAGAAACGCCAGGCTCGCATGCGTTCACGCATCACCAGCAGTTCCAGCCCGTCCTTCGGGTCTGCCGCATGGGTCATCATGCTGTCGAACCGCGCCAGGGTCTGCAGAACGGGGATCCTCTGTCCCCGCTCGTTCAAGACCCTGACGGTCGGACCGTTGCGCCCGGCGATCTCGTTGGACCGGGACAGGGCCTCACCTGCCCACAGCGCTTCCGCCTTGATTTCCGGATCCATCGAAAACAGCGAACCGCCGGCATCCGCCGGCAATCCGAGATCGATGGCATAGCCGTAATCCTCGTCGGCAAAGCCGAGTTTCAGGCTGACGACATTCTTGCGCACGGTGCCCTGCACCGGCATCTCACCGCGCTTCATCGCCCGTGAAAAGGCTTCCGGTCCCGCCCAGAGTGTTGAGTTCAAGCCGCCTTCTGCAGCCAGCGAGGCGATTGCCTGGCCCTGGGCCACCTCGGCCAGCAACCGGATTGACCGGTAGAGACTCGATTTGCCGCTGCCATTCGCCCCGGTCACAAGCGTGATCCGGTCCAACGGCAAAACCAGGTCGCGCAGGGAACGGTAACCGGAGACCGCAAGAGTGAGAATCATGAAAGAACTGCCTTAAACCTGAAAATGTGCCATCATGCGGGAAATGGGGAAATAGCCGGACCTTGCGGCGTTTTCGTGCTGGTCCGGCAACAGGTGCCGGGGCCGATGTTTAATCCGCATGAAACGCAGGAAGATAGTTTTGCCCACAAGCTGGCCATGCTCTTCTTCGCCTCCGTGCTGGTGCTGATTTCCCTGTTCCTGCACTTTGACAGTGCCCTGAAATATTCCCTCCTGACCAGCTTCGGCGACACGGTCGAAGGACGCATTGTCGCCCTTCAGAACGCCCCTCAGGATCCGGCCGTCATCGAGAAACGAAAGCGCGAAAACCCTCGGAACTTCCTGAAAAACCCGAGCACCTGGACCCGGGGCGACACGCTGGTGATCGACTATCGGCCGAAAAACGAGCCCCTGCGGACCCTGGTGGTGACGCTGCCCGCCAATCTTGTCGACAAGAAGACCCGCGAAGCGATCGATGTTGTCTATCTGCCGATCAATCCGAAGATCGCCTATCCCGCCGAGTTCCTTGCCGGTTTTGCCTTTGACAACAAGGTGTTCAAGATCTCCCTGATCATCGGCCTCGTGCTTTTCTGGCTCGGCCTGGAAGAGGGCTGGGCCTGGGCCCGTTTCAGGCGGCGCATGCGCCGTTACTGACCCTCTTCAGGATCCCTGATCGATCAGCTCGAACTTGTTGACATCGAACACGCCGAAATCCGTGATCTTCAGGTGCGGGATTACCGGCAGCGGCAGGAAGGCCACCTGCAGGAAGGGCTCGGCCAGTGTGCAGCCGAGTGACTTGGCGGCGGCCCGAAGCTCTTCCAGATGCTCCTTGACTGTTTCGAACGGTTCCAGGCTCATCAGTCCGGCCAGCGGCAGTGCGAGATCTGCCATGACGCCTGTCTCGTCGGCCACGGCAAAGCCGCCCTTCATCCCGATCACCCGGTTGACGGCATGAGCCATGGCCGCCTCGTTGGCGCCGACAACACAGATATTGTGGCTGTCATGACCGACGGAGGACGCAATCGCGCCGCGCTTCATGCCGAATCCGTTGACGAAGCCAAGACCGATATTGCCGGTGCCCTTGTGACGTTCGACCACCGCCACCTTCAGGACATCCTGGTCAAGGTCTGCCAGGGTCTTGCCACCGGTGACCGGCAAGGTGCGTTTCAGATGCTCGGTGATGATCTTGCCCGGCACCACGCCGATCACATCTGCTTCGCTGTTGCGGGCCGGAATATCGAATTTCTCCGCGGAGACCGCGGCCACCTTGACGCTGTCGAGCCCGACAGGAGAAACCACGGTCCGACAAGAAAAGGCCTCGTCACCGGCGATCACGCCGCCACAAATGACCTTGGCCACCCGGCAATCTTCAAAGTCGCTCAGAAGCGCAATATCCGCCCGTTTGCCCGGGGCAATCACGCCCTTGTCCTTCAAGCCGAAGGCATTGGCAGCGGACCAGCTGGCTGCCCGATAGGCATCGAGCGGCCGGATCCCCTTGGCGATCAGCCGCCGGATCATGCTGTCGAGATGGCCTTCCTCGGCAATGTCGAGCGGATTGCGATCATCCGTGCACAGCGCAACAAAGGCCGACACATCCGGGGTCAGGATCGGGGCAAGCGCCTCCAGATCCTTGGAAACGGAGCCTT
Organism: Labrenzia sp. VG12; assembly: GCF_002237595.1. Lineage (NCBI taxonomy): Bacteria > Pseudomonadati > Pseudomonadota > Alphaproteobacteria > Hyphomicrobiales > Stappiaceae > Labrenzia > Labrenzia sp. VG12. The sequence goes on from NZ_CP022529.1 coordinate 2,257,841, forward strand.
CGCGCATCAGGATAGTCATGCCCTTGGCAAGTTTTTCAAGCGCTTCCTCGGCGTTCGTTGCCTCGTGATCGGTGCGGATACCGGCCGCGAGATAGCCATTGAGCCCCATGCCGACAAGAAGGGGCGCATGGCCGTCGATATGCCCGTCCTGGAAGGCTGCGAGCTTTGCAAGCACCTTTGGATCGCGTGCCAGAACCCCCGGAAAATTCATGAATTCCGCTAGGCCGATCACCTTGGCATGACCGCGGAACGGCAGCAGGTCCTTAATCTCCAGACAGGCGCCGGCAGTCTCGAAAGCGGTTGCGGGCACGCAAGACGACAGATTGACCCGAAGGTCCATGACGGTTTCGAGCGAACTGTCGAGAAAATACCGAATTCCCTCCGCACCCAGCACATTGGCAATCTCGTGTGGGTCACAGATCGCGGTTGTCACGCCGTGCGGCAGCACGCAACGGTCAAATTCAAACGGGGTGACCAGCGAGGATTCCACATGCAGATGCGTGTCGATGAAGCCCGGCACGGCCGTCAGACCAGAGCCGTCAATCTGCTCCTTGCCGTCATACTCGCCATGTGTGCCAACGATCCGGTCGCCGACCACAGCAATATCTGTCCGGGTTGTCGTGCCATCGACAACGCTGAACATTGCAACATCCTTGATTACCAGGTCGGCGGGCTGTTCCCCTGCACCGGCGGCAATTGCCTGTGCCAGAAAAGCTTCATCGTGGTGGACCGGCATGTTTGTTCTCCGATTCTTTTTCTGCCTCCGACAATACGAAACTACGGCGCCTCGGCAACGCTTTCCCGCCTGACGTGAATTTTCGTGGCCACGCAGAACTCGACGGGTATCACCTCAATTCCACGTCTTGCAATTCCCTCGGACGGCACCATTTACCTTCCGCAAGGGAAATAATAGAATAAATTCAGCCGAAAACTTATACACTTATTTCAAATCCTTACCGCATCGCAGCATCGAAAATGCGCACCGCAAGGGCGGAATCGAATTGACAGGCTTCCGTTTCGAACGAATAATTTCATCAAGATAAATTATTCTGAACCACTCCAAAAGAGAGTGAAGGGATCCGGAGGAGCGACAAGGGTGGAGGAACCTCGCAAAAGCGGGCGCGGCTCGAATTCCGCGCAGTTGCGCCGTTATAACGAGCGCATCGTTCTGCAGATCCTGCGGCGCGCCGGCGAAGCCTCCAAGGCGGAACTCGCCCGGGCCGTTCAGCTGACCAACGCGGCCATTGGCGCGATCATCCAGGACCTGATCGAAGAAGGTTTGATCGTTGAGGCCGGCAAACGCCATGACGGCAGCCGGGGACAGCCGGCGACGATCCTGCGTCTGGAACCGGGAGGCGCCTATTCCTTCGGTGTGCGTCTCGACCGCACCAACATGGAAACGGTGCTGATGGACTTTTCCGGCCGACTTGTCAGCCGCCGCCTGCATGACCTGATCCTGCCCGCGCCGGAGCGGGCCCTGGAAATCCTGACCGAAGACATCCGGATCCTGCGCGATGAACTTGCCGCCGACGAGCAGTCCCGCATCACCGGGATCGGTCTCGCGCAGCCCTTCAACCTCGGCGCCTGGCTGCACGAACTGGGGCTTCCGGAGGCAGACTTCAAGAAATGGGAAGACTATGATCTTGCCCAGGCGCTGGAAACCGCCACGGAACTACCCGTTTTCAGCGAAAACGACGGCACGGCCGCAGCAGTTGCCGAACTGTTTTACGGCCTTGGTCGCCAGAACGACCATTTTCTCTATCTTTTCCTCGGTCCGGCCATCGGCGGCGGCCTGATCCTGAAGGGCGATGTCATTCGGGGCGAGACAGGTAATGCCGGCGACGTGGCCATGATGCCGGTCCCCCCGAGCAACCTGACGACGGCGCCGAAACCGCGAAACCAGTGGGACCTGCTGCTCACGCGCGCCTCTCTGGTCGCCCTCGCCCGGCATATGGCGCCGGACGATTTTTCCCGGCTGAACAGGGCCGATCTGCAAGACGCAGTCGAGACGGGCGACATCAGATACCGCGAATGGCTGCAGGACTGCGCGGACGCCCTGGGGCTTGCGCTCAGATCCGCCTATGCGCTTCTGGACGTGCCGCTAGTTGTCATCGACGGCGACCTGGGCGGCCCCTTCCCGGAAGCATTCCGAACTGCTCTCACCGAGGCAGTGAAGCGTGCCGCACCTGAAAAGCGGCAGTCTCCCGACATCCAGGTCGGCAGTTTTGGCCACGACGCCGGTGCGATCGGCGCAGCCAGCCTGCCGCAATTCTTCAACTTCTCGCCCAGGGCAGCGATCCTGACAGGCGGGAAGGACACCGGACCCGCAGGCGCTGGCGGCGCGGAGGACAAAGCCAGTTTTCCTGCAAGGGCAGCACGGTTGGGGTCACATCTGGCCGCACCCAACCGTCCAACTTAATCAAGGCCAGGGAGGAAACCGCACATGATCCGTAAATTCCTTGCGACAGCATCCGTGCTTGCCGCCATGGCAGCAACTCCAGCAGCCGCAGCAGACATTTCTGCGTGCCTGATTACCAAAACCGATACCAACCCGTTCTTCGTGAAGATGAAGGAAGGCGCCACTGCCAAGGCCGAAGAGCTCGGCATCGAGCTGAAGTCCTTTGCCGGCAAGATCGACGGCGACCATGAAACCCAGGTTGCCGCCATCGAAACCTGCATCGCCGATGGCGCCAAGGGCATTCTTCTGACCGCATCCGACACGTCATCCATCGTTCCGGCCGTCAAACAGGCCCGCGACAATGGCCTCCTGGTGATCGCGCTCGACACCCCGCTGAGCCCGATCGATGCGGCCGACGCGACCTTTGCGACGGACAACTTCCTGGCCGGTGAACTGATCGGCAAATGGGCTGCCGCTTCACTTGGCGACGACGCGGCCAATGCCAAGATCGGCATGCTCGATCTTGCCATCAGCCAGCCGACCGTCGGCGTTCTGCGCGACCAGGGCTTCCTGCAGGGCTTCGGCATCGATCTCGGCGACCCGAACAAGTGGGGCGATGAAACCGACCCGCGCATCGTCGGCAACGATGTCACTGCCGGTAACGAGGAAGGCGGCCGCAAGGCAATGGAAAACCTTCTGGCCAAAGACCCGATGATCAACGTCATCTACACGATCAACGAGCCGGCGGCAGCCGGCGCCTATGAGGCTCTGAAGGCCATCGGCCGCGAGAACGACGTGCTGATCGTTTCCGTGGATGGCGGTTGCCCTGGCGTGCAGAACGTCAAGGACGGCGTCATTGGCGCCACCTCGCAGCAATATCCGCTGCTGATGGCCTCGCTCGGCATCGAGGCGATCAAGAAGTGGGCCGACAGCGGCGAGAAGCCCGAGCCGACCCCGGGCAAGGACTTCTTCGACACGGGCGTTGCCCTGGTCACCGACAAGCCGGTTGACGGTGTTGAGTCCATTGACACCGCCAAGGGTACGGAGCTCTGCTGGGGCTAAGGCTAACGCCACCAAAAACGGAGGGGGCTTGGGCGACCTGGCCCCCTTTTTCAAAGGCACAGAGGGAATTCGGGCATGACCTCAGACACAAAACCGGCCGATGGACCGGCGGATTTCGAAACCGCCGCAGCATCCGGTCCGCAGGCAGTTGCATCATTTGACGAACATCACCGCGGCCTTGGCCAGAAGATCCAGCACACGCTTCATCAGACGCCGAGCCTGGTGCCGCTGATCGTCCTACTGCTGTCCCTGATCGTCTTCGGGATCATGCTTGGCTCAAAGCTGTTTTCCCCCTTCGCCATGACGCTGATCCTCCAGCAGGTTCAGATCGTCGGCATCGTGGCGGCAGCGCAAAGCATCGTCATCCTGACCGCCGGCATCGATCTCTCCGTTGGCGCCATCATGGTGCTCTCGTCCGTCGTCATGGGCCAGTTCACCTTTCGCTACGGCCTGCCGGTTGAAGTCGCAATCGCTTGCGGCCTGATCTGCGGCACCATCTGCGGGTACATCAACGGCTTCCTCGTGGCCGTGGTGAAACTGCCGCCCTTCATCGTCACGCTCGGCATGTGGCAGATCGTGCTCGCGACGAATTTTCTCTATTCCGCCAACGAGACCATTCGCTCTCAGGACATCGCAGCCCAGGCCCCGTTGCTGCAGTTCTTCGGCAACAAGATCAATATCGGTGGTGCCATCTTCACCTATGGCGTGATCTTCATGGTGATCCTGATTGTCGTGCTGGCCTATGCGCTGCGACAGACCGCCTGGGGCCGGCATGTCTATGCCGTCGGCGACGATCCGGAAGCCGCACAGCTGTCCGGTGTCCAGGTCAAGAAGGTGCTGATCTCCGTTTACATGCTCTCCGGCCTCATCTGCGCCTTTGCCGGCTGGGCCATGATCGGACGCATCGGCTCCGTGTCACCGACCACGGGCCAGCTCGCCAACATTGAATCGATCACCGCGGTGGTGATCGGCGGCATCTCGCTGTTCGGCGGCCGCGGCTCGATCCTAGGTACGCTTTTCGGGGCGCTGATTGTTGGTGTCTTCACCCTGAGCCTGCGCCTGCTCGGTGCCGATGCCCAGTGGACGTACCTGCTGATCGGCATTCTCATCATCGGTGCGGTCGCGATCGACCAGTGGATCAGAAAGGTATCAGTCTGATGGAACCTGTTCTTCAAGCCAAAAGTCTGGTCAAGCGCTATGGCCGCGTGGTTGCCATGGATCATGCCGACTTCGAACTTTATCCGGGCGAGATCCTGGCCGTCATCGGTGACAACGGTGCCGGCAAGTCCACCCTGATCAAGGCGCTCAGCGGCGCGGTTCAACCCGATGACGGCGAGGTGCTTCTGGACGGGAAACCGATCCATTTCACCTCCCCGATCGATGCCCGCGAGGCAGGTATCGAGACGGTCTACCAGACGCTTGCCATGTCACCGGCCCTGTCCATCACGGACAACATGTTCATGGGGCGCGAGCTTCGGAAATCCGGGTTCCGCGGCAAGGTCCTGCGCCAGCTCGACCGCAGCAGGATGGAAGCAATCGCCCGCGAAAAGCTGAACGAGCTTGGCCTGCTCACGATCCAGAACATCAACCAGGCCGTGGAAACGCTGTCGGGCGGACAGCGTCAGGGTGTGGCCGTGGCCCGGGCGGCGGCTTTCGGTTCCAAGGTGGTGATCATGGACGAACCGACGGCAGCCCTTGGTGTCAAGGAAAGCCGGCGCGTGCTCGACCTGATCAAGGACGTCAAGGCAAGAGGCCTGCCGATTGTCCTGATCAGCCACAACATGCCACATGTGTTTGAGGTCGCCGACCGGATCCACATTCACCGGCTGGGCAAACGCGCCTGCGTGATCAAGCCATCAGACTTCTCGATGTCAGATGCGGTCGCCATCATGACAGGTGCCATGGATCCGCCGGAGGAGCTCGCAGCGTGAGGGCGGACCTGAAACTCTTGTCCAAGATTTTGACTGGTCGTCATGAATGCGCGTCAACACGGCCTGTCACCTGGGAAGCTACCTCCTCCTGAGGGGGACCGTCAGGTCCATCTCCAAGGGTCGGCGGCAAGCTGTGTTCAAACGGCCGGTCCTTGGAGACACCGGCGACACGGCTCCCCAGGATGAGCTTGTCTGGTTGGCAAATCTCTTAGTGCAACAACGTCTTCCGGCGTAGTGACCTGCGCCCAATCCGAGAGTAGAAAACCAATATGTTTCTGATTTGCGGCGAAGCCCTGTTCGACCTTTTCGGCGACAACACGCCCGGCGACAGTGTCGCTTTCGACGCCCGCATCGGCGGGTCCCCCTTCAACGTTGCCATGGGGCTGGCCCGTCTTGGCGAAGAGGCCGCTTTCTTTGGCGGCATCTCCAGGGATGCGCTCGGTGAAAAGCTGGTCGAGAAGTTCCGCACGGAAGGCGTTTCCGAGCGCTATATTCTCAGGACAGATTACCTGACCACCCTGAGCCTTGTGCAAAAGGACGCACATGGCTCTCCGGCCTATACGTTTTATGGCGCCAATGCCGCCGACCGGATGGTGACGGAGACAGATCTGCCCACATTCGACACCCCACCCGCCTTTTTGCATATCGGATCATACACGGCGCTGGTGGAACCGGTGGCCAGCGCCCTGAAGAAACTGATCGCCCGGGAAAAACCCCACACGCTGATTTCCTTCGACCCGAACATCCGCCCGACCGTGGTCTCCGATATGGACCTCTGGCGCGACAACACAGAAGCGCTGGTGCCGCTGACGGATCTCATCAAGGTCAGTGATGAAGACCTGGAACTGATCGCGCCGGGTGAACCGGTCGACAAGATCGCGCGCAACTGGCTCGCGGCCGGAGCAGGTCTCGTGATCGTCACCCGGGGCGGCGACGGCGCGACAGCCTTCGCTCCAGGTACCGAGATCGATTGTCCAGGTGTCAAGGTAACGGTTGAAGACACCGTTGGTGCCGGCGACACGTTTCAGGCCGCCCTGCTTGCCGGATTGAGGCATCTCGGTGCGACAAGCCGGGCCGCACTGGAAAATCTTCAGCAGGAGCAATTGCGCCGGCTGGTGGAATTTGCTGTAACGGCAGCAGGCATCACATGCTCGCGCCGCGGTGCGGATCTGCCGCGCAAGGCCGAGCTTGAAAAAGAATGGGCTGGTCTGAAATAACAGCTGACAAGTGAATTAAATCGATTTAAAAACCTGCTCTAGGTGCATTGCAAAAAGCGGATAGACCTGTAATCCGCTTGTGAGACAGCTGCTGAGAAGGGATGAACCATGGCGGTACGCGTCATTGAAGTAGATGAATTCGACTTGGTCGTGTTCGGCGCATCCGGAGATCTTGCAAACCGCAAGCTTCTGCCAGCGCTCTATCATCGCGATGCTGACGGCCAGATGCCGGAAGATGCGCGCATCATCTGCAGCGCCCGCCGCGACTACACTGATGACGATTACCGCGACTATGCCAAAAAGGCGCTGGTGGAACACGTCAAGGATCTGGATGACGCGCATCTGGAGCAGTTTCTGAAACGCCTGCGCTACGTCAAGATCGACATTGCCACGGCGGAAGGCTTTGAAGACCTGAAAACGGTGCTCGACGAACGCAGCGATGTCATCCGTGCCTTTTACCTGGCCGTCGGTCCCGACCTCTTCGGAACCATCTGCGAAAACCTCGGCCGCATCGGCGTTGTCAATGAAAACGCCCGCGTCGTGATGGAAAAGCCGATCGGCAAGGACGGCGCGTCGGCAAAGGCCCTCAACGACACGGTCGGCGCCGTCTTCGACGAACACCAGATCTTCCGTATCGACCACTATCTCGGCAAGGAAACGGTTCAGAACCTGATGGCGTTGCGCTTTGCAAACGCCCTCTTCGAACCGCTCTGGAACGCCGCTCATATCGACCATGTCCAGATCACGGTGGCTGAATCGCTCGGCACCGGTGGCCGCGCCGGCTACTACGACACGGCCGGCGCCCTGCGCGACATGGTCCAGAACCACATCCTGCAGCTGCTCTGCCTCGTGGCCATGGAGCCGCCGGAATCCATGAATGCGGACAGTGTCCGCGACGAAAAACTAAAGGTTCTGAAGGCCCTCGCTCCCATCAACGAACAAAGCGCCGACAAGCTGACGGTGCGCGGCCAGTATCGTGCCGGAGCCTCTGCCGGCGGCGCTGTCCCCGGCTATCTGGAAGAACTCGGCAATGACGAGAGCCGCACGGAAACCTTTGTTGCTCTGAAGGCGGAGATTGCCAACTGGCGATGGGCCGGCGTGCCCTTCTACCTGCGGACCGGCAAACGCCTGGCCCAGCGCGTCTCGGAAATCGTGGTCCAGTTCCGCCCGATCCCGCATTCGATCTTCGATACGGAAGCCGGATCGATCACTGCCAACCGGCTGATCATCCGCCTGCAGCCGGACGAAGGCGTCCAGATGCAGATCATGATCAAGGACCCGGGTCCCGGCGGCATGCGCCTGCGCAAGGTTCCGCTCGACATGAGCTTCGCCGAAGCCTTCAAGGTGCGTAACCCGGATGCCTATGAGCGCCTGATCATGGATGTGATCCGCGGCAACCAGACCCTGTTCATGCGCCGTGACGAAGTTGATGCAGCCTGGGCCTGGATTGATCCGATCCAGGCTGCCTGGGCGGCCTCCAAGGACACGCCCAAGGGCTACACCGCCGGCACCTGGGGCCCGTCGGCCTCCATCGCTCTGGTGGAGCGAGACGGCCGTACCTGGGCCGAAGACGGCATCTAGGAAACGCTCACAGGATCTCATCCTGTGAGATTTCTGTCGTTTAAATCGATTAAAGCAGGGTGCGAAATCGAGATTTCGCCCTATCTGCCAGAAAACAGCCAAGCCCAAACCGGCTAGCAAAGGATTTGACAGCATGACCATTCAGGACCGCATTGGCGACGTCACGGAACGGATCGTCAAACGCAGCCATGACAGCCGCTCGATCTATCTGGAACGGATCGGCAAGGCGGCCGAGCAGGGACCTCAGCGTTCCCGCCTTTCCTGTGGCAACCTCGCCCACGGATTTGCCGCCTGCGGCCTCTCCGACAAGAAGGCGCTTTCCGGCGACGTCGTGGCGAACCTCGGGATCATCACGTCCTACAACGACATGCTGTCGGCGCACCAACCCTACGAAACCTACCCATCCCTGATCCGCGAAGCTGCCCATGAAGTCGGTGCGGTTGCTCAGGTCGCCGGCGGCGTGCCGGCCATGTGCGACGGCGTCACCCAGGGCCAGGACGGCATGGAGCTCTCGCTGTTCTCCCGCGATGTCATTGCCATGGCGGCAGCCGTCGGCCTGTCGCACCAGATGTTCGACGCAGCCGTTTTCCTCGGCATTTGCGACAAGATCGTACCGGGTCTTGCCATTGCCGCCCTGTCCTTCGGCCATCTGCCAGCCGTCTTCGTACCGGCCGGCCCGATGACCACCGGTATTTCCAATGACGAAAAGGCCAAGGTCCGCCAGCTTTATGCCGAAGGCAAGGTCGGCCGCGATGCGCTGCTTGAAAGCGAGTCCGCTGCCTATCACTCTCCGGGCACCTGCACGTTTTACGGCACGGCCAATTCCAACCAGATGCTGATGGAGATCATGGGTCTGCACATGCCGGGCGCCTCGTTCATCAATCCGGGCACGCCGTTGCGCGACGCGCTCACCAAGGAAGCTGCCAAACGCGCTCTGGCGATTTCCGCTCTGGGCAACGAATTCACACCTGCGGGCGAAGTGATCGACGAGAAAGCCATCGTCAACGGTGTCGTCGGTCTGCACGCCACCGGCGGCTCGACCAACCACACCATGCACCTTGTGGCGATCGCCGCCGCGGCCGGCATCAGGCTCACCTGGGACGATATCTCCGACCTCTCGGACGTGGTGCCGCTGCTTGCCCGCGTCTATCCGAACGGCAAGGCCGACGTGAACCACTTCCAGGCGGCCGGTGGCCTGCAATTCCTGATCCGGGAACTGCTCGGCGACGGCTATCTGCACCAGGACGTCAAGACCGTCTACGGCACGGATCTGTCTGGTTACACCGCGGAAGCCAAGCTGGACGCGGAAGGCAATGTCCTGCGTCAGGAAGTCCCCGAGACGTCCGGCGACGAAACCGTTCTGGCGCCGGTTGCCAAGGCTTTCCAGCCAACCGGTGGCCTGAAGATGCTGACCGGCAATGTCGGCAAGGCTGTCATCAAGATCTCGGCCGTCGCCAAGGAACGTCACATCATCGAAGCCCCTGCCCGGGTCTTCCACGACCAGAACGACTTCCTGGCCGCCTTCAACAACAAGGAACTGAAGGGCGATGTCGCCGCCGTGGTCCGTTTCCAGGGACCGAAAGCCATCGGCATGCCGGAACTGCACAAGCTGACGCCCTGTCTCGGCATTCTGCAGGATCGCGGTCACAAGGTGGCCCTGATCACCGACGGACGCATGTCCGGCGCTTCTGGCAAGGTCCCCGCCGCCATCCACGTCACGCCGGAAGCTGCCGACGGCGGCCCCATCGCCCGGATCCGTGACGGCGACATGATCCGCATCGATGCCGTCACCGGCAAGCTGGAAGTTCTGGAGGACGAAGCCGAGTTCAACGCGCGGCCTCTGGCCGAAGCCGATCTGAGCCAGCACCAGTTCGGTGTCGGCCGCGACCTCTTTGCCGCCTTCCGGGCCAATGTCGGCACGGCCGATACCGGTGCGCATGTGTTTGGTGCCTGACCTGCGAATTCGAGGAGAAGCCTGTGGCCCAGGACATTGAAAAAATCGAAAAAGTAATGTGCGCCGCGCCGGTGATCCCCGTGCTCGTGGTGGAAGACCCGAAAAAGGCCGTGCCGATGGCAAGAGCCCTGGTGCGCGGTGGCCTGCCTGCCATCGAGATCACGTTGCGCACACCGCATGCCCTTGAAGCGATTGACGCGGTCAATGAGCACGTGGAAGGCGCAATTGTCGGGGCCGGAACGGTGCTCGACGGCAAGCAGTATGATGCCGCCGTATCCGCTGGTGCCCGCTTCATTGTGTCACCCGGCGCGACAAACGCGCTGCTTGACGCTGCTGATGAGCACAGTGTGCCGCTTCTTCCGGGCGCGGCAACGGCCTCGGAAGTCATGGCACTGCTTGAGCGTGGCTATCAGAGACTGAAATTCTTCCCCGCCGAGCAGGCAGGCGGCGCGCCCTACCTGAAGTCCCTGTCCTCACCGCTGGCGGCAGCCAAGTTCTGCCCGACGGGCGGCGTTTCCCTGGACAAGGCTCAGGACTATCTCAAACTGCCGAACGTCCTGTGCGTCGGGGGATCCTGGATTGCCGATGCAAAGGCCATCGCAGCCGAGGACTGGGCCGGCATTGAAGAACGTGCCCGCGCTGCCGCGACCCTGAACGACTGATCTGGCGCGCCTGAGGGCACATCGCCCTCAGGCGCTTTGCTGTTCCTCGTCGCCGGCATCGGCATCCTCGTCGCCGTTCTCGTCTTCGTTCTGCTCCAGGGTGCGGTTCCACAAAAGGCGCAACCCCGCAGAGGTTTCATTCCGCCACGCAAATTCGGCAACCACCGGCTTGTCGAACTTCTTCATGGTCAGAAGCACTTCTTCCGGCATTGCTGTCAGGCCTTTGGCGGTGATGCGCACACCATTGTTGCCTGCATCCACGATCCGGCCTTCGATTTCCGTGATGCCTTCCAGATCGGCGATTTTCACCGGAATGCTGACATTGTTGCGCTTCTCGCGGCGTTTGTCGGAGACGGACTTTTCGCTCTTGGCAAACACCAGGGCCGCATCGCTGCCTTTCACCGAGGTGACCTGGGCCTTGACCAGCGTGTCTGCGTCCTTGGGCCAGATGCCGACATTCTTGTAGAGTCTGGAAACGTCCACTGAAGTCAGACGGCAACCCCATTCGCTGACATTGGAGACGGTGGCGTGCAGGACAGACAGATTGTCAAAGTCCATTACCACGACCTCTTCTTCTGCATCCGGTTGGTCCTGCAGATGCACAAGGCCATGCATTTTTGTTTCGGAGCTCATGATACGGCTTACCCAAAGACGGTCTTCGTTTCGCCTGCCCAAAGCGGCAACGACTCAGATTCTCTCAAATATTCAAGCAGAACTGCCGCGTTACGTATAGACAGGTTGTTCTCACAACAAGAGCTGACCGGGTCTTTCCCAAAAGTTCTGCGCTCGAGGCGTTCCGGCGCAGAGCCCTCTGGGGGGCCTGCGGCTGGATGAGCTGTTTCTCCCTAAGAGACTTTTCGCCAGGACACCTGTCTTCAGCTGCTTGAACGCCCGCGTCAATCGACTTCGAATGCGACCAGGCAACGCCGCGCCAGGTGCACATCCGGCAACCTTGCCCACATTTTCTGCTCCCTCTTCCAGGGAGGCTGTGCTATCTGGTGCGCACCATGGAATTTTGCCCGAAAAGCGGCGGCTAAATCGATTTAAGGAGATCGTTCATGGCTCTTCACGCAGCGTTTGATGCGCTTGCCCGGCAGGCGGACAACCTGAAGAATACCACGCTGCGGCAGTTGTTTGCCGCCGACCCTGACCGGTTCACGTCCCTCTCTGCGCGCTGTGACGACCTTCTCCTCGATTATTCAAAGTCGAAGCTTGACGGCAAGACCCTTGACCTTCTGCTCGATCTGGCGAAAGCCGCGGATGTCGGAGGCCGACGTGCAGCCATGTTCGCCGGAGAGAAGATCAACGCCACCGAGAACCGTGCGGTGCTGCACACGGCCTTGCGCAACAAATCGGACAAGCCGGTTCTGGTCGACGGCAGGGACGTCATGCCGGACGTGCGCTCCGTCCTCGACGCCATGGCAGATTTTTCCGAGGCGATCCGGTCGGGCGACCTGACGTCGTCCAGCGGCGACGCCTTTACCGACGTCGTCAATATCGGCATCGGCGGGTCTGATCTCGGCCCTGTCATGACCACGCTGGCGCTCAGCCCCTACCATGACGGGCCGGAGCTGCACTACGTCTCAAATGTCGACGGTGCACATATTGCCGACACGCTGGAAAAGCTCGACCCGGCAACCACCCTGGTCATTGTCGCCTCGAAGACGTTCACCACCATCGAGACCATGACCAACGCGCAAACCGCGCGCAAATGGATTGCCGGAGCGCTCGGCGAAGAGGCCGTCGGTGACCACTTTGCCGCGGTTTCCACCGCCCTCGACAAGGTCGCCGCCTTCGGCATCGACGAAGCCCGGGTGTTCGGCTTCTGGGATTGGGTCGGCGGCCGCTATTCCGTCTGGTCGGCCATCGGGTTGCCGTTGATGATCGCGATCGGTCCGGATGCCTTCAATGACTTCCTGGAAGGGGCTCATGCCCTCGACACCCATTTTGCGGAAGCTCCGCTGGAGAAGAACCTGCCGGTCCTGATGGCGCTGATCGGCGTCTGGAACCGCGACTGTCTGGGATATTCCGCCAGAGCCGTACTGCCTTACGACCAGCGTCTGGCACGTTTGCCTGCCTACCTGCAGCAACTCGACATGGAATCGAACGGCAAGCGCGTCAGGCTCGACGGCAGCCCGGTCACGGAAGAAACCGGCCCGCTTGTCTGGGGTGAACCTGGCACCAATGGTCAGCACGCCTTCTATCAGTTGCTGCATCAGGGCACGACGGTCATCCCGTGCGAATTCCTGATTGCCGCCAACGGTCACGAAGACGATCTCAAGCATCACCATGAACTTCTGATCGCCAATTGCCTGGCCCAGTCGGAAGCCCTGATGCTGGGACGCACGCTGGACGAAGCAACCGAGCAGCTGACTTCCTCCGGAATGTCCCCTGAGGAGGTCTCCCGCCTAGCACCCCACAAGGTGTTTCCGGGTGACCGTCCTTCCCTGACCCTTGCCTATGACAAGCTGACACCGTTTGCGCTGGGGCGTCTGATCGCGCTTTACGAGCACCGCGTCTTTGTCGAGGGTGTTATCTGGGGCATCAATTCCTTCGACCAGTGGGGCGTGGAGCTGGGCAAGGAGCTGGCGACCGCACTGCTTCCCATGGTGAAAGGCGACACGGCAGCTGATTCGAAGGACGCATCGACACAGGGCCTGCTGGCAACCCTTCGGAGCTGACGCTCCCCGCTTTGCGTCAAATTTGTTAACGAAGCTCCAGACGCCTTACTTTTGCCCAACCGGCGCTTTCTTTGTCGGACAACGGGCCTGGTCCGGCGCGACCGGGCCAGGGTGCAGGTTCATTGTTCGAATTGCGACATTGCCCCTGCGGTCAAAGCAGCTTAACCTCTGTGAGACTTTATTCTATTGAATTCGCGGCCTTACGCGAAGTGGAAGGGAGATACCTTTTATGAAAAAGTTTGTTTTGCTCGCAGCAGTCGCCCTCGCGCTGGCGGGTTGCCAGTCTGACAGTCAGCGCGACCGTGCCCTGGTCGGCGGTGGCCTGGGTGCCGCAACGGGTGCCGCCATCGGCGCAGCCGCAACGGGCGATGTCGGCGGCGCGCTGGTCGGCGCAGCCATCGGTGGCGCCGGCGGTGCCATTGTCGGCGGTGCGACCACTCCGAAAAACTGCGTTGCCTACGACCGCTACGGCAACCCCTACCGCGTCGCTTGCCCGTAAGGCTGCGATCGCTTCTTGAGTGAGCCCGGCTGAGGCGCCGGCAGGATGGACAAGATGAAAAAACTGTTTTTGATCGCCGCGACAGCGGCCTTCCTCGCCGGCTGCCAGTCTGACAGCCAGACGGACCGGGCACTGGTCGGCGGCGGCCTGGGAGCCGCCACCGGCGCGATCATCGGTGCAGCGGCCGGCAACGGAGCCGGACCGGCCCTGGCCGGCGCCGCCATTGGCGCCGCCGGCGGTGCCATTGTCGGGGCTGCCACCACGCCGAAGAACTGCGTCGCTTATGACCGGTACGGCAATCCCTATCGTGTCGCCTGCCCGTAAGGCGGCACGGCATTCCGTCACGGTCTCGGGGCGCAAGGACACATGATGAAATCCTTTTTGTTGATCGCTGCAGCGGCTCTGCTTCTGGCCGGCTGTCAATCCAGCAGCACGCGGGACCGCGCCCTTGTGGGTGGTGGTCTGGGAGCTGCCACCGGTGCCATCGTCGGCGCTGCCGCTGGTGCGGGTGCAGGCCCGGCGCTTGCCGGGGCCGCGATTGGCGCAGCCGGCGGAGCTCTCGTGGGAGCTGCGACCGCACCCAAGAACTGTGTGGCCTATGACCAGAACGGCAACCCGTTCCGGGTCCGCTGTCCGTAGTCAGCTGAACCTTGGATAAACGGCTCCTGGTAAGGATCTGTTAACCATACCTCTTCACCCTTGTCGGGATTAGATTCCGTCAAGGGCTGCCCCATGAAACCCGTGCTCGTCGCAACGCTATCCGCCCTTCTGCTGGCCGGCTGTGCAAACACCGAGAGCCAGCGCGACCGCATGCTGATCGGCGCCGGTCTGGGCGCAGCCACCGGAGCAACCATAGGCGCCGTTGCGGGATCAACCGTCAACGCGACCCTGGCAGGCGCGGCTCTCGGCGCCGTTGGCGGTGGCCTCGTCGGCGTCGTCACCACCCCGCGCAATTGCATCGCCCACGACCAGGACGGCACCCCATACAAGGTCAGGTGCCCGTAAGAATCTCGGCCATGTCCTGAAACCACCGTTTTCCACGGTCTGGAATGCAATGTCCGAACACTGAACGGTGTGAAAGGCCGGCAGCCTCGCTGCAAATGCAAACCCCTCTTCTCCAGCCCTTGCGGATGGTCAAACCACAGCGGAAACTGCACACCGGGCCACCTGCAAACGCCCTAGATTATTCCGGCTTTTTTCATCTCAGCGATGGTGTCCAGGGCAAACAAGGCAAGGCCGAAAAACACAAATACGCCGCCCAGCCCCAGCAGAAGGTAATTCTTGCGCCTCCAACCATGATGCGTAAGCACGATACCGACGCCCACGATTCCTGCCAAAACAATCGAAACAAGCAACCGAACAATCCTCCCGTTAGGTACAAAGCCGACGGCCAACTGCGCAATCGATTGCATGGCGTCGTGCAGTCCTGCCCTCGGACTGTTTACCATTGGTTGCTTTCCATGCAACCACACCAGGGTCGACATAATGTGGCCAGGATCACATCCGCCGCAACGTCAATTTGAAAGGATGTCCCTCGCCAAACCCAAAGGATGGACATCATGAAACTTGATCGAACGATGAAACGAAATTTTCCAAATCTGTCGTCCTGGATTTCTCGCGAAATCCCGAAAGTGAAGAGCAATCCGCAGATCTTCGATGCCTTTGTGAAATACAGTCAGCTGAGCAAATCCGCTGCAACAGAGGCCCTTTCATTCAACAACAAACCACCGACAATCGATGCGGCCGTTATGAGATCATATGGTCAATACCGGCCCCGTTTTGCCCATAACCGCAACAAGGTCTTTCTGAACAGGAGGCTTTGCAGGGAGTTCAACAAGATCGACCCTGACATTCGCACCGGCAAACCCTGGGACCTGATCCTGAAGGCCACCCTTTTGCACGAGATGGTCCATTGGGGCGACTATGTCGCCGACGGAGTTCGACAACCCAACGGTCGCATCTATGACACGGTCAAAGGGGCCTGGATGAACGACGTTGACGTCGGATTTCAGTTCGAAATCGAAGCCTTTTACGCGATCTACACCAGAGAGTTCCTCTGATCGGCCCCTGCAGCTTTTCCCCGTTTTCAAGAAAAAGCCGGCCCCGAGGGACCGGCTTTCTCTCACGGCTCAGTGCATCGCAGCTCAGGCAGCTGCTGCGTCCTTGACCTGTTCCAGCGCAACCTTCGGGTCGACATAGTCGTAGCCAAGCGCGGTCGCGACAGCTTCGCAGGTGACCTGGCCGCCGATGACGTTCAGGCCCGGCAGGAATTGCGGGTCGTCGAGCAGCGCCTTCTTGGCTCCCTTGTCGGCAAGGGCGAGCGCAAACGGCAGCGTGGCGTTGTTGAGCGCATAGGTGGAGGTCTTCGGAACCGCACCCGGCATGTTGGCAACGCAGTAATGCACCACATCATCGATGATGTAGGTCGGGTCGGAATGGGTGGTTGCCTTGGAGGTCTCGAAGCAACCGCCCTGGTCGATGGCGACATCCACCAGAACCGAACCCGGCTTCATGCGGCTGACCAGATCCCTGGAGACCAGTTTCGGAGCTGCTGCACCGGCGACCAGCACGGCACCGACAACGACGTCGGCTTCCAGAACGTGTTTTTCGAGCGCCGACTTGGTCGAGTAGACGGTCTTCAGCGCCGGCCCGAACGCAAGAGCAAGTTCGCCAAGCACGGCTGTGTTGCGGTCAAGGACGGTGACATCTGCACCGAGACCGATCGCCATGGTGATGGCATGGGAGCCGACAACGCCGCCGCCGATCACGACAACCTTGGCCGGCTCAACGCCCGGCACGCCGCCGATCAGGGTGCCGGAGCCGCCCTGTGCCTTTTCCAGCGCCTTGGCACCGGCAATCACGGACAGGCGTCCGGCCACCTGGGACATCGGCACCAGCAGCGGCAGTGCGCCGCGGGCATCAACAACCGTCTCATAGGCAATGCAGGTTGCACCGGACTTGACCAGGTCCGCTGTCTGCTCCGCATCCGGAGCCAGGTGCAGGTAGGTGAAGAGAATGTGGTCCGGACGCAGCATGGCGCGTTCGACAGCCTGCGGCTCCTTGACCTTGACGATCATGTTGGCCGCGTCGAACACGTCCTTGGCGGTCGCCAGGATCTTTGCGCCGGCCGCCTCGTAGTCGGCGTCGCTGGCGCCGATGCCGGCACCGGCATTTGTTTCCACGACAACCTCGTGGCCGTGGGCCACCATTTCATGAACGCTGTCCGGGGTCAGACCGACCCGGTATTCGTGGTTCTTGATTTCCTTCGGCACACCAATACGCATCTTCCCGTCTCCTCTGGAAGCATTTTGATTGCCGATGAGTCTACGCCCGATTGCCTCGAATGTGCTTGCGTTCCGCGCCTCAGCGATCGCCCTTGACGCAATTTTCTTGCGCCAGTTGGACAAAAGCTCAAATATATTGCTAGGTATGATCTCAATGCCAGCAATATGTGCGGTGCAACATAATGAAACTCGATCGCCTCGACCGGAAAATCCTAAGTACCCTGCAAAGCGACGGCCGCATTGCCAATGCCGATCTTGCCGAAAAGGTCGGCCTGTCGGCCTCCGCCTGCCTCAGGCGCATGCGCGCCCTGGAGGAAGCCGGCATCATCGACAAGTATGTCGCGCTTCTGGACCAGAAGAAGCTCGGCCGGCACATGGATGTTTTTGTCGAGATCTCGCTTACCGGCCAGTCCAAGGAGACGCTGGAGAATTTCGAGCGCGCCGTCGCCCGGTCCGACGAGATCATGGAGTGTTTCCTGATGGCCGGCGATGCCGACTACATCCTCCGTCTTTCCGCGCGGGACCCGATCGATTTCGAACGCATCCACCGCGATCATCTCGCACAGCTCCCCGGCGTTCTCAGGATGAAATCCTCCTTTGCCATTCGCCCGATCGTCAAGCGGACGGCGATCCCGCTGGAGGGCGACTAGGATTGTTCCGCGCAACGCTCCGGCAAACGTGCAAGAACAGTCGACGTTCACCGCAACCCCCGCTATAGTCCGCCTCCGTTCATGGAATTGGCTTTTTTAAGGAACCGCCTCCGGTGACCCACACGATCACCCGCTTTCTCGACACAACCTATCAGCTTGCAGAATGTCCAACCTGGGATGACCGGGCCAACCGCCTGCTCTGGGCCGACATTCAGGGCCGCTCCATCCAGTCGATGGACTGGGCAAGCCGCAAGATCAGCACTTTCCATTTCGACAATGAGGTCGGTTCCTTCGGCCTGACGGATGATGACAGGCTGATTGTCAGTGTCTGGGACAAGATCCTTCTGTTCGATCCGGCAACTGAAAAAAGCGAAATCCTGGCCGAGGTTCAGGCGGACGAACCACGCACCCGCCTCAACGATGGCAAGGTCGGGCCGGATGGTGCCTTCTGGGTCGGCACGATGGACACCAGCTCACCGCGTGAGCCGATTGCCGGTCTCTACCGGATCGACGCCAGCGGCGACGTCGCTGAAATCCGCGACGAACTGCAATGTTCGAATGGTCTCGCATGGACCCCGGACGGGGCCTACATGTATCATTCCGACACCTCGCCCGGCTGGATCGAATGTTACGGCTTCGACCCGGCCAGCGGTGCGCTCGGCTCGAAAATGCTTTACGCCCAGCAGACCAACGAAACCGGCCGCCCGGATGGCGCCACTGTCGACACCGACGGCAACTACTGGAGCGCCGGTGTTTCGGCGGGCGTTCTCAATTGTTTTTCGCCGGATGGCAATCTCCTGGAAGCCATCAAGCTGCCTGTCGACAAGCCGACCATGCCCTGCTTCTGCGGACCCGATCTCGATCAGCTGATCGTCACCAGCATCAAGCAGCCTGCTGATCCGACAACCATGGACCCCGACACGCTCTCCGGCGGCCTTTTTCTGGTCGAAGGCCACGGCCGGACAGGCCTGAAGAGCTATCGGTTCAAAACGTCGGGTGCCTAGAGCCAGGGCGATGCATGTCGCTTGCCGTGTTATCCTTCCGTCCTGCGGCAGGATTTCATAGCCTCGATAATCTGCTTTGCCTTGACTCCCCGCACCTGGATCTTGGTCTCGCCGATGAGATGCACGACCGCGGTCTCCCCGATGGCTGATTGTTCATCATAGATGCGAACGGATTGATTTTCCGGGATCAGGACCGCCATGGATCCGCCTTCAACGCTGAGCAGGATCGAGGACGCCACCAAGGTGCAAATCATCATGTTCTCCCCGCTTGGCTAGGCGAATAAACCGTCAATACCGGCAACCGCGGACCCGCACCGGTTTCCAGACGGTCTGCGCCGGCTGCACAAGAACCTGTCGACTGACGGTCCGGTAGACCGCCGGCTTATGCACCCGGTGACTGGTTGCCGGCTGAACCAGGACCTTTTCCCGGACGGTGCTGTAGATCGCCGGCTGGCGGACGGCCACTTTCGAGGCCGGCTGCACGAGAACCTTTTGACTGACGGTCCTGTAGACGGCCGGGTGCTGCACCTTGCACAGGATCTTGCGGCCCTTGATCATGCGATATTCCCACCCGACGCTGGCCTGCTGAACCAGAACCTGGCTTTGCCGGGTCTGGTACACAGCGGGCGTTTTCCGGTAGCTGACACGCTCCGCCTGCACAAGCACCCGCTTTGTCCGGTAACTGTAGACGGCCGGCTTCTGCACCACATAGCTGGACGCGGGTTGCACAAGAACTTTTTGATGCACGGTTCGATAGACCGCCGGGACAGTCGCCTGTTCATAGCAGGACAAGGCCTGACCGCCTGCCACAACCGAAGAACTGAGAACCGGCGTGAGAACCAGCGCTATGGCCGCGCTCCAGAACCTGTGACGCATCAACTTATCCCCCAGTCTGGTGCAGAAATACGCTCTGCACCCCTGACTTTAGGGAAGATGCTCAGGGGGTTAAAGCGAAAAAGTTAACAACCGTTAAGAAACGGCTTCACGGTCACCTGCCTCATCGACCTCAACGCTCGCGCCTTTTTCATAGTCGGTGTCTTCGTTGATGATGTGTCGGGCTTCCTCGGGAACCCAGGCCCCCCAGCGCGGCTGCAGCTGGTGATCGACGGAGACCCGGTCATCAAAGACGAAACACTCCCCCTTCCAGAGACTGTTTTCCTGCGGAACCTTCTCCAGGTAGTTCAGAATGCCGCCTTCCAGGTGATAGACGTCCTCAAAGCCGTTTTTCAGCATCCAGGCGGTTGCCTTTTCGCAGCGGATGCCGCCGGTGCAGAACATCGCGACCTTGGGCCTTTTCTTCAGGTCGTCCTGGCCCTCCACCCAGTCGGGAAAGTCGCGAAACGCCTGCGTTTCCGGGTTGAGCGCCCGTTCAAAGGTGCCGAAGGCGAATTCGTAGTCGTTGCGGGTGTCGATCACCACCACGTCCGGATCGGATATCAACGCATTCCAGTCTTCCGGCTTGACATATTCACCGACGATTTCGTTCGGATCGATGCCATCGACGGCCAGACGCACGATTTCCTGCTTCAACCGAACTTTCATGCGCTTGAACACGTGCCGATGTGTCCACGCCTCCTTGTGCGTCAGGTCTTTCAGGCGCGGGTCGGCCCGCAGATGCGCCAACACCTCGCGCACGCCTGCTTCCGGTCCGCAGATCGTGCCGTTGATCCCTTCCTGCGCCAGAAGCAGGCTGCCGCGCACATCCCTCGCCTTGCAATAGGCCTTGAGCGGGTCCCGCATCGCCTCGAAATCGTCGAGCGGCGTGAACAGGTAGAGGGCGGCAACGAGAAAGTCGTTCATCGGTCTTGTTCTTTTTCTGGACAAAGTGCCGGACGGGCTGGCCTGACGGCCAAGCGCACATTGGGTCCGGGCGGTTGGCGCTCTCTATACAGAATGTCGCCCCTACCTGCAAAGTCCGCAGTTTATCGGATGCACCCTTCCCGCCCCCGCAACACTGGGCCTGTCTGGAATTCTCCGCTCATATGCCATGTCACAACCGCCACCCTCGTCAAAAGTGCATATACCCACAGTTGATTACAGCCGGAAAATGCACCCCTTCTTTAAGGATCTTTAAGCCTGCGGGGATAGCGTTGTCCGACAAACGCGACTCAGGTCGCACCAGGAAGCGGGCAATGGTGGGATGACACATTACAAGGTTCAGCCAACCGGGGTTGAGCGGTTTTTCTCTGAACGGGACCTGATCGTCTCCAAGACCGACACACGCGGGCGCATCACCTACGCGAACAACGTGTTCCGGGAGATTGCTGGCTTTGACGGCAAGGCGCTGGAAAATGCACCGCATAGCCTGATCCGTCATCCTGACATGCCGCGATGCGTGTTCAAGCTTCTCTGGGACACGATCGAAGCCGGCGGCGAGATCTTTGCCTACGTGATCAACATGTCTGCCAACGGCGACCACTATTGGGTTCTGGCGCATGTCACGCCGAGTTTTGACGAGAACGGCGCCATCATTGGCTATCACTCAAACCGGCGGGTTCCCAACCGGCGGATTGTCGACGACGTCATCACGCCGCTTTACGCCCAGCTTCTTCAGACCGAACAGACCGCGGACAACCGGAAAGCCGGCATGCAAGCCGGTCACGATCAACTGGTCTCTCTTCTACAATCCAAAGGCGTGAGTTATGACGAGCTCATTCACACTCTCTAACGCTGTTCTTGGCGCCGCCCTCGCCGCGCTTGCCGGACTTGGCGCCAGTGTCTGCGCACTTGCCGGCTGGCCTCTCGCAGCAGCACTCATGTCCGGTCTCACCGCCCTTTCAGCGCTGTTTGCGGTTCTGGCCGTGCAACGCTCCAGGAAGGGCCTTGTTGCGGCATCAAAAGTCTGCAGCGAGGTCGGCTGGGGAAACTTCGAAGCCCGCGCCAAGGACTATGCCGAGCATGGTGACATTCGAGAGTTGATGATCGCCATGAACCACATGATCGACCGGACGGACGCCTTTATGCGTGAAGCCGCCGCCTCGATGACTGCCATTCAGAACAATCAGTATTACCGCCGGATCCAGCCAGGCGGCCTCA
Source organism: Labrenzia sp. VG12 (assembly GCF_002237595.1). Taxonomy (NCBI): domain Bacteria; kingdom Pseudomonadati; phylum Pseudomonadota; class Alphaproteobacteria; order Hyphomicrobiales; family Stappiaceae; genus Labrenzia; species Labrenzia sp. VG12. The sequence continues at coordinate 2,279,800 of NZ_CP022529.1, forward strand.
ATGGCAGCTATCTGCAAAACGCCGGCATCATGAACGATGCCATTGAAACAATCAAAGGCCGCGTGGGCGCTTTCCGGGAGTCCACGGATTCCTTTGAAAACCAGATCAGCCAGATCGCAGACAGCCTGCTGTCCTCTGCCAACAGCATGACGGGAACCGCCGGCGAAATGGAGGCTTGTGCACAGTCCAACGCCCAGGTCGTGACAGCCATCGCGGACGCCGCCGGTCTGACATCCGACAACGTCAATGCCGCTGCCGAGGCCGCCGACCACCTGTCGCAATCCACGACCGCAATCAGCGGCCAGATCAGCCGGTCCATCGAGATTGCCCGCGAAGCAGTCGACCAGGTTGCACAGGGGCAGGACAAGGCCAACAGCCTGAAAACCTCTGCGGAAGCCATCGGAGAGATCATCAGCCTGATCTCCTCTATTGCCGATCAGACCAACCTGCTCGCATTGAATGCCACGATCGAGGCCGCAAGAGCCGGCGAAATGGGCAAGGGCTTTGCCGTCGTCGCCGCAGAGGTCAAGGAACTGGCGAACCAGACCGCGAAGGCGACCCAGGAAATCACTCAGTCGCTGGAGGAAGTCGACACGGCCAGCCGCGAAACAGCGGAATCCTTCGACACCATTTCCCAGACCATCACCGAGATCGAGACGATCACCGGCATGATTTCGGCGGCTGCGGAAAAACAGGCCGAGGCCACGCAGGCCATTCAGGACAACGTCTCCAACACGGTGAAATGCACGACGGACGTCACCGATACAGTCGACGGTGTTGCCGAAAACGCGGCGACCACCCAGGCTGCCTCGAAGACCGTCCTGAGTTCAGCGGAAACCATGAGTGCCAATGCCGGCCAGCTGACGGATGCCGTTGCCGCCTTCTTCCGGTCCCTGAAGAAAGGCCCGCTTGAGCAACAGGACGAACACGGGCGCGCGGCCTGATCCGCTGCCGCCCCACACCGCCCTGACAGCATTTCTGACCATTCTGCCGCCAACCGGCATTTTTCTGCGATTCCGGTCTTGATCTTGGCTGAGAAGACGATAGTTAAAACTGGCAAATCGCCAGAAAAATCGATATTATCAGCCCATGAGCATTCAACCGCATCTCGACCCCGCCCAGGAACCTTCCGCCACCCAACGAGCCTATCTGGCGATCAGACGGATGATCCTGGTCGGCGAACTGGCACCGGGTGAAAAACTCAAGATCGAGAACCTGCGCAAGATCCTCGATATGGGTGGTTCGCCGATCCGGGAAGCCCTGACGCTGCTGGTGTCGGACCTGCTTGTGGAGCGGCTTGACCAGCGGGGGTTCCGGGCCGCGGAAATCAGCCCGCAGAACTTTTCCGAAATCCTGAAACTGCGATGCCAGCTGGAGGAAATGGCGCTGCGGGAGAGCCTGGAAAACGCCGACCACGCCTGGGAAGACCGGCTGGTGATCAGCCACCACCGGATGATGCGCGAACCCCGTGCGAACGTGGAGCGCTTCGAAGAGCTGCACAAGGCCTTCCACATGAACCTGATCAGTGCCTGCCACTCACCGGTGCTGTTGAAGTTCTGCAACCAGCTCTACGACCTCAACATTCGGTATCGCTATCTCGCCGGCAAGGCCCTGAACTACTCCAAGCGCGACATCGGCAAGGAGCACACGGACATCATGAATGCGGCCGTCGACCGTGACATCGAAACCGCCTGCCACCTGCTGCTCGACCACTACCGCAACACCGGTGCGTTCCTGGAAAAGCATTTTGTGGCGGAAGCTGCGGAGTAGCCGCGAGGCGCGCAATCTCGCCTCAATTGCCATCCCGGCCGGAGCGCAGCGGAGAGCCGGGACCCAGTAAACGCGAGCGCCGATTGTTTTGCTTCCAGCGGCACGGCGTACTGGATCCCGGTCTTGAAGCTTGCGCTTCAAACCGGGATGACAATCGATGGAACGCGGTCTCCAAATGACCTTTTCAAGGTCATCCCGGACGACGTGAAGCGACGGTTCCGGAAGGACGAAGGGCAGGTTCAGGGAGACAAGGAGAGCTGGCCCCTCCCCTCATTCCCTGACCAGCACCAGATCGAAGGCCGCTTTGAGCCACGGCCCGTCCACCTGGCCTGAGAGCTCGAAACCGTTCTCCGGAAAGGTCCCCGCCGGCTGCTCGACATAGGTCATGACCAGATCGTCGCGCACACCGAAGACCGTGTCCTGATCGAGGTAAGGATCGTCGTCCGGGAAGATTTCCGTCACCAGGGTGCGATAGCCCGGGGCCTTGACGATGTAGTGCAGGTGGGAAGGCCGCCAGGGATGGCGCCCGCTGGCATTCAGGATATCGCCGACCGGTCCGTCGCTCGGCACCGTGTAACAGACCGGCTTGACCGAGGTGAAGGCATAGCGCCCGTCCTTGCCGGTCGTCTGGATGCCGTGGAAGGAATAGGTATCCTGGTCCGGGTCCTGGCTGGAATACATGCCGTTGGGGGCCGTCTGCCAGATATCCAGCTCCGCGCCTTCGATCGGATTGCCGTCCGTGTCGCGGATCGTGCCTTCGGCCAAAAGCACCTGGTCGCCGAAATCCTTGCGCAGGTCACCGCCGATCGGCAGCGGTGGCGCCCCCGTGATGTGGAACGGTCCGAGCACGCTGGAACTGGTGCCTTCCGGATGCGAATGCAGCATGTCGACCAGCGAGGACAGGCCGAGCACATCGGACAGGAGCACAAATTCGTGCCGCTCGGCATCCGATATATTGCCGGCCCACTCCAGGAATTCGATACCCTTGCGCCATTCCGCGTGGGTGAGATTGGTCTCGCGGGCAAAGTCGTGCAGATGGGTGACGAGGCTCTTCAGGATTTCCTTCAGCCGCGGATCGGTATCCGGGCCGAAATACCCCATGAAGACGTCGGTGATGTTGTCCTTGGTGACGTGACGCATGGAACCCTCTTAGTTCAGAATGGCAAGGCTGAGCGACGGCCAGCGGATCAGTGCAATCAGCACGATCAGCATGACCAGTGCGAACGGGAACGCACCGACAAAGACATCTTTCAGCGAGATGCGCGGATCGTTCAGCGTTGCCTTGATGACAAAACAGGAAATGCCAAGTGGCGGTGTCAGAAGGCCGATCTCGGCGCCGACCACCGTGACGATGCCAAACCAGACCAGGGACAGCCCCATGGGCTCCACCAGCGGCAGGAACAGCGGCACGACAATCAGGATGATCGACGCCGTGTCCAGGATCGTTCCGAGAAAGATCATCAGGAGGACGTAGATCACCATGATCCAGAAGAAGGTCAGCTGGGTATCGGTCAGGAGATCGCCGAGTTCGTTCGGCAGGCCGGCAAGCCCGAGCATGCGGCTGTAAATCGACGCGGCCGTGATCAGGAACAGGATCGACGCCGTGATGTGCCCTGTTTCCAGGAGCGCATGCCAGAGCGAGGTCAGCGTCAGCTTCTTGCGCAGTGCTGCAATCACAAGGCCAAGCAGGGAGCCCGTTGCCCCGGCCTCGACCGGTGTCAGCCAGCCGGTATAGATGCCGCCGAGCACCGCGACAATCAGGATCAGGGTCGGCAGGGTCTTGTCGGCAATTTCAAGCGGGGACATCCACTCCGTTTCCTCCGCCGGACGGCCGCCGACATAGGTCGGCGTCAGCCGGCCCATCAGGAAGATCGCGGCGACATAGGCGGCGGCCAGCATGAGCCCCGGGACGACGCCGGCCAGGAACATGTCTCCCACGCTCTGCTCGGCGACAAAGGAATAGATGATCAGCATCGCCGAGGGCGGAATGATCATGCCCAGCACCGACGACCCGGCGACCACCCCGACGGCGAAGCGCGGATTGTAGTCGAACGCCAGCATCTGCGGCACGGAGACCTTGGAGAAGACCGAGGCGGAAGCAATGGACGAGCCGGTGACGGCCGCAAAGACAGCATTCGCACCGACGGTTGCCATGCCGATGCCACCCTTGACCTTGCGAAAGCCGCTGTTCATCACCTGATAGATATCCGCCCCGAGCCCCGCCTTGGAGACAATCAGTCCCATGAAGGTGAAGAGCGGCACCGTGGCGAAGGTGTATTCCATCACGCTGTCGCCAATGGCGATCTTCAGGAGGTTGACTGCCAGGTCGAAATTGTCCCGCATCAGCAGGATGGAGACGAAGGAGACGAGGCCGAGGGCAATCGGAATGTAAACGCCGAGATAGACGAGAACGACAATCGCGACGACCGATAGAATGCCGATTTCAAAAGGTGTCACGAGTCTTCCTCTGCGTGTTCGTTGAGGCGCACGGGCTCAACCTTGTCGTCCGGTATCAGGACCTTGATGAAGAACAGGAGCGCGCACATGAGAGCGCTCAGAAAGATGGCGAGCTTGATCGGCCACCAGGGCGCGGTGAAGATGCCTGGAACGCCGAAGAAGTCTTTCGTTTCATACATTTCAAGGAATTCCGGCCAGATCGCATAGGCCACCAGTCCCATGAAGACGGCGGAGACGAAGTTGATCGTCCGCCGGATTGAGTCCGCAGATCCGGGCCGTGTCGTCGACAGGATCGTCAGGAACCCGTCAGACCGTGTCAGCCGGTTCATGCGCACGACATCGGGGAGCTGCAGGAAAACGATCAGCACCATGGAGAACTGGACCACTTCATAGGCGCCCCGGAAGGGGCGTTGAAGAGGCCGCGCGCCACGACGTCATAGTTCACGATCAGAACCAGACCGAGCACGATGAGCGTGCCGACTGCGTTGGCGCCGATTGCCACCCAACTGATCATTTTCGAGAAGGCGCGTGCCCCGCCGGTCAAGAGTTCCAGCATTCCAGCAACCCCGCTTGTACCGTCCAGTTTTTTTGATTTTGCACGAGGAAGGAAATCGGGTCACCTGCCACTTGCCGGTAACCCGTGTCCGGCGCATGCCGCCGTTCGGGCGGCATGCGTCTTGTCTGGTGACTTACTGGGTCAGCTCGGAGGACCAGTCCCGTACCGGGGTGTAGCCGGCCTCGGCGAGCTTCGCCATATAGGCCTTCAGCATGTCGCTGCCCGGCTCGCCCTTGCTGTCGAGGTTCGCGGCCCACTCCACGGCAATGTTCGGCATGGCGGCCGCCCAGGCAGCACGCTGCTCCGGATCCATCTCGACCACGGTACCACCGGATTCCACATAGGCTGCCCGGCTCGCCTCCGCGCGGTCCATGGCAATGCCGGCAACGTGGTCGCGATACTCAACGGCCACTTCCTGCAGCACGTTTTTCACCTCGTCCGGCAGACCATCCCAATAGTCCTTGTTGACGGTGATGGTCTTGGAGTTCACGGCACCAAGATCGGCCTTGAGCATGTAAGGCGCGACTTCCGCGATCTTGAAGGTCTTGGCAGCTTCCGGCCACAGCATGGCTTTGTCGACCAGGCCGGTCTGCAGCATGTTGTAGAAGTCGGTCAGGCCACCGCGCACGCCGGCCGCTCCATCGATGCCCTCAAGATAGCGCAGGTTCATGCCGGCGCCGGCAACCTTCTTGCCTTCCAGGTCGGCAAGCGAGTTGATCGGCTCCTTGGAGAACACCTGGTAGGTATCAAGCACCACGCCGGTGGCCAGGTAGACCTGGTTCTGGGCTTCGAATTCCTTCTGCATGGTCGGGAATTCCTTGGCGATCTCGTCCACTGCCTTGGCCACAGCGCGGGAATCCGGCGCGATGAACGGGGTCACGGCAGAAATCGCCTGGCTCGGCAGTTTCGACGAGTGGAAGATGGTGGTGACGATACCGATATCGCCAAGCCCGAGCTTCACACCTTCCAGGACACCCTTCGGCTTGACGATGGAACCGCCATAGCTTTCCTGCCAGTCCATCTTGTAGTTGCCGGTCTTGGCAAGCCGCTTGTCGACTTCAGGAATGAAGAAGTTTGTGAACTCCTTCACCCAGAGAGCCCGGGCCGGATAACCGTCAATCACCACCGCCTTGATGGTTTCCGTTGCAAGGGCCGGCACCGAGGTGGCGCTCAGAAGCGCAAGAGCCAGGGCGCTCCGCCGTGTCAGTTTTCCAATCATGACATTCTCCTCCCAAAAGAACGAGACCGGTCAGGCTTTCTGCCAGACCGTCTCAACTGCAGTCCCCGACTGTTCAAAGAGCTTGGACAGCGGGCAGTACTTGGCGACGTCGCCTGCGACTTTCTGCAGGTCGTCTTCACTCAGCGACCCGTCGCAGGTCACCACCTGGCGCAGCGCGACAAAGGGAACGTCGATCTCCTCCTCAAGAGTGACGCCCCTGCGGTCGAACTCGCAGGCAATCTCGATTTCCATGTGGCCGATATCAACGCCGAGCCTGGCAGCGCATTTGTGGCCGATCACGTTGGTGCAGCCTGCCAGGGCCGCAACGGCTGCCTCGGTCGGTGCCGGGCCAAGATTGGTCCCGCCGCGCGCCGCCGGCTCGTCAATGGAAAAGGTCAGGTCACGAATGCCGACATCTGTCCGCGAATGCGACAGGCCGGTGCCCCTGGCCCGCAACTTTACAACCGTTTTTTCCTTCAAGGCCACCATTTTCCCTCACAGAAACTTGCAGGCCGTGTCGAACGGCAGACGGGGCAGCTTCTGAAACAGCGCCGTCTCGTCGGCATATCCGAGATTGCACAGGAAGTTCGACTTCAGTGTCGTTCCGGCGAAGAACTCCTCATCGACAATCTGGTTGGAGAAGCCGGACATGGCGCCGACATCCAGCCCGACGGCGCGGGCGGCGATCATGAAATAGGCCCCCTGCAGGGTACCGTTTCGAAACGCCGTGACTTCAGAGTGTTCCGGCTTGCCTTCGAAATGCGACCGCCGGTCCTCATGCGGAAAGAGGTATGGCAGCTCCTTCCAAAACTCCAGGTCGTGCGCGATGATCACTGTCGATGGGGCCGACATCATCTTGTCGATGTTCTTGTCCTTGAGCGATTTCGCCAGGCGTTTCTTGGCTTCGATCGTCTCGACGAAGAAAAACCGCGCCGGACAGGTGTTCATGCTGGTCGCGCCAGCCGCCGTGATGTCGTAGATCGTCTCCAGCAATTCACGCGGAACCGGCTTGTCCTGCCAGGCATAATGCGAGCGTGCCGTCCGGAGGATCAGGTCGATACCGTCATCGTCGAGCCGCCCGACCCGCTCACGCAGCGAGCGCACCGCCTCCTGCGCATCGGCGCGCAGCTTGGCAAGTGCTTCTCCGGTCGGGGCTTTCGAGGCAGCCATGCTCATTCCGCCGCCTCCGTTGCCTGGACATCCTCTTCGGCCACGATCGGATTGGCGCAGATACCGATGCCTTCGATCTCCACCTCGACCGTCTCGCCCGGCCTAAGCCAGCGCGGCGGTTTCTTGGCATGGCCCACACCCGGAGGGGTGCCCATGGCGAGATAATCGCCCGGCTCCAGCGTTGTGTATTCGGAAACGGTTGCAATGGTGCGCGCAACGCTCCAGAGCATGTCGGACGTGGTTGCGCTTTGCAGGATTTCCGAACCGACTCGGGACTCGATCTTCAGGCCGTCCGCACCTTCCGGCAGCTCGTCCGGCGTCACGATCACCGGTCCGACAGGGCCGGTGGCATCGAAATTCTTGCCGGGCGTCCATTGGTGGGTCTTGCGCTGGTATTCGCGCACCGAACCGTCGTTAAACAGCGTGTAGCCAAACACGTGGGACAGAGCATCTGCCTCGGAAATATGCTTGCCGCCCTTGCCGATGATCACCATCAGCTCGGCTTCGTAATCCAGCTGCTCGGAGCAGGAGGGCCGCACCATGGGCGCCCCGGCCGGGATCATCGAGGTGTTGGAGCGCATGAACAGGGCCGGGTAGACCGGCACGTCGTAGCCCCCTTCCTTGATGTGATCGACATAGTTCAGGCCCAGGCAGATGATCTTGCCCGGACGGGCGACCGGCAGGCCAGGCGTGAGCGAGGCAACCGGCTCTGCATCGACCTTGTTGCGCGCGTCAGCAATTGCCGACGGGTCCGCCACGCCCTCGATCAAGGCCATCAGGTCCGTGCCGAACCGCTCATCCGCCTTTGTCAGGTTCCACGCCCAGTCGCCTTCGACAACATAAACGCCCTGCCCCGACACACCTGTCCCAACAATGAATCGCATAACCGCCTCGGTGTTTCCCAATTTTTTGACACTTTGACGACTATTTTTAAGATTGTCAAATAATATCGATTTTTTTAGAGTGCGGGAAACAGGAGGTGCAACATGCCCAAATGGACTGAGTACAAACGGATCGCAAAAGAGCGCGGCGCGCTGGCATTGGAGCTTTATGTCGTCAACACGGTGCCCGCCGGTCCGGACGTTGATCTGCCGGGAACCCTGCCCGATCATCTGGCCTATCAGGCAAGGCTGGAAGCAGAAGGAAAGCTTGCGTTTGCCGGACCGGTGTCGGATGCGTCGGGAGAAAACATGACCGGGGAAGGCATGATCATCTACCGTGCCGCCTCGCTTGAAGAGGCAGACGCGTTGGCAGCCGCTGATCCCATGCACAGCCGGGGCGTCAGGACCTATTCCCTGCGCCGCTGGCTGATCAACGAGGGCAGCTTTTCGCTGTCCGTCGGTCTCTCCACCAAGGCTGTCGATTTTTCCTGACGCCGACGCGGCCGTTCTTCCTTTGGACAATTGGGGGCACGCCGAAGGTTTCTTATCTTAAGGGCAGCCATGCCCACGGAACCAGATGTCTGGAGATCCACATGTCCCTCTTCGGCGACCTGCTATCGACCATCTTCGAACGCCGCAATCTGCCGTTTTCGCCAGGCCGGCAGGACGCCCGGCCAACGGAGGAACTCATCGGTGAACTCGTCGGCGCCGCCGGTGAAATCACCGGCCTCGCCGCGGCCGGCAGCATCCTGCAGCGCTTCGAGGAAATGGATGACGACGGCAAGCTCGCCTTTTTCCGGCACCTCGCGGCAGACATGAATATCGACCCGGAGCGTGTGCGCTCAACGCTTGACGCTTATGAGGCCGACCCCAGCAAAAGAAGCTATCGCGCCTTCATGGCTGCAGTGGAACCGGACCGGCAGGAACTCATCCGCCGCCTGAACCAGATCCCCGGCGCCACCGAGCGACTGGTCCGCATGCGCTCGGACCTGTTGCGGCTTGGCGGCGAGGACCCTGCCCTTCAGGCGCTCGACCAGGATTTCCGGCACCTGTTCCTGTCCTGGTTCAACCGCGGCTTTCTTGTGCTGCGGCCGATCAGCTGGGAAAGTCCGGCCCATATCCTTGAAAAGATCATCGCCTATGAGGCGGTCCACGAGATCGAGAGCTGGGACGATCTCCGCCGGCGTCTTGTGCCCGTTGACCGCAGATGTTTTGCCTTCTTCCACCCCTCCATGCCGGATGAACCGCTGATCTTTGTGGAAGTGGCCCTGACCGCCGACATTCCAGGATCCATTCAGGGCCTGCTGGCCGAAGATCGGGAACCGATCACGGCCGAAGAAGCCCGAACCGCGGTGTTCTACTCCATCTCCAACTGCCAGGAGGGGCTTGCCGGGATTTCCTTCGGCAATTCCCTGATCAAGCAGGTGGCCGCCGATCTGTCGGCGGAACTGCCGGGACTGAAGACCTTTGTCACCCTGTCGCCGATCCCCGGCCTCACCAGATGGCTGGTTAGCGAAGACATTCCCTTTGCCGAGGCGGAGCCAAAGCATCTGCGCCAGCTGGCTGCGCATTATCTGCTGTCTGCCAAGCGACCCGACGGGCTGCCGCTCGACCCGGTGGCACGGTTTCATCTCGGCAATGGCGCCCAGGTTCACGCTGTACATGCGGACGCGGATATCTCGGAAAAAGGCCGGGTTCAGTCGGCCGGCGTCATGGTCAACTATCTCTACGACCTTGGCCGCGTCACGCAGAACCACGAGCGCTACGCCACACAAAAAGAAATTGCCGCCTCCTCGGACATACGTGGATTGGAGGCTGCCGCCAGGAAGCAGGATTTCAGGCGGCAGGTGGCTGCACCATCCGCCGTGTAGAAGCGCCCTTTGACGTCCTTGTTTCGGCAAATCCTTTCGCAAGTTTGAGAAGGGTGCGCAAAGTCGCGCGCCCAGCCTGATCTATTCCGGCCACACCTCCCCTCGGTCGTTTGAAGCAACATGCCGACGGCATGATCAGAACAATCGATGCTTCATTGCATTCGGAATTAAAATCGATATTATATCTGCATAACAATATAAATCGACAGGAGGAGAGAATGGCACGGAATCTGGTTCGGGCATTTGTGCTTGGTGGCGGTCTGCTCGCCGCGTCAGGCGCATGGGCGGAGACCTGTTTGAAGGTGACGTTGACCGGCACCCAGGGCGGACCGCCCGTCTATCAGGGACAGGCAGGCGCCGGCACACTCGTGCAGTTCGGCACGGTGGAGAACAAATGCAACGACATGCGCCTGCAGTTCGATACGGGCCGCGGCACCACCCAGCGCCTGAGCCAGGCAGGCGTGCCCGTCGGGCAACTCGATGCAATTTTCCTGAGCCATTTGCATTCCGACCACACGGAAGGCCTTGCCGACATGATGCAGCTGCGCTGGCATTTCAACTCCGGCGGTCCGAAGGTCGATCTCGTCTGCAGCGAGGAAACCAGGTCACCTCTGGGTTTTGCCCTGAGTTGCGAGCGGTTTGCCAGACATATTGGCGATGCGTTGATCCAGTCGGGAGAAATCGCGCAGAGACTGGCTGAAAACAAGAAACGTCTGCCGGGCGGACCGGCGGATCTGATCGAGGTGAAGGACTTCAAGCCGGAGGACGAGGCCAAGGAAGTCTGGTCCAAGGGGGATGTCACGGTCAGTGCCATCCGCTCCACCCACATTGCAGGCCACGCCTCCTACCGGGTCGATACGCCTGCCGGAAGTGTTGTCATCGGAGGGGATGCCGGCAATGACGTGCGCAAGCCTCCGCGCGACACCTCCACATCCGGCCAGGTTGAGAAACTGGCGCAAGGGGCTGATATCGTGGTGCATTCCACCATCCACCCGGTAATGGGGCCGGAAGGCGGCACCGGTTTTCCGCCACCGATCTTCTTCCGCCAGTCGAACGCCACCGATCTCGGTCACCTGGCCCGGCGCGCCGGGGTCAAGCATCTGATGCTGACCCACCTGATCCCACCGGTCGGCGCACCGCGCCAGGGTCCCTACAAACTGCCCGACGGCGCCTTGACCGAAGACGATTACCGCAACGCCGTTGTCGACAGCGGTTTTGAAGGTGAAACCGTGGTCGGCTCCGACCTCGCGTCGGTCACCCTGACGGCCCGGTAACCGGACCCTGGTCCACGCGCCCGCGGTCTGCAAGGCAGACCGCGGGTGCGGGTGGCCGCATCAGAACCCCGGTACTTTTTTCAGGATTGCCGCTTCCGGAGAAATGCGTTGAACTGTCCGTGGCATCAAGCGCAACGGGCAAACAATGCAAGATCGAAACGGTGTTTCCGGGCACGCGGACCTGACCGCGCTTTACCAGACCGCAACGCGTTTCGAATGCGGCTTTCTACTCGATTTCCATTGCTACAACATGTTCGGACACACACAGCCGGACGCGTTGCCAACCCACCGGCGGAGCGAGTTTGCAGCAACTGCGCATTCCGACATTCTCTGGCAGTCTCCGCCACGGCCGAAAACATTCGCCGCAGAAGCGCCTGAAGGGTTTTCAGATGGAGACGCCTTCATCGAACCGCAGCCGATTTCCCATGTCGAACAGGGACTGGCCGGCGACATGGCTCAGTTTCTTTACCGGACCTGGCTCAAGAACAAGGGCGTTGTCTTCAGCGACAGTGAACTGACCCGCCTCTGCCCCTGGCTCCTCCTGACGCTGCCCGGGGCACCACCAGGCGAAGTGCCGCATGTCACCTTTGTCGGCAAGCAGTCCAACTTCTTGAAATTCTATCCCCAGGCGCTCGACGACCTGAACCATGTGTCGCCGGCCGCATGCCTGCCAGATGGCTACAGGCATGCCATCGCGGAAGCCTATCATTGGACCATGCAGGGGGAACCCAATTTCGACATTCAAAGAACAGGGCAAATTCTGGGTGAGTCTCTACCGGATATGACTTTGCAGAGGCTCTTGCTGCGCTTCGAGACCAAGACCGGCTTCACCAGGATCTTTTCCCTGGTCACGCTTGTCGAGATGCATTCCCGTCCGTTCAGCTCCAACCGAGGTGACCATCACCGCTGGCGCCGCGACGGCCTCAGCTGGCATCCCGCCTATCAGGTCTCCGGTTCAAGGACCGGCGCGCCTCGGCGCGCGCCCCTTTCAACAAGGTCACCCAAGGCATAGGGTTAGGTCCCTAAACATCTTCCGCAAGCCCATGATGCCGGGGCAAATGGCTGATATCCGGCAGGACCGCGGTAGCAAAACGTTCCAGCTCTTCACGCTCCGCCGGCCCGCTGAGAACCGCCAGCCGCTCGGCCAGTCCCGCGTTGCACGCAAATTCCATATCGTGAACGCTGTCGCCGACCATGGCCGTTTCGGCCGGAGAGATTCCACTCGCCCGGCCAAATCCCTCGGCCATGCCGGGGCCGGGCTTGGCGCCGTATCCGCTGTCAGAACCGGCAACAAAGCCGAAAAGCTCCGACAGGCCGGCATGCGCAAGCTGATTGCGGGCGGATGCTTCCGTGTCATTGGTGGCCACACCCAGAAAAATGCCGTTCCGGTGCAAATTCTCAAGTGCTACGCGAGCACCCGCAACAGGCACCAGTGGCAATGCTCTGACCGCCGCTTCTTGAGCCCGCCGGACCTTGCCAAGACCTCCCTCCCCCAGTTTCCCGGCCCAGAGGCGCAGCACCTCTTCCGTACTGCCGGCGACGATCACCGAGCCCGGGACAAAGGTGCCTTCCCTGCGGTCGTATCCGCAGATCTCGGCCAGCTCGTTGCTCAGTGCTTCGTCCTGCCCTGTCAGCTGATCGAACATGCGTTCGCAATAGGCGGTCCAGGTCGCGTCAAAGGAAAACAGCGTGCCGTCCTTGTCGAACAGGATCGCCCGCACACCAGACGAAGCTCGCCCCGTCATTTCCCTGCGGCCTTGGTCAGGAAAGCCGGCCGCATGCCCCGCGCCGGGTCAACGCCCAGGCGCGCCAGAAGCGAGGCCGCCAGCTGCAGCTGGTTCAGACGGCCGTCTTCGGTCGAGACGTCGCCATCGCCGAAATAATAGAACGGCACTTCGGTTTCGACCGATGACGTGCCGCCATGCGCCCCTTCCGCGGACATGCCGTGATCGGCAGTGATCATCACCTCATACCCCGCCGCGCGCCAAACCGGCAGCACCCGTGCCAGCGCGCCGTCGATCATCATCGCCTGCGCCCGATATTCGGCGCTATCACCACCAAACGTGTGCCCGAGCGTATCGGCAGCACATGTGTGCAGCAGCAGATAGTCCGGCTGATGGTCTTCGATGAGCCGGATGGTCTGGGCGCAAAGATCGATTTCCGCCGGCGCAACCGCGTTGGCCCGGCCATAACCTTCCATGGAATAGAATCGTCCGTACTGGAGATCGCCGTTTTCGTTGCAATGTTCGATGGAGCGCAGCGGATCCCAGGCCTCCCCCGCATAAAGCTTGTGGAAGTAGGAATGAGCGACCGCAGCCGTTATGCGGCCCGCTGCCCGCGCAACGGAGAAGACGTTGTCCTTCTCGGAAGACCGCATGGCATGGTTGCAGGTGATGCCGTGTTCATAGGGCCAAAGACCGGTGTGAATGGTCTCATACATCGGGCCGGAAATGCTCGGCGTCGCCGTTACCATCTTCCAGCGGCGGGCGATGCCAAGCGACACCGCGCTTTGCAGATAGCCGCATTGGCTGACGGCCGTGTCGTAGCCGACGCCGTCCATGATCACCAGAATTACCTTGCCGGACATCTCATGCTCCGTTCTGTGCTTGGCCGTCAAACACCCGCCCGGCCTCGCTGTCGCCAAACATCGGCTGCGCCAGAGAAGGCATCAGCGCGACACTGAGTCTGATCATTTTTCTAATAGAAGAGAAATTCAAACTGCAACAGCTTCCGGGACCACTCATGTCAACGGAGGCAGCAACGCGAATTTTTCTTATATTTTTCAGATATTTGACCAAAGAAGTTATTCGATCAAATTCATTTCTTAAGGCGACATCACGCTGAACCTCGCATCGCTTGACGCGCTTTTGCATTCTTCTAGATTAAATTTCTAATCAAAGAGCAGATAATGTCCCGAATTCCGATGTCCTGGCTGGCCACGTTCGAAGCCGCAGCCCGCCACTTGAATTTCACAAAGGCCGCCTCCGAACTCGGCCTGACCCAGGGCGCGGTCAGCCAGCAGATCGTCAAACTGGAACAGGAGCTTGATGCACCGCTGTTTGAACGGCGTGGCCGGCGGGTCTTCCTGACCGAAATAGGCGAGGCCTATCTGAACCAGGTGAGCGGCTCCCTGGCCGACATCCGCAGCGTGACGGAAGACTTGTTCACCCGGCCTGAAACCGAGCGCGTCCGCCTTGCCTGTTATTCCCCGACCTTCGCGCATCTGTGGCTGGCACCCCGCCTCGGCGCGCTCTATGCGGATCTGCCCGGCATCGAGATCCAGATCAGCGTCAACTATCAGCTGAACCCGAGCACTCCCGGCTCCTGGGACATCGTTTTTTCCTATGAGGATCTCGCCAGCTCGTCCGCCGGTTTTCTGCCCCTGTTCCGGGAGCGGATCGTTGCGGTGGCAACACCGGAGCTTGCCGCTCTCTGGCCCTCGGAGTTGCCGGGAACGCCCTGCCTGATCCAGACCGCCGGACCACGTGGCACCTGGCAGTCCTGGCTGGCCGCCGCCGGCCGGTCCTTGCCGGCACCGAGGTTTGCGCTCGTCAATTCCATGCACTGCGCCTTGCAGATGGCCACCGGCGGCACGGGTTTCGCCCTTGGCGCCTACCCTTTCATAGAGGCGGAGCTTGAGAGCAGCCGCCTGCAGGTCATTGAACCCGAGGTCCAGCTCGCAGGCAGGCATCACGGCCTTGCCGTGCCGGCGGGCGCCAGCGCCTCACAGCCGGTCAGGCGCGTCGTGGAATGGATCATGGACGCTGCCTTGATCTGACCCGTGTCCCGCGCAGTCAATCACCCGCTTCGTCGTGGTAGCGCTCGATCAGCTCGACCTCGTCCCGGCATCCCATGATCACGGAGATGCGCTGGTGATGCCCCGTCGGCTGAACATCCAGAATGCGCTCCCACCCTGTTGAAGCACGGCCACCGGCCTGTTCGATGATGAAGCCCATCGGGTTTGCCTCGTAAAGCAAGCGCAGCTTGCCCCCCATATGGGCATTGGCGGCATCTCTGGGATAGAGAAACACGCCGCCACGCATCAGGATCCGGTGAATCTCGGCGACCATCGACGCTGTCCAGCGCATGTTGAAGGTCTTGCCACGGACACCGTCCTCACCGTCGATGCACTCTTCGACATACCGCCGGACGGGAGCATTCCAGCTGCGAAAGCGCGAAGCATTGATGGCAAATTCTCCGGTCTCAGCCGGCAGTTTCATATCCGGGAAAGTCAGGAGGAACTCTCCCGAGCCGATCTTGTGAGTGAAGCCGTTGACACCCTGCCCCGTTGAAAAGACCAGCGAAGTGGACGGGCCGTATAGCGAATATCCCGCACAGATCTGTTCACTGCCCCTGATCAGGACCGCCTCGTTGCTGAGCTCAGACAGGTCCTCCTCCAGTTCGACGACGGAAAAGATAGACCCGACCGACAGATTGACATTCAGGTTGGAGGACCCGTCAAGCGGATCGAAATAGACCAGATAATCGCCCTTCCTCGGCCGGTCTTTCAACCAGATGACCTCGTCGATTTCTTCAGAGACCAAAGCCGCCACCCGCGCACAGTTGGAACAGTGACTGAGGAAGATGTCATTGGCGATGACATCGAGCTGTTTTTGGGTTTCGCCCTGCACGTTCTCCGTTTCCGCAGCGCCCAGAATATCGAGGAAGGGACCGTTGCGGATCTGATGGGCGATGATGCGGCACGATGTGGCGATGTCTTCCAAGAGCAGCATCATGTCCTGATCGAGCCCGTGTTTCTCCTTTTCCTGCAGAAGGAACTTGCGAAGCGTCAGGCGATCGATGGTCATGGTGACATTTCCCGTTGATGTGCTGCCCTCTCCCTAAATGCCGGGCAGACGAAAAGCCAGAACTTCATGCAGCCCGGTCAGCACAGGCACCGGGTTATCCTCCCCGGCAAATCTTGCCGCCCCTTGCCCTGCTCTGTGCATATCCGCAAAGGAATCAGCCGGCCGAATTGCTGGTGTCACGGCGAAGGCGCAGGGTTGCAGTGCTGTACGACCGAAAGAGGGCACCATGGCAACTCGGGACATGCTGGCGGGCCAGCAGCAGCTGGCGCTTGAAGAACAGTCGGAGCGCTGCCTGCCGCCGACCTACGCAAATTACGAATGGACGGGCGAAGGCCTTTGTGAACGCTCCGGCAGCGACACGATCCTCTATTCCTATTGGGACCGGCCCTTTGCCTGCACGATCCGGCGCCAGCACCGTGACCCGGAGGACTTTCTGCCTGCCTGGGCCTTGCTCGACGCTCCCGACTATGGCCGCATCGCAACAGAAAAGAGCGTCCTGGCGCATCACCCCAGGACATTGGGCACAGGCATTGCTGCGGGCCCTGGCGCGGAGAAGGCCCTAACGGAATACATCGCAACACTCCCCCGCCTGCTCGTCTCTCTCGCCGCGCCGTTCGGCGCGCAGCAATGGCTGCTGCTGGACCTTTTCCGGCGCGCGCCGGGTCTCTGGAAACAGGTCCACCGCCAGACGGCGTTCGGCCGCCTGGGCACTTTGTCGCTGACCTTGGAGCTCTTCTGCGCCGCCGGACGAACCGCACCGCGGCAGCGCCAGGCCTTTGCCGATACTCTGAACCTGGAAACGCGGGAAACGCTTCTGCACCGGTTTCTCAAGACAACGCCGCCTCCGGCCCTGCTGGCATTTCTGGAACAGTTCCCGCCGGGCAGCGACCTGCTCGATGAGCGCTGCATCAAGTCGGCGCTTTCCCAGGCTGGCGCGCCTCAGGTATCCGAAGACCTCGCACGCCTGCAACAGCGGTCTTTCAGCGCAATCCTGTCAGAGACGGAGTGGGCCGGCATGACACATGTCCAGGCCCTGATCGACCAGGGGGTACCCCTGCCCCGCTTGATCGCCACGATCAAGTCCGGCCTGCGCAACCTGACAGCCTCGGAACGGCCGGCTGCCCTGGCCGGCCTCAAGAAGATACAGGCCCCCCAGGCCTTGCAATGGTGGTTGATGCACTGGACCACACTGGCCGGCCGCAGCCGCACCTTTCCGGCACCGCCAATTCCGTCGGCACCGATGCTGATCCCGCTCGGCAATGCTGCCGAGCTGCACCAGGAAAGCCAGCGCATGCGCAACGGCGTCGACCGGTTTCTCGCCGATGTCCTGGCGGGAGACCTTTATTTCTATCACTACGACGGCCACCCGGCCGCCACGATCTGCCTCGCGGCTACCGGGACGAACGACTGGCTGCTCCTGGAAGTGCTGGGGGAAGACGGCACGCATCTTCAGGACGGAACCTGTCAGGAGATTGTGCCCTCTTTGATTTCGCAGGACGCCTTGAAGGGATACGCCTGACCTCCTGAAAACTTACAATGCAAAATCACGCGGTTTCTTTGAGCGCCTTCCTGACAATCGTGTCCTAGGATCGCTTCAACGGCTCACAAGCCGGAAGTGACGACACGAGCATTGCAGGAGGCGCCCTATGTCAGACACATCCCCGAGGATCGACCTTTCCGTCATCTGGAACAGGCTTTCAGAGAAGGAAACGGTTCCGTTCTGCAGCGGCATGGTCATCCCGACGGCAGACACGGACGACCACGACGTTTTCCCGTCGGCAGACCGTCTTTTCTGCCAGATCCTCGTCTACGAACAATCGCATGGATCTCGACACATCACTGTGTCTGCACGCGACGGGGCGATACAAGCCTGTTGAACAAGCCCGGCAGGGGCTTTGTTCACGGGCATGACATTCGCTAGTCTTTTGACTGAAAAACAAGATGGGCAGGGGCGGAATGGACAATCGGGAAACGAAAGCAGGAACCGTGCTTCCTGAAGCGGATCGCGGCCGGGCCTTCGCGAATCTGGTTCACCGCACCCTGACGGGCCGCGGAAAGTCCGAACTGGACCGGGTCGCGGACGAAATGGGCATGAGCTACGCCGCGTTCTACAATCGGCTCCGCCATGCCACACCCTTCTCCGCAGACGAAATCCAGCGACTGCTGATCGTGGTCGACGATCCGATCATCGCCGATTTCCTGCTCGCAGGCACACCCTATATTCCGGCTGAACGACAGATCGGGCCGGACACGGCGTCATTTGAGGAAAATCTTGCGCGCGGTGCGGAACGGATCGTGATCGAAGCAGCTGACGTGCTGCGCGCGGCCCATGAGGCCCTGGTCGACAATCACATTGACCACCGCGAGGAAATCACCATCCGCGAAGCCATTCGCGAAGCGGAACGCGCGCTCCTGTCGTTGCGCGGTCATCTCGATGCTTTGCGCTGAAAATGGTGTGAGAATGCCAACCTGTAAGCCACGCGCCTAGACGCAATAGCCTTGCCGCTGCCCCTTCGGAAATGCTTTGACATCGAGAACTCCGACTTTCGACATAGATCAGCGGACACCCAGAAACACGCAAGTTCTGTCGACCGACTTTACTACAGAGACACTCTCTACCCTTGGTGGAACTAGATTAGCACTTCGAGGGTTAAAAACTGCGCAGATAGCAACGGAACATATATAAATGAACGCAGCGGCCGTTTCCTAGGGGAACTGACCGGGAATAATAGGCTTTGGGTACTATATTTTTCTCGCAATTTACGCAGGCCACCCGAGCGCCACACCCAGCATAAAGAAGCTTCGGACAGGAAACTCGGCACGGTAATGATTGCATTGCCGACCAACATGTCGCCGACAAACAAGGTCAATCCGCAACTACCCTTTAAGTACAAAGAAGAGTTCCTCGCGTGGCGCTTAAGAACTATGTCCAGTTCCTCGACCGCAAGGGCGCTAAGCGCGTCGCTCAGTATGCCAGTTTCGACGCAAGGAAATCATTCCGCCTGACTGTGAATATCCTTCCATGAGTTTGCGCCCCCAGCCAGAGCCCTGCCTGTCCACGCCGGACTCCACTGCCTCTATCGCTGGCGAGAGCGACGACAACCCACCAGAATCGTCAAAATTGAGGCCACGGTAACCGAGACTTCCGCAACCACAATTCTAATACGCACCAAATTCCCTTGATAGCTACAGTTTGTTTTTGTAACCTCAGATTGTTTTGTCAAATGAGGAGGCTAAGTTGACTTTTAAAATTGATGAACGCGTAGTAATTCCCGTCAAACTAGACACGGGTAAGGTGTCTGAGATCCTTGCGGAGAAGATATACAAAGTCCTTCGTGATACCAATGGAGAAGAAGGAAACTTTGAAGAAGGTGACCTTGAGAAAATACCAATGGAAAAGAAAAGAGTCCATTTTCAAGGATTCTATTGCATAATGTTTACTTTTGAAAGAGCAGGAACACACTACCTTAGCCTTCAAGCTTACACAAATTCAGGCTCGCGAATTCGCGGATGATAAATCCATTTAACCCCTTTTTCTCTGTATCGGATAAGACAGCAGGCTTTGGAAACAAAGCCGTTATCTTTTCCGCAATAGCACTCGTATCTTCCAAGTACAGCTTAAAACTCTCCAAGATACCTTTCGTTAACTTGGAAATCCCTAAAGAAATATCGCTACCCACATCAGGAATATTCTCCCTTCTTAGCATATATTTCCTAATTCTTTTTCTTACTAACTATTTTGAAGAAGTGGCATCATTTGAGAACGAAGAGTACAATAAAATATTAGAAGGCATGGACACCCAGTCCGACGACTCAGCCAAATCCGCCCTACAAAGAAAATTGGAAAACGATGTTCGAAGTCGAATCAGCGAGAATATTCATGTGTGGAAGTTTTTTGGTCAAATACAGACAATTCTTAATTTTTTGCTACCAGTCACCGTCTGTGGATACACAGTAGTTTTCGACTGGCACAATATTATTGGCACCTTTGAAAAACTATTCACATGAGTTATACTTTTCACAGAATCAACAAGTTACAGGAGTGCGAGATGCCTCAAACTGTTGAATTTACGTTCCATACAACAGCGGGTGAGATTGTGCGTGGCCATCGCTTTATCAACCCAGACGATACAGTTGGCGGTTGGGTGGCAGATAGTGCTGTAATTGCACCTGGTTCATTCGTAGAACTAGATGCGATTGTTGGACCATCCGCAGAAGTTGGCCCTGGTCGAATTGTACGGAATGGCACCTTTCTTCAAGAAGGTGAGAAGTATTAAATAGCCGACTCAGTGTCGCCAGCACCTTACCCCCTCTCCACTGTTTGGGGTTTTTCTAAAATTTTGCCGTTCACTAAATAGCAAACATTCTCTAAATTCACATTGACGAACGCAGCAGCCGACGCATGACTGGCGTTGGACAGATATTGCATTGCTCAAACGATACTCTAGCCACGCGAGTGCATCGCCGGTCAGGCTCAGGGTTCGGCAGCCTCTTAACGTAAACCTAGCACACAAGAGCAAACTATCGTGACCCACAATACAGTGTGATGAGCGAATGGTCCTCCTTAACAGAAGAGTAAATCCCCTTCCTTTCCCACACCAGCAGACCAGAGCAAATTTCCGGAACTATGAGATATTTGTGAACTTATGGTGCAGGCAGTGCAGAACAAGGTGTTCTCCGGCCCCGCTTTTCGATCAAGCTAAACCATTTCCGCAACTAGCGAGAGTCGAACAAAGGCAGTTATCAAGACTGCTTGAAAAATGGTGGGTGAGTAGGGACTCGAACCCTAGACCCGCTGATTAAGAGTCAGCTGCTCTACCAACTGAGCTACACACCCATCTACGGCGGAAGGGCCGCTTTGGGCAGCGGCGCGCCGGATTGCGGGTGTATATACCGCGCCCTTCCCCAAGGCAATGGGCTTTGTGACACTTTTTTGTCAAAGCCGCCATGCGCTTAACGCAGATCGCTCATGAATTGACGCAAACGGAAGGATTGCACAAATGCAACGCCCTCAACGAAACTTTCAAAAACATCTGAAAACTTTGGCGCAATAAATGAAATTAAGGCTTGACCGGTTCAGACCGCCTGACTAGTGTGCGCCGCATCAAGCCCGGACGGACGTGACGGGTTGATGCCGGAATCGCCCTAGAAGGTGCAGACAGAACAATGTCTTGTACGCAGTTTTGAAGGTGGGGCCGGCGGGGCCACCCGAAAACACTGTCCAGAGGCCTTCTGGCCTGCAGCATCAAGGGACCGGGACGACATGGCGATGTCGCTCATTCTAATCGTAGTAGGAAAGCGCGCCTCCGCAGCGGGTTGAACCCCGTACGGACCAGATGGCGCGCGACCAAGGCTCCCCGAGGGGCCTTTTTTTGTACCCGCCCTCTGAAGCCGCCCTTTCCTTCCGCGTAGACCGGACCTTTGACGCTACAGGCGACAGGGCCAGAACATAAAGACGACGAGAGCCAAGGCCCGAAAGACGGGCAAAATGCAAGGACGGAACGAATGACACGGGAAATGACCGGCGCCGAAATGGTCATCCAGGCGCTGAAAGACCAGGGAGTTGACACGATCTTCGGCTACCCGGGCGGCGCAGTGCTTCCCATTTATGACGAGATCATTCAGCAGGACGGTCTGGAGCATATTCTCGTACGCCACGAACAGGGCGCCGGCCATGCCGCCGAAGGCTATGCCCGCTCCACCGGCAAGCCGGGCGTTGCCCTGGTCACTTCCGGCCCGGGAGCAACCAACATGGTCACCGCCCTGACCGACGCCATGCTGGACAGCATCCCGCTGGTCTGCATCTCCGGCCAGGTGCCGACCCACCTGATCGGCAACGACGCCTTCCAGGAATGCGACACGGTCGGCATCACCCGCCCCTGTACCAAGCACAACTGGCTGGTGCGCAATGTCGACGACCTGCCGCGCATCCTGCATGAGGCCTTTTATGTCGCGACCTCCGGCCGTCCCGGCCCGGTCGTCGTCGATATCCCGAAGGACGTTCAGTTCGCCACCGGTACCTATCAGGGACCGACACCGAACCCGGCGTCGGCTCACAAGAGCTACCGCCCGCAGCTGAAGGGCGATGCCGCCAGCATCCGGCAAGCCGTTGAACTGATGGCCGCCGCCAAGAAACCGGTTCTCTATACCGGCGG
Source organism: Labrenzia sp. VG12 (assembly GCF_002237595.1). Classification (NCBI taxonomy): domain Bacteria; kingdom Pseudomonadati; phylum Pseudomonadota; class Alphaproteobacteria; order Hyphomicrobiales; family Stappiaceae; genus Labrenzia; species Labrenzia sp. VG12. Next base: position 2,301,961 of record NZ_CP022529.1, read on the forward strand.
CGGCGTGATCAATTCCGGCCCGCAGGCCTGCCAGCTGCTGCGCGAACTCGTCTCCCTGACCGGTTTTCCGATCACCTCCACGTTGATGGGTCTCGGCGCCTATCCGGCCTCCGGTGAAAACTGGCTGGGCATGCTGGGCATGCACGGTACCTACGAAGCCAACATGGCGATGCACGACTGTGACCTGATGGTCTGCATCGGCGCCCGCTTCGATGACCGTATCACCGGCCGCACCGACGCCTTCTCGCCGGGCTCCCGCAAGATCCATATCGACATCGACCCGTCCTCCATCAACAAGACCATCAATGTCGACCTGCCGATCATTGGCGATGTCGGCCATATTCTGGAAGACATGGTCCGGATCTGGCGGTCCTCGTCCAAGAAGGCCGACGAAACCGCGATGAAGGCCTGGTGGCAGCAGGTCGACCAGTGGCGCGCGCGCAATTCGCTGGCCTACAAGCCCAATGAAGACATCATCATGCCGCAATACGCGATCCAGCGGCTCTATGAACTGACCAAGCATCGCAAGACCTTCATCTCAACGGAAGTCGGTCAGCACCAGATGTGGGCGGCGCAGTTCTACGGTTTCGAGGAGCCGAACCGCTGGCTGACCTCCGGCGGCCTCGGCACCATGGGCTACGGACTGCCGGCAGCCATCGGAGCACAGGCAGCCCACCGCGATGCTCTGTGCATCGATATTGCCGGCGATGCATCCATCCTGATGAACATCCAGGAAATGTCGACCGCCGTTCAGTTCGGCCTGCCGGTCAAGGTGTTCATCCTGAACAACCAGTATATGGGCATGGTGCGCCAGTGGCAGCAGCTGCTGCATGGCAACCGCCTGTCCCACTCCTATACCGACAGCCTGCCGGACTTCGTCAAGCTGGCGGACGCCTATGGCGGTGTCGGCTTCCGGGTGGAAAAGCCGGGCGATCTGGACGGCGCCATCGAAGAGATGATCGCTGTCGACAAGCCGGTCCTGTTCGACTGCCGCGTCGCCAATCTCGCCAACTGTTTCCCGATGATCCCGTCGGGCAAGGCCCACAATGAAATGCTGCTGCCGGATGAGGCCAATGACGAGGCGGTCGCCAACGCGATCAGCGCCGAAGGCAAGTCCCTCGTTTAAGTCCCAGGCTCAAGGATAGACAAAGTCATGAACGCCCAGAATGTTGATGCGCCTTCCGCCTATTTCCTGGCCGAAGTCAGCAATGAAATCGAAACCCACACCCTATCGCTTCTCGTCGACAACGAACCGGGCGTGCTCGCCCGCGTCATCGGCCTGTTCTCCGGCCGCGGCTACAACATCGACAGCCTGACCGTGTCGGAAACCGAGCACGAGAAACACCTGTCGCGGATCACCATCGTGACCACCGGCACGCCGATGATCATCGAACAGATCCGCCACCAGCTCGACCGCCTGGTGCCAGTGCACCGGGTGACCGATCTCACCGTGCGCGCAAAACGCGCCAACCAGGACAAGCCGCTGGAGCGGGAACTTGCCCTGGTGAAGGTTGAGGGAACCGGCGAGAAACGTCTGGAGGCCCTGCGCCTCGCCGATGCCTTCCGCACCACGGTGATCGACGCCACGACCGAGCATTTCGTCTTCGAGATCACCGGACGCACCTCCAAGATCGAGCAATTCATCTCGATCATGAAACCGCTCGGCCTGGTCGAAGTGTCCAGAACCGGCGTCGCCGCCGTGCAGCGAGGTCCGGAAGGGCTCTGAACAGCTACCCAGAGACTGAATTCAGGAACCCGTCGCAGGCATGCGGCGGGTTTTTTGTCTAAATGGCGCCTCCGTCATTCCGGACGGTCTGCAGCAGAGCTGCATGACCAGATCCGGAACCCAGCGAATATTTCGCACCCCAGGCGCGCCTTTTTCAATAAAGTCAGATAGTTGATTGACTTTGTGCTCGTTTTCACTTGCGCTGATACGCTGGGTTCCGGATCAGCGTGCAGCAACGCTGCACTCGTCCGGAATGACAGGCTGAAGGATTGTCAGCAGTCTGCCCCGCCGCAGGAATACGGCAGGTCTTTGTAAGCTCACCCAACCCCAATTGCTTGGTCATCCCGGACGCAGCGCAGCGGAGAGCTGGAACCGGGGAGCCGAGGGCCTGCCGACTGGTCCGCGACACGGCGGCAAGGACCTATGGTTCTCCTGTCCCGGCGCGCGCCGCTTAAGGCTGGAAAGACGATGGAGAGGAAAGCAAGCTTGGCAAGGTCTCCCCTGCCACCTACATCAAGCCTTCCTTGCCCGTTTCGGACCTGCCATGCCCGCCTTCGATCTGACCACCTATCTCCACCGCATCGGCCTTCAAGCCTGCACACCGGACCTCGCCGGCCTGAAAGCCCTCCAGGCTGCCCAGATCAGTGCCATTCCGTTTGAAAATGTCCTGCCCTTTCTGGGAAAAGTTCCAGACCTCGATCCGGAAAGCCGCTGGCAGAAACTCGTTGTGGAGCGTTGCGGCGGTTATTGCTTCGAGCTGAATTCCCTGCTGGGTGAGGCTCTCGACGCCCTCGGTTTCCACGCAAGACAGGTTCTTGCCCGCGTGCGGCAGGGCGCGGCAGAAGGCGGCGCCCGCTCACATCTTGCCTTTGTCGTCACGCTCGACGGTTCCCAGTGGCTGGTGGATGCCGGTTTCGGCGGTCAGGCACCGGCGGAGCCGGTCCGGATTTGCGAAGACGCCCAGCCGATCCGTGATCAGACCTACCGGATCCGCTTTGAAGAGACCTCCGGCGAACATGTGCTGGAACGGTTGACCGACGCGGGCTGGTTTGCGCTTTATGGCTTTGACCGGGTCGACGTCCGGCCCGCCGACATCGAAGGTGCCAATTTCCTTTGTGCAGCCTCGCCGAAAATGCCCTTTGCCAACAGCATCAAGTTCTACCGACTGACGGAGGACGGCTTTTTCAGTTTTCTGGACGGCCGGGCGAGGCTGGTCGGCAAGAATGAAAACCGGGAGTGGCAGATCCGGGAGGCCGAAGAGCTCATCCGGTTCGTGCAGCAGGATATCGGTCTTGGCTACGACCGGCAGACAATCCAGGCGATTTTCGCGCGTCTGAATGCGCCTTGGGCTGGAACAACGAACGACTGCTGAACGTGCGGGCAGCACGATACGGGAAGCACTAGCGCCCCTCGGAAGGCGTTTGCCGCACCGACAGACGATGCCGGAGGCTCTCCAGTCTTGCCAGAACCGCAGTGGCGCCTTGCCGAACCGTCCTGAGCCGTCTTTCAAAAAGGCCGGCAAATCCCATGGACAGGGCAAAGACGAGCAGAAGCAGTAACAAATCACGGCCCGGCAGATGGTCGTACGTCTTCAGCGCCGGCCCGGCAAACTGCAGCAGGGGATAGTGGACCAAATAGAGCGAGAAACTGCCGCCTGCGCCCCAGACCAGAAAGCGCCGCAATCCGTCCGGCATGTCCGGAACACTGCCCATCCTGCCAAGGGCCGCGACGCCAACAAAATTGACGGCGACCAGAGCGGCCAGCAGCGTGTTCCAAAGGAACTCATCGGAGAAACGGAAAAGCGCCCTGACCTGGGTCTCGGAAAGCGACGTCATGTCCGCCGTTGACGCCAGCAGCGCCGCGGGCACGTCGGTGGCAAGGGAAAAAACATAGAGTCCGACAGGAAGCAGCGCGAATGACCAGGCCAGTCCGGCGTTCATCCGGAAGCCTGGCGCGGCAATCGTTTTCCAGACCGCAACGCCCAGGAGCCACGCCGGCAGCAGCATCAGGGGCCTGAAGCCGATCAAGAGCACCAGGCAGACAATCACCAGGATCCTTGCCGCTCCACGCAGATAGACTGCAGCGGCAAACAGCGCATAATAGGCCACCTCGTAACTCAGGGACCAGAAGGGACCATTGGTGCCGAGCCGCATGCCCAGAAGGCCCCATTCGTTGGAAAAGCTCAGGCCGGACAGAAAATAGACGGGAACCGGCAGTGGATTGTACCACCAGCCGGCATAGGCATCGGGCCAGAGCAGCGCACCGGTTCGATCCAGAACCAGCGTCAGGAAGAGAGCCGGCAGCACCACCGAATAGAGCCGGGTTGCCCGGTTGAAGACAAAGGTTCCGCCGGACTTGTCCTTTTTCTCGGCCGCAAAGGCGATCACCAGACCGGAGAGAACGAAGAACACCACCACCGCGTCGCTGCCAAGGTTGAACTCGCGAATCCAGAGGTAACTCCCGTCCGTAAACCTCGGATAGGCCCAGTGCGACAACAGGACCAGAAAGGCCGCACCGAACCGAACCGCATCCAGATAAAGGGAGAGGCCTCGTGTCATGTCAAGGGTCAGCCGGTTCCCGGGGAATCGTCCCCGCCGTTTCAAGCGGTGCAGGCGTCTTTCCGGACCGTCCACGCGTCAGTCTTGCCCGGATTTCCCGTGCGGAGGCGACCACCGGCTGCACCAGCGTCTGGCGCAGGCTCGGATGCAGCTGCTCGATGCGGTTGCCATCACCATCGGCGAGACCGAAGGTCAGCTCTTCGTGGCGTTCGGGAACGTAGAGCGTGCCGAACATCCAGTCCCAAAGGGCAAAGATCTCGCCGTAATTCTTGTTGTGATGCGGCACCGCGGACGAATGGTGAATCTGGTGCTGGGCCGGCGAAATCAGGACATGTTCCAGGACCCGGCCATAGCTGATCCAGATGTGGGAGTGACGGAAATTCGAGCCGGCCAGGTTGAACAGGACGTAGAAGATATTGGCCTGGCCCACCTGCAGATAGGTCACCTTGCCGAAGACCGCGTAGAGCACCAGCCCGGTGACCAGACCGATCGCGACATTTTTGACGAAAAAGCTGATCAGGTCATAGACCGGGTGTTTGCGGTAGACCGTGATGGGCGTCATCACTTCCGCGGAGTGATGCACAGCGTGAAATGGCCAGATGACCGGCCATTCATGGTGCAGCCGATGCACCCAGTAGACGCAGAAATCGGTGACAACGACAAAGATCAGCGTAACGGCCAGCGCCTGGCCAATTCCCGTTGTCGCAGATTTGTCAGCGGCGCTGCCGTCAATCCCGTTCAGGCCTTCCACGACGGCAATCACCGTCAGCGGACTGACCACCAGCATGTTCAATATGCCGAAAAAGGCAAGCAGGCGGCCAAACAGGAAGATCTTGATATCGTTCAGATGCGAGGCATGCAGATAGATGTTTTTCGGAAACAACCAGCCCAGGAACCCGCTGATGCCGGCGCCACGCTCGCGGTACCGGTAAAGCACGGCGCCAATGACAAGCGTTGTCACGATGTAGAGCGGCGCGATGCGCAGCGTCCAGCTTCCCAGAAACGTCTGGTAGATCTCGTTGAGTGTGTCCATGCCTGCCTGGCGCGTCGAGCGCAGCATCCTTGCCAAGTTGAACCGGTTCTGTCGCCAGTCTACCGCCCCAGCACTTAATCGTTGGTAACAGGAATTCGCACGTTTTCCGCAAACCACCGGAACACTCTGCGCGGCTTTCCCCGGAACTGGACCGCTGTACGGTGATGCAGCACATGAACGTGCTGGAGGCAGCAGACCTGATCATTGTCCAGCGCAAGGGGCGTGAGCGGTGGAATCATCTCAACGCCCTGCCGATCAAGAAATTTTATGATCGCTGGATCGAAGATTGCGCGGAAAATGCCGTCAATTTGCTGACCCGGCTCAAAACCGATCTCGAAACGCCGCCGAATTGAAACCAAACGCTTTTCTTGCGCGCAATGGCGCGGCTTTCTGCCCCGCCCACCTAGACGCGACACGGTGGAGCGCGTATACGACACCCGCGTCAGAGGCGCCGGATCGGCGCCATCCAAACCAATCAGATCAAAAGGCACTTCGCCATGATGCACGGTCTCTCCCGACCGAAAAACCAGATCCGCTGGCTGCTGCTGGAAGGCATCTCGCCGACCGCGCACGCGGTTCTTGAAAAGAACGGCTACACCAATGTGGAAGTCCTTGCCGGCGCGCTGGAAAAGGACGCCCTGATCGAGAAGCTCCAGGGCGTGCAGATGCTCGGCATCCGCTCGCGCACCCAGGTGAGCGAAGAGGTCCTGGAAGCGGCCAAGAGCCTCGTTGCCGTCGGCTGTTTTTCCGTCGGCACCAACCAGGTCGACCTGACCGGTACCCTGACCCGCGGCATCCCGGTCTTCAACGCACCGTTCTCAAACACCCGTTCTGTCGCGGAACTGACGATTGCCGAAATCGTCATGCTGATGCGCGGCGTGTTCCCGAAATCCTCCGCCGCCCATGAAGGCCGCTGGCTGAAGACCGCAACCGGCTCGCATGAAGTTCGCGGCAAGACGCTCGGCATCATCGGCTACGGCAATATCGGCACGCAGCTCTCCAACCTTGCCGAGGCCATGGGCCTGCGGGTGATCTATTTCGATCTGGTCGACAAGCTGCAGCACGGCAATGTCGCGCCGGCCGAAAGCCTCGACGCGCTGCTGGAAGCGTCCGACGTTGTCTCCCTGCACGTTCCGGACACGCCGGAAACGCGCAACATGTTCGGTGCCGATCAGATCGCCAAGATGAAAAAGGGCGCGTTCCTGATCAACAACGCCCGCGGCAAGGTGATCGACATCGACGCCCTCGCCGCAGCGCTGACATCCGGCCATCTGGCAGGCGCCGCCATTGACGTGTTCCCGGTCGAACCGAAATCCAACAAGGACGAGTTCATTTCACCGCTGCGCGGCCTCGACAATGTCATCCTGACGCCGCATGTCGGCGGCTCGACGGAAGAGGCCCAGGCCCGGATCGGCGAGGAAGTCTCCAAGCGCCTGGTGGAATATTCCGATGTCGGCTCGACCATCGGCGCGGTGTCTTTCCCCCAGGTCCAGCTGCCCAAGGGCATCGACGCGACGCGCTTTATCCAGGTGCACCACAACGCACCGGGCGCCATGCGCACGCTGAACGATCTCTTCACACGGCACAATCTCAACATCTTCGCCCAGTACATGCAGTCCCATTCCGACATCGGCTATGTGGTGCTGGATGTCGACAGCCCGGTCGAGGACCCGGTGAAGATCCTGGAAGAGATCCGCCAGCTGCCGAACACCATTCGCGCGCGGTTGCTCAACCGGGTGTAACCGCCTGCAGTCAGAACAAAGCAAAGCCCCGGTCACCGACCGGGGCTTTTCTGTTTCACGCCATCCCGTCAGCACCTCACTTCGGACAAGTGCTGCAAGACTGCAGAGGCGGACGGCCCCCTCAGACCTCGGCCAGCTTGTCCACCCGGCGTTCATTCGATGCCGTGCCGGTGTTGACCGTGGTTCCGGGCTCCAGCAGAACGACCTCGCAGGTTTCCGTCAGGGCCACGGGGCAATGTTCGATGCCGTGGGGAACCACGATGAACTCGCCCTCTTCCAGGATTTCCTCACGGTCCCGGAACTTCATCAGAAGCCGTCCTCGGTGGACCAGAAAGAGCTCGTCCTCGGTCTCATGAAAATGCCAGGTGAAGGCGCCGGCAAACTTGGCGAGCTTGATCTGCATGTTGTTGATCTGCCCCGCGATACGCGGTGACCAGGTGTCTTCAAACGAGCCGAAGGCCCGGTCCAGGCTCTTCTTGCCGAAGGGCGACAGGTGCCCGTTCAGGTCCGCGACATCGCGGACGATGGCTGCAAGCTGCGTAGCGAGCGCCGTGCCTTCTGCCGGATAGGCTCCGTCCAGCGCCGCCGTGCCGATTGTGAAACCGGCCGCACCTGCGTTCTGCACGGCTGCAATGCGCTCCCGGTCGGCAATGGACCCGGCAACGATCACCGGCTTGCCGGCAGCTTCGCAGACGGCGGCAATCATCGCCGGGATGTCCGGCAGCGGCGACCGGTAGGCCAGAAGGTCGAGACCATGCACCCCGTCATGGCCGACAAGCGCGCGCGCACTTGCTGCAATTTCTTCGATGCTGCCTTCCAGGACGCTCGGATGCCCGGTGATCTGCCCCGGAAACGGAAAATATTCGATCTTTGTCCCCTTCAGGATCGGCAGAACGTCCGTGACGCGCGTTCCGCCCAGCAGCACGTCGACCCCGATGTCGACGGCGGCGCGCGCCGATGCGGTTTCGCTGTCCCGGTCCAGGCTGACCACTTCCAGATAGGACGTCGCCCCCTTTGCCTTGATCCGGGCGTTGAGCGCCTTCAGGTCTTCAACCGGCAGGCCAATATCCTTGAAGCCGATATGGCGCACCCCAAGTTCAAGTGCCGTTTCCAGATGGCTGGCAGCCTCCGGCACGGTGCGGTCGTCCCGGGTGAGCATGAAAATGAAACGCAGGCCCATCAGGCTGCCTCCTCGCTGGTTCGGCGCGTCGCGGCGAGGCGATGCGCATAGGCAATGGCGGTGGACAGGCTGGCAGCATCGGCCACCCCCTGCCCGGCAATGTCGAACGCGGTGCCATGATCGGGCGATGTGCGCACGAAGGGCAAGCCGAGAGTGATGTTGACGCCGGTTTCCACACCCAGATATTTCACCGGGATCAGCCCCTGATCGTGATACTGGGCAACCACCACATCGAACTTGCCGCGCCGGGCCGCCATGAACACCGTGTCTCCCGGCCAGGGGCCCGTCACGTCTATGCCCTCAGCGCGCGCGGCGTTAATGGCGGGCGAAATGATCTCGATCTCCTCCCGCCCGAACAGCCCGCCTTCCCCGGCATGCGGATTCAGGCCCGCAACGGCAATGCGCGGCGCCGCGATGCCCAGATCCAGGCAGGCCGACTGAGCCAGGCGGATGGCATCCATCTGCGCTGAAAAATCAGCACTTTTGATGGCATCGTGGAGGGAGAGATGAATGGTCACCAGCACGGTGCGGATCTCGTCATTGGCGAGCATCATGGCCACCCGCTCCACACCGGCACATTCGGCAAGGATTTCCGTATGACCGGGATAGGTAAGCCCGGCGGAGAACAGCGCCTCCTTGTTGATTGGCGCCGTCACGATCCCGGAGGCGCGCCCCGTCTTTGCCAGGTCGATCGCGGTGATTACCGCCTCGAACGCGGCCCGCCCACCGGCCGCAGACACTTTACCTAAGGGAACACATTCTGCGTCCTGCGACACGGGCAAAACGTTGATCACACCGGGTTCCGGACGCCCCTCTTCAAACGAGGCAGTTTCCCGGATTGCCAGATCGGCCCCGGCAAGCTGCACGGCGCGTTTCATGACCGAAGGACTTCCGGCCACAACACAGTCTGGAGCCTTGCCGGCAGCAAAGGCCTTGGCGACAATTTCCGGGCCGATGCCGGCCGGATCGCCCATGGTGATGACAAGTGGGGGCCGGGTCACGCGCTGCGCTCCTTGTTTCGGGTAAGACATTCAACAGCGTGCCGGAACGTGTCCGGCCCGCCAAACCCGCCTGCCTTCAATCCAAGGACAAGCGGTCGCCCTTCATATGTTGCCTGCGCCGACGGGAAACCGGGTTCGAATTCTCCAAAAAGCGCAAAGCGCCCGATGCCAGCAGCCTCCAGAAGGGCTGTCATCGTATCGCCGCCCGTTGCCAGAAGCGCGCCATAACGGCCGGTCTGAAGCTCGGTCAGGGCATCGCCCGTCAAGGCCGCGAGCGTCTCGTGCGGATCGCCCCGGTGCGGCGGCGCGCTCAGGACGGTAACGCCTGGAAACCCGGCCAGCCTTGCCGTCTGGTCTGCGCTCACCGGATTGGCGCTGCCGACCACAACAAGAACGTCACCGGACGTCCCTGGACAAGTGTCCGGACTGTTCCCTGCCCCAACCAGCTGCGACAAGGCGGTGGCCAGTCCGGGCGAACCGGCCCAGAGCACCGTTTCCGGCTCGTCAATCTCCGCCACGCGGGCGGTCAGCTCCTGCTGGGTGTCCGCATTCAGGATGGTGACGTCCTGGACCGTATCAGGCACCAGTTCCGCCAGCTCCGAGCTTTTGACCGGATGAACCGGGTCATTGGCATAGGGGCTTTCGGCCACCGGGACACCCGCCACCAGCTGCACGCCGTCCCGCGTCACCCGCCCTGCTGCGGGAAAAGCCGGCGCCAGAACCAGGCGCTGGCGGCGGCTGGCGGCAAAGGCGGCGCTGATTTCAGCGCGCACATGGCCGCGCAGCGTGGAATCGACCGTCTTCACCAGAAACCGGCAGCTATTGAGGGAGCGAGCGAACCTCGCGGCCCGGGCCATCGCCTCTGCGACCGGCAGGGAGCGTGTTGCCATGTCGACGGCGATCACCTCCGCCTGTGATTGTGGCTGCGTCTGCGGCACGTGGCCCAGGCCGACACTTGCCCGAAGGCCACGCGCAACAAAGGGCGCAGCGCCATCTGCGGCGCTTGTCAGATCATCGGCCAGGATGCCGAAAAGGGGTGGGCTCGTTGAAGTCATACTGGTAACGTCTGCGAAAGTGTCTTGCAGGACAAGCAATGATTTGGCACCAAAATATGTGACAAGAAATCACCAATGAAACGCTCTGACCTCCCCTATCTCGACGATCTGCGTGCCTTTGATGCAACCGCACGCACCGGCTCCGTGCGGGCCGCCGCCGAAGAGCTCTCCCTCACCCATGCCGCAGTCAGCCGCCGCGTCTCGCGGCTGTCGGAGGCCGTCGGCGCCCCGCTTCTGGAACGGGACGGCCGCGGTATCCGGCTGACGGGGGCGGGCGAGGCCCTCAGCGATACCTGCCGGCGTAGCTTCGATGATCTCACCCGCACGATTGCCACAATCCGGGAGGCACAGCAGGAGGGCCCCGGCGCCGTCCTGCTCTCCTGCGAACGATCCGTTGCCATGCGCTGGCTGATCCCGCGCCTTGCCGCCTTCGAGGCGGCCCATCCCGAGATCGCCATCCATCTGTCGGTTGGCGGCGGCGCCATGGATCCGCACCGCGACGCCGGCATCCTCGCCCTCCGCCGCCTGGATTTCCCGCTTGACCCCGCCTGGACCGTCCGCCCGCTCTTTCCCGAACGGGTCGGCCCGGTCATGACCGCCGCAATGCACGCTCGCTTCACCGCCGGCGACTACAACGCGCTCATCTCGAGAACCCGCCCCGACGCCTGGGACAGCTGGCTCGCCGACCACCCGAACGCCCCGCGCCCGAAAGATCGCCGCGAACTGGACCATCACTTCCTCGTGGCCGAAGCCGCCTCAAGCGGGCTCGGGGTCGGGTTGTTGCCGGAGGTGGTGGCGCTGGATGACATCGCACGGGACCGGCTGGTGGCGCCGTACGGGTTCAGCGCGGATGGGTCGCGATATGCGTTGATCCATCAGGGGGCGCTGAGTGCAGAGGCGGAGGTGCTGGTGGGGTGGCTGGAGGAGGTGTCCAGGGAGGTGTCGGAGGACGGCCTAAAGTAGACTCTATTTAATCTCAACATGTTGGAACTGTGGCAGAAAGCGATGAAACTTCTTAAATGAAGTCCACTGTCTCGGCATCTGCGCTGCGCGCGCGATATCGTATCCTAACTCTCTGGTTAATTCATCCGCATTGCGGTCAAGTAGCCGATCCAAATAAGATTTTTCCCGAGCTGTAAGCTCTGGAACTTCTAGACTCTCGATGTCACCCCAATCATTTGCGAGATAACTAAAACCGTCTGGTGCAGCAGGAGTCTTGTTAGCATCTTGCACAAGGATTGTTACTGTAAACATAGGTACACTGTCGGTGTAACAAGTTTGCAGCATCGGGCAAAATGACACTTCCCCATTTGGATCCATTTCGGCAGCCCTATCACACAAATGTTCAATACACTTGGATAGGTATCTCGGCATGTCGTTTTGAGATTCAAGTTCAAAATCTTCGGGATGGTATTCTCCAAGCTCGCGTGCCAGAAGTGCTTTCATCGCTGGAAAATGCTGATTTCGAATGTTTTCGGGCAACTCCGACTTAAACTTCTCCGGCGGCAGCGAAGCATCCATCGCAATTCTTGCTATGTCACCGCTTGAAAGTGACTTTAGCAGAGACTGAAACTCTGCTAACTGAACGCCTCGCTGCCTCGCCCCAGTATAGTCAAACCATACAATCACTCGATCAACATCAAGCTTATAGCTGATATCATCTAGTTTTGCTGGAAGTTCAGCCGCAGAGTGAGCTTCGCATATTGTCTCATGTGTAGGCGCGTTGAATCTTTGTCTTAAAACAATGTTTTGTTCAGCATCAAACGAATAGAGCTTCGAAATGCCATTTCTTCGATACATAGCAATTTGATCTGTCATCTGTGGACCGCCCATCGAAATGTATGCGCACCTGTCCACCTGTGTGCTTGAGAGAGTTCGGCCAACCAATTCAACGAAAAGTTCTCGATCAACATGCTTGTTCGGTCGGATTGAATAGTTGCTTGGCATCAATCAATCACCCTGAGTTTTCGGGCCAGATCGGTCCATACTTGCTCGCCAACTACCCCTGGCTTTTCACTTGGGCTGAGACCAAGCAGCTCTGCAACACGTTCGATTTCCGATTTATCTCGTGTAAAAGCTATTCTACCAATCGGGTTCCTTTGTTCTATGGTCGGTAAGGTCGCAGTGACTTTCTTAGCAGCACCTTTGGAGTTTCGGACTACGCGAGCAGATGATCTAAGTGTGTTAGTTACTTGAGAAATTGAATACTTTTGGGCTGAATCAATAACCGCATCGGTGGTTTCTTCACGTCCTTTTGCCTTGTTTGTATAGTCCGTAAAAATCTTGATGCCTTCCATGACTGCATTGAGGCCAACGACGTAAGTACCATCATCCAAATCAAGCGCGCCTTTTGTAGTTGAAACAGGAAGTGTTCGCGCATCGTCTGATTCAAAGATAATAATTCCCGCAATAGAACGAAATTGAGGGTGGTATCTAGGAACAGCCCCCATCCCCCAACCTGTAACAGCAGAAGTATCTGCGTATTTAATTACTCGATCATTGCACACGACGGTAATTCCGGCTCTTAGGCCACCAGTTTCCAAGCCATCATTTGAGGTTATTGCCTCTTCGCGCTCATCTTCTTTTGTTAGTTTTCGGAACAAACCCACGATAACTCTAACCGATACATCGCCAGACGTTGCCTCATAGTAAAAGGGTGACACATTCCGCTCATCAAACCGAAACTCAATCGGTAGCGCTGGAATCCGCTTGCCGTTTACGATGATCGAAAATCCCTTCTCGATGACGTAAGCGTAGTAGCGCGAAATTGTTCGAACGAGGTCATCGAAAAAGCTCTTGGATGAGAATGTTCTCGAAATATTTGGCCATAACTCATTTGCAACGATGGTCACACCGTGCCCATCTCTCACTGGAGCTGTCTCGTCCAAATCAAGCGTCCAACTAGGATTTCCCGGGTCCATCCAAGCTCTATCGTAATGGACACGAGTGGTAGCTGAGGTGCTTCTGGAAATCACAGTAGAATCAGCACCGATTTTGAAAATGGATCGCTTCATACCGATGCCATACATTCCAATAGTCGGCTTGTCGTTGTCGATGCTGGGATCGTCTCTTCCGAGCTTCAAAGCCGCTTCGATACGATCCGCTGGTATTCCACCGCAATTATCCTTGATTTCAAAGCTGTCAGCCGAAAAACTGAGTTCACAAAAAAGGTCTTGGTAGGGTGCCGGATGGTTAAGACGTATTTTGTCGATCCTTTGGCGAATCGCTCCATCCAAACTGTTGTCAATCAAATCAAGCACAGCATGCTCAAGGCTAATGTCCCTCGGCAGCATTTCTACAAAAAACCGCTTGGATGGTCCCGCCTCGATTGTTCTTATTGTCATTTGAGCGCCCTCAGATTTCGTTTAAAAAAATTCTGCTGTTTAGCTGGTTGACTTGTCGATTTCCGATCGACAGGCCCGACTCCATGATGTAATGGTTGAACATGGTAACTGTAATTGATCTATTTTCTGGCTGCGGTGGCCTCTCACTTGGTGCTGCACGTGCGGGCCTTCCTCCAAAAATCGCTATTGAATTAGATGGCCATGCCGCTGCCGCTCACTCAAAGAATTTCCCAAAATGCAAAACCGCCAAACTTGACCTATCGAGAGTTGATCCCCGTTCACTCAGCTCCCTCTATAAGGGTAGGCCTGACCTTGTGATCGGGGGCCCCCCTTGTCAAGGCTTTAGCTACATTGGCAAACGAAATCAAAGCGATCCAAGAAACGATTTACTAGATCGCTTCTTTCAGATTGTCGCCGAACTACAACCACGCGCATTCATGATGGAGAATGTACCAGGGTTGCTTGATCGCTCCAGTATTCAGATGCTTGAACGAGCTTTGGACCGAGTAGCCACTGAATACACCATTCTTCCTCCAACCATTCTGGATGCTGCCGATTTCGGAGCTGCCACTCACAGAAAACGTGTAATTGTAATTGGCTATGACCCGCTCGATGTAGACAACCTATCCTTTGAACAAGTCAACAAACATCGATCCCTACCAGCAACTGTATGGCAGGCTCTTGAAGGACTTCCCGAACCCGGAGATAAGGACATCGCCAATGTCGGGTTTTTTGAGTCACCTTACATTAGCCTAGTGAACCGCAGATCCAAAAATTTGGGTGATCGCGCGAAACTTGAGGCTTTTAATAACGGTCAAGTCAGCGGCTTTGTAGCAACGCAACATTCAGAAGAAGTGCAACGACGGTTTGCAAAAACTGCTCAAGGAAAAACGGAAAAAACGAGTCGCTTCTTTCGCCTCGACCCCAATGAACCAGCGCGAACACTTCGCGCTGGAACCGGGGCAGATCGCGGGTCTTTTCAGTCAGCCCGCCCTATTCACTACAAATCCCCCCGCGTTATTTCGGTACGCGAGGCTGCAAGAATTCAAGGTTTCCCCGATTGGTTTGATTTCCATCCTACCAAGTGGCACGCGCACAGGATGATTGGGAATAGCGTGAACCCACTGTTCTCCGAAGCCATTCTGAAAGCAATATCAATCGCCTTGGGGGTTTCCAGGACTGAGATAGAACAATCTGACGATCAACAATTGGCAGTCATGGCAAATTGAATCGTTCAGTATGTTTGAACTCAATTTCACAAACTCCTCCCCGCCGACGCCAGCCTGATATGGCTCTGCGTCTCCGCCACTTCCGGCAGAGCCCTTATCTCGTCCAGCGTCCTGTCCAGCAGTTTCAGCGAGCGCACACGCAGCTCCGCGACCAGATCGAACGCGCCGCTGAGCGTGTGGATGTCGGTGATCGCCTCGATGCGGCGGAGCGCGGCCTGGGTGGCGCGGCCGTCGTCGGCGGTGAGGCGGATCAGGGTGAAGGCGCTGATCTGGTGGTCCTCGTCCGAAGGGCCGAGCTCGACCGTGAAGCGGTGGATCACCTTCTGGTGCTGGAGCCGGTCGATCCGGTTCTGCACCGTGCCGCGCGAAACACCAAGCTTTTCAGCCAGGTCCGTCGCCGACATGCGGGCATCGCGCGTCAGAAGGTGAAGCAAACGGTGGTCGAGATCGTCCATATGGTTTCCTGAAAGCCGGGTTTGTGGGCCACACCAAGTCTGACAAAATGTCAGAAAACTAGCTTTTTGAAAAGTTTTTTGCCGTTTTGTTTGGCATCAAATCAGCTCCTAATAGGCCCAACGGGCGTTTTCGGCCCGCGCTTCGGCGCGGGTGGAAACCCGCCGTCAGGGGAACAATCGGGCAAGGGCAGCTCCGAAGAAGGGCGCCTTTCGCCAGGGAGCAGAGACATGAAAAAAATCGCGGTACTGGGTCTGGGCAAGGTGGGGGCGCTGGCGGCGCGGCTTCTTCATGACAGCGGCTTTGAGGTCATCGCCTATGACCAGCACGCCCCGCGCGAGGAAATGCCGTTTGACATTCGCTCGGCAGACCTGAAGGCCTATGACAGCCTGGAAAAGATCGTCGCGGATGTCGACGCGATCCTCTCCTGCCTGCCCTACCAGCTCAATGTCGGCGTTGCGACCGCCGCCCATGCCGCCGGCATTCACTATTTCGACCTGACCGAAGACGTGCCGACCACCAAGGCGATCATCGAGATGAGCGAAACCGCCAAGGGCCTGATGGCGCCGCAATGCGGTCTCGCGCCGGGCTTTGTCGGCATTGTCGGCGCCAAGCAGATCGGCGACTTTGATGATTGCCGCTCCTGCCGCATGCGTGTCGGCGCGCTGCCGCAGAATCCGACCGGGCTGATGGGCTATGCCTTCAACTGGTCACCGGACGGTGTCGTCAACGAGTATCTCAACGATTGCGAAGTGATCGAGGATGGCGTGCGTAAATGGGTCTCGCCGATGGAATGGCTGGAAACCATCTATATCGACGGCATGAAGCTGGAAGCCTTCACCACCTCCG
The DNA here is from genome assembly GCF_002237595.1 of Labrenzia sp. VG12. Lineage (NCBI taxonomy): Bacteria > Pseudomonadati > Pseudomonadota > Alphaproteobacteria > Hyphomicrobiales > Stappiaceae > Labrenzia > Labrenzia sp. VG12. Next base: position 2,318,131 of record NZ_CP022529.1, read on the forward strand.
GCGGCCTCGGCACCATGTGCGAGACCTATCTCGGCAAGGTCGCCAATATCGACTACAAGACCATGCGCTACCCGGGCCATGCGGAGCTGATGAATTTCTTCTTCCACGAACTCCTGATGCGCGAACGGCGCCAGGAAGCCGGCGAGATCCTGGTCCATGCCAAACCGCCCACCGACAATGATGTTGTTTATGTGCATGTGGCCTCGGAGGGCACGATTGACGGCCGGCCGCGCCGCGAGGAATTCGTGCGCGCCTATAAACCCCTCGAGATCGGCGGCAAGATGCGCACGGCGATTGCCTGGACGACCTCTGCCTCCGTCGTGGCCGTCATTGAAATGGTGCGCGACGGCAAACTGCCGGACCACGGTTTCCTGCGCCAGGAAGACATCCCGCTGGAGGCGTTCTTGAAGACACGCACGGGCTCGCTTTACGCGGCAGGGTAAGCCTCTCTACCGGCCGGAAAGCAAGACCACTCCCTGGCACCCCGGACAGGCAAAACGCAGATCCGGGGCCGGTTCGCCGCAACGGCCCCGATCAAAAAAAGAAGCCGGCGATGACTGGATCCCGGTCCTGGCTGCGCCAAACCGGGATGACAATGGTGGGTGGCGGCACACTTGTTGTCCTTCCCTTGGGCTCAGACCACCGGATCAACCACCAGTAGAAGCCTTGCGCCGATGTCCTTCGGCACGGCGGGCGAGCGGTGCAGGAGGCCGGTGCTGTCCGCATCCGGCCAGAGCCGCCCCCGAAAGAGCGCGACAGCCCCGGTGCGGACCTGACGGATCCGGCCGGGATCGCCTTCCGCAACCGTCCTTCTGACAATCAGCAACAGTCTGAAGAAGCATTCGCCGTTATGGGCAAACGGGCGAAGTGTCTCCAATGGCATGTTTTTCGAAAAGTGCCTTGGCAGCGGTCTGAATTGCCGCATCGCTTGAATTCGACAGGTCCGGAATATCACCGGCGGTACCAGGAAAAACGATGTATTCGACTGTTCCAGCCCCCAAGGCCAGACCAATGACTTTGCGATACGTCGAAGGCAGTGGCTTGCCTCGCAGCCGCGCCGCAAGATTGACCGTGGCCTCACCAACCTTGCTGTCATTGGTGTCGCCAACAATTGCTCCAACCCAGTCGCCTGACGATTTGAGCCGCACAATGGCCAGATCGTGCTGACCGACACCATTGTCAGCCATGATGCCGGTCCGCGGGACCACGATTGCAGGGATTTTCAAGGCATCCAGCCATTTTTCCGGCTTGCAGTCGCCATAAGTGCCGCCTGGCAGCATTTTTGCCACTTGAGAAACATAAAACCCGTCCTTTTCACAAGGGACGCCGCGTAGGATCTTCTTGCCGTCAGGCTTTTCGACATAGGTCTTCTTGCTCACCTCAATGCCGTAGAAAAAGACAAAATTTTCGTTCGGCTTCAACCAGCCCTCCTTGCGAATTCGTTTAAATTCGCGAATGAGATCATAACAGCGGCTGGTTCCGTAAAGCAGTTCTCCATTCGGCTTGCGAATATTCGCGCCATTGCAAATCACATTCAGGGAACTGTTGGTGTCGAGCTTATCGTTGGCGTTCTTGTATCCCAGGTCTTCAATGCCATAGGAGGACAAGGCGCCGTCGGTGTTGACATCCATATCTCCAACAAAGGAAAGAACATCACCATCTGACTTGTAGACTTTGGCAGACTCGCCCCCCTGACCAATGGTGCCCAAGTATTGACACTCACGCGCAACAGCATCTGCTGCAAACGTGAGTGCGAGCGTGAAGGCGAGCGCAGATTTTTTCAAATTTTTCATAATGCAGTTCCTTAAATACCAACCGGAAAATCAGTACGCGTTTTCCCAATTCAACGAGCAAGGCAAATCAAACGCCTAGCTTCAGAACCACAACCTAACAACTCCCCTTCTGGTTGAATACTAAAAAAAACAACCTGAACATTGACTTGGAACCTTCAAACCACCGGATCGATCACCAGAAGCAGCCTTGCGCCGATGTCCTTGGGTACAGCGGGCGAGCGGTGCAGGAGGCCCGTGCTGTCCGCATCCGGCCAGAGCCGCCCCCGAAAGAGCGCGACAGCCCCGGTGCGGACCTGACGGATCCGGCCGGGATCGCCTTCCGCTCCCTCCGGCACATAATCCGTGCCCGGCCCGCGATAGCTGCACAGCAGCCGGACGACCACATTGTCGATGTGAAATTTCGGACACATGACCTCTTCGGAGACATCCAGGCGGAGGCGGATCTGATCCACCCGCAAGGTCCTGGCCACCATCAAGGCCAGGGCGCCGATGTCGCCGGCCAGCATGTCCAGTTCCGGCCCGGCGGGCGTTCCGGCCGTTTCGGCAGCGGCCAGAACGGCAGCCTCGGCGAGATGCACCGGAACCACGGTCGCCAGTTCCGGCAGCTGATCGACGGGAAGTCCGTCGATCCAGCCCTGGAAGTCCGGCGCCGGTGTCCGCACCCAGATCGAGGCGGCCACCGACGGCAGGTGAATGTCATCGAGAATATCCGGCTCGCGGCCGATAAGGACATCGCGGGCCGACCGGCCTCCGGCTGAATATCGGGTCTCTGCCAGGCTCATGCCGCGGCCTCGGCCCGGCGGAAGGGCGGGAACGGGTCCGGCAGCGCGGCGAAGGCAGCAAGATCGTTGCCCTGAAGCTCCGGGATCAGGCAGGCGTCGAGGCGGCTTTTCAGCGCCGGCCAGTCGATGCCGGCACCGATAAAGACCAGTTCCTGGCGCCGGTCGCCGAACGGCTCGACCCACTGGGCGCGGGCATAATCATGGGCACGCGGGTCGTTCGGCCATTTCTCGGGCGGCACCGAGGCCCACCATGTGCCCAGCGGGCTGATGCTGGACAGCGCACCTGCCAGGGAAAACTCGATGACGAAATCCGGCCGGCTGCCGATCCAGAAATGCCCCTTGGCGCGGATGACACCCGGCAGCGCATTGTTGAGCAAGGTGTGTATCTTCTGCGGATCGAAGGGCCGGCGCGCCCGATAGACGAAGGACGCCACGCCGTATTCTTCCGTCTCCGGCACGTGCTCGGCAAAACCATAGAGTTCCTTGGCCCACATCGGGTGTTCATGGGCCTTTTCGAAATTGAACAGACCCGTATTGAGGATCTCCGACGGGGCGACCTCGCTATAGTCGGTTTCCAGGATCCTGGCATCGCCATTGAGGCTGCGGATGATCTTGCGGGCAGCGTCCACCTGGGACGGTTCGGCGACGCTCACCTTGTTGAGCACGACCACGTCGGCAAATTCGATCTGATCGGTCAAAAGATGCACCAGCGTGCGCTCGTCCTCCTCTCCCAGGACCTCGCCCCGGTCCCGCAGGAAGTCGTGGCTCGAATAGTCCTTCAGCAGATTGACCGCATCCACCACCGTGACCATGGTATCGAGGCGGGCGACATCGGCGAGGCTCTGGCCTTCTTCGTCGCGAAATTCGAACGTGGTAGCCACCGGCAGCGGCTCGGAAATGCCGGTCGACTCGATCAGGAGATAGTCGAACGCGCCCGCTTCGCTGAGCCGTCGCACCTCCTGCAGGAGATCGTCGCGCAAGGTGCAGCAGATGCAGCCATTGGACATCTCCACCAGTGTTTCCTCGGTCTGGCTGAGCTCTGCCCCGCCGGCCCGCACCAGATCCGCATCGATATTCACTTCCGACATGTCATTGACGATGACAGCGACCTTGAGGCCTTCCCGGTTGTTCAGGATTCGGTTCAGCAAGGTGGTTTTGCCAGCGCCCAGAAATCCCGACAGCACCGTCACGGGCAAACGTTTGTCCAGCATGACATCCCTCTCCATCAGATGTTATGTTATTACATAGCACCCTCCTACACCAATAGGTGTTTCGCTGGCAAGCTGGTTTCGATGATCGTCCCGAGAAGTGCTCAGTGCGAGCGAGGCGTCTGCCGGCCGCAGGCGGGGCGCGCACGTTTCCTGGCGGTATCACGACTGAACGCGGAGACCACCGGTTGTCTGGGCGGTGACACAAAAGCCTGGAAGTCAGGAATCTGTCGAGCGGTTCATTCGGCACGCCAGCCCAGGTTTGGAGTTCGGCAGAAGTTCTCGCTCTTGGGCGCTCAGCGTGACCTGCCCGGTGGCCTGACCGCCTGGGGTCAGGCGGCAGCCCCCGGGCCGATCACCCGGTTACGGCCGGCTTCCTTGGCCTCGTAAAGCCGCTGGTCCGCCGTCCGGAACAGGTCCTCGACCGTGTGACCGTCAACCGGGGCCGACGCGACACCGACACTGACGGTCACCTTCTCCGGCAGATAGACCTTGGTGAAGCGTTCGATGGTCTTGCGCAGCCGCTCGGCGAGCGAAAGCGCGCCGTCGACAGGAAGCTTTTCGCACATCAGCACGAATTCCTCGCCGCCCACCCGGTAAAGGTGATCGTCGGAGCGCAGATTGTCGGTCAGCAGCCGCGAGACGGTTTTCAGCACCTCGTCGCCGGCCTGGTGGCCAAGCCGGTCATTGACCTGCTTGAAATGATCAATGTCGATCACGAGCAGGGACAAGGGGCGCTCGGCAAGCAGGTTCCGCTCCAGGATGCCCGGTGCATTCTGGTCATACTGGCTGCGGTCCAGCGCCCCGGTCAGATGATCTCGGATGGAGGCTTCCAGCAGCTGCTGGTAGCGTTCACGATAGGTCAGAACCTGGAAGACATCCTTCAGCGGGCGGTTGGTCAGCCAGCCCTTTTCCGTGTCGAAATATTTCAGGTAGAGGACGAACAGCACCGTGTAGACAACGGTTGCCACCATCTTGGCGGCCCAGCCGCCGAAAAACACATGGCCGGGCGCGCCGGAGACATAGTGCAGTGCCAGGAAGAACCCGGCCTGATCGAAGGTCAGCACAACGGCGCCGCAAATCAGAAAACGCAGCCCCAGATGGCGCCCGAGCCAGTCGCCGAGCCGCTCGTAGAGAACGATGATCAGGATGCTGTCGAGAAACAGCAGCACCGTGCCCCAGACCATCAAAAGGCCCATCTCGTCGATAAAGGCGAAGTCCGGACTGTTGCCGTTGGTGACGTTGACCGTGTCATGGTAGCGCAGGATCATCACCAGCCCGACGATCAGGAAGTTGCCGATCAAAAGGCCGTAGATCGGCTGGCGCACCACCAGTGCATCCTCACGGATATACAAAAGCAGGATCATCAGCAGCTTGCCGGAGAACAGCACCGTCGAGCCCGGCGAAACGATGCCGAAGGGCAGCTGAATGTAAAAGACGCTGGCGAGATAGGTTTCCAGAAAATGCATGACGCCCAGCGCGCACATGAACACGCCGATGCCGATTGCCTTGCGCGCCCTGAGCAAGCTCATCATGACGGTGAAATAAACAGCCGCCTGAGCGAAGAGAAGGAGTGCGTTGGACGTGGCCATGAACAATCCGGATCTGGTTACTGAAATAATGTATGCATCGATTCCCGTTCATCGCGAAAACCAAAACCGGTTTCGGCGATGCAAACGCTGGAAATCATTCGAATCGGCAGAATTCTGCGCCCCGCGCGCTCATACTGCAAATGCGGGACCGCGCCTATTCCGGAGAAATACGGTATCCCTGCGCTCACGGCAGCCCGGTTTTCCTGATGATGCTGCAACACCGGCTGGACTGCGGCAAATCGCGGGCTCCCACACGGCTTCAAACTGGTATGAGATCCCACACCAGATCCTTGCAGCCCAAGCAGTGAGTTCCCTGCATGCAGCAACAGGCGAATAACATCCAAGGCCACGCAGCCCCCTCGCCCCTTGAGGCGCGGACTGGTCTGCCAAAAGGCAATCTGATCGTCTTCGACGGGGTGTGCATTCTGTGTTCCGGCTTTGCCCGTTTCATGGCCCGGCATGACAGAAAGGCCGGGTTCCGGTTTGTCGATGCCCATTCGGAAACCGGACGCGCCCTGTACCAGGCCCATGGGCTCGACCCGGATCTGATGGAAACCAACATTGTTCTTCTTGAGGGCAAGGCTTTTATCAAGATGGCCTCCTTCACTGCCGCCATGCGCAGCCTGGGCTGGCCCTGGCGGGGTCTGACGGTGCTCGATTTGCTGCCCACCGGTATCGGCAACTGGCTCTATGACCGGATTGCGCGGAACCGCTACCGGTTCGGCCAGCGCGCCTGCCCCATGCCGTCCGCCGAACTCAAGGAACGATTGCTTGACTGACGCCCCGTCCAGGAAGCGGATCGTCATTCTCGGCGGCTATGGGGTGTTCGGCGGCAAGCTGGCCATGGCCCTCTTGCGAAGCGGAGACCTTGAGGTCGTCGTCGCGGGGCGCAATCTCGACCGGGCACAAGCCTTCTGCAGCAGCCATGGCGGCCGCCCTGCGGTGCTGGACCGGGCAGCCCCGGATTTTGAGCAGAGCCTCAACGCCCTGTCCCCGTTCGTGACCGTCGATGCCGCCGGTCCGTTTCAGGCCTATGAACAGGCGCCGTACAGGGTCGCAGAAGCCGCCCTTGCGGCCCAAAGCCACTATCTGGACCTCTCCGACGATGCAGCTTTCACGGCCGGCATCGGCGCTCTGGAGAAGAGGGCCGGTGCGGCCGGTTTGACCGCCCTGTCCGGCGTCTCCAGCGTTCCGGCGCTTTCGTCTGCCGCGGTTGAAGCGCTGCGCGAGGATTTCTCCCGCCTCGACCTGATCGAGAGTGCGATCCTGCCTGGCAATCGCGCCCCGCGTGGCCTCTCCGTGATGCGCGCCATCCTGGGCCAGACCGGGCGGCCCCTTGCCGTCTTTCGCGACGGGGCTAAAGTTTCTGTTCCCGGCTGGTCCGGCCTTGAAAAGCGCCGGATCGGCCCTTCGAACAAGACCAGCCTGCCACCGCGTTGGACCAGTTTCATAGGCGCCCCGGATCTCACCCTTTTTCCGGACAAATACGGCGCTCGCACCGTTCTGTTCCGCGCCGGACTTGAACTCTCCGTCATGCATCTCGGCCTCTGGGCCCTGTCCTTTCTGGTGCGCCTGCGGCTGATGCGCTCGCTGGAAGCGCTGGCAAGGCCTCTGCAGACAATCGCCGACTGGCTGGAACCTCTTGGCACCGACCGCGGCGGCATGGAAGTGCGCCTTGCCGGGCTCGATCTGGAAGGCAAGCCGCTTGACCGGCGGTGGACACTGATCGCGGAAGCGGGTGATGGTCCGCATATTCCGGCCGTTGCAGCTGCGATCCTGTGTCAAAGGCTGGTCAAGGGCACGGTCCCCCCCGGAGCCCGTGCCTACCTCGGCGAGATCTCCCTGGAGGAAGTCTCGGAAGCAACGCGTCATCTCAATGTCACCACGCATGTCGGGACCAGGCGCCAGCCCTGCCTGTTTCAGCAGGCGCTCGGCCTGGCCTTCGAGGCCTTGCCCGAGCCGGTCAAGGATCTTCACACCGTCTTCGACAAGCGCTGCTGGTCCGGCGAGGCCAGGGTCACGCGCGGCAGCTCTTTCCTGAGCAGACTGGTCTGCCGGATCGTCGGCTTTCCAGCGCAGACTGACAGCACACCGGTCTCGGTGACAATCGAGCGGCGCGGTGACTGCGAGATCTGGGAACGAGACTTTGGCGGCAAGGTCTTCACCTCCGTACTCGGTCTGAAAGGCAAGCAAGGCACCGGCATCGTGCAAGAGCGGTTCGGGCCGATGACATTCGATATTCATCTGAACGACCAACATGGAACCCTGGCCTTTCCCGTGGCACGCGGCCGGGTTTTGGGATTGCCACTGCCGCGCTGGCTGCTGCCGGTCAGCGAGGCAACGGAGACAGACAGGGGCGGTGTCTTCCACTTTGATGTCAGCATATCGCTGCCCCTTGCCGGGTTGCTGGTGCGCTACCAGGGAAAGCTGGAGGAGACTGCATGCCGGAAAACAACGATCGTCAGGTCTGCTGGTTGAAGCGAAACGCATGGCGCTTTGTAATTGCGATTGAGTGTGCCGGCGCCGGCGCAGCGGTATCCACCGCAATTGCAACGATGTTGCTCGAGTCTCGAGCCATGAACTGGGCAGAACTGGCGTTTTTCGCGGCGATAGGTGTCGCGGGAGGCTTTCCCGCTGGCTTTGTTCTCTCCGGTGGCTTCGGCCGTTCGGGCCAAGACGGATGGATACTGGCCACGGCGACCGCGTTTTTCTGCCCAATCCTGGCAGGTGCCCTTATCGGAACGCTCATCTTTCCTGGGATTGGCACTGTGGTCGGTGGCGCGATCAGCTTTCGAACCTACACATTTCCGCTTTCCTTCGCCGTTTGGCTCGCGTGTCTGGTGCTCATTCAGCTGCATGCGCGCCAAGTCCGTCCACCCCGGATCACGGACCCAACCAAGAGACAAGCACCTTGAAAACATTGTCTCTAGTGACAATTTCTTGTTTGACTTCAAGACCTTTTGAAACAATCTTTCGATCCTGACCCAACCCCTTCAACCTTGATCGCAACCGTTTCAACCGGAATTCGAGCCATGTCCGCCGTCTCCCGCCTGTCCGTCAATGTCAATGCCGTCGCCATGCTGCGCAATCGCCGCGACCTGCCCTGGCCGTGCGTCACCGGTCTGGCGGCGCTTGCGATGGAAGCCGGCGCCAAGGGCATCACCGTGCACCCTCGCCCGGACGAGCGTCACATCCGCAAGACCGATGTGTTTGAACTGTCCGAACTGATCGAGGACCGGTTCCCGAACAAGGAACTCTGCCTGGAAGGCTACCCTTCACCTGATTTTCTGAAGCTGGTCGAAGACGCCCGCCCGGAGCAGGTCCTGTTCGTGCCCGACGATCCGGAGCAGACGACCTCCGATCACGGCTGGGATTTTTCAAAGGACACCGGCGCGCTTGAAACGGCGATTGCCGCGTCCAAGGAATGGGCGGTCACCGTATCGCTGTTCTGCGATCCGGACCCGGCGGCACCGGAGCACGCAGCGCGGCTCGGCGCGGAACGGATCGAGATCTATACCGGACCCTATGGCGCCTGTTTCGACGATCCGGCGAAAGCCGACAAGGAACTGGACCGGATCGTCGCAACGGCCGAGGCCGCACGCGCCAACGGCCTTGGCGTCAATGCCGGCCATGACCTGACCGTCGACAACATTCCGGCGCTTCTGGCGCGCGCGCCCTTCATCCGCGAAATGTCGATCGGACACGGCTTTACGGCCGATGCCCTGATCCACGGCTTCGCAGGCAGCGTCGAACGGTTCCGCCGCGCCATGGGCGAGGTCTGAATGGAGGCTTCGCTGGAGCGGCAGATCGGTTTTCTTCTGGAGACCGACAAGCTGAAGGAAGTGGTGCGGCTCAACCAGCTGGCCGGCGGCAACCGCCGGGAGACCACCGCCGAACATTGCTGGCATGTGATCCTCCAGACGCTGACCCTTGCAGGCCACGCGCTGCCGGGGACCGATATCCATCATGTGATCAAGCTGCTTGCGGTTCACGACCTTGTGGAGATCGACGCCGGCGACCATTGGGTGACCGATGCCAACCGGGCCGACATCAAGGCGCGCGAACAGGCGGCTGCCGAGAGACTGTTCGGCCTGCTGCCTGACGACCAGGCATCGGAATTCAAGGGCCTCTGGCTCGAGTTCGAAGCCGGCGAGACACCGGAAGCCCGGTTTGCCAATGCCATGGACGCGCTGCATCCCATGGTGCTGGTCTTTGCCTCCGGCCAGCCGGAGCCCACCCATGAACCCTTGTCGGCCGACACCATGCGGCAGACGAAGGAAGCCCGCCTCTCACCGTTCCCCGGACTTTGGACCTATGCCCAGGATCTCCTGGCAAAGGCCGTCCGGGACGGCCGCCTCCTGCCCTGACGGGCCCCTAATCTGATCCGGCCTGCCCCGCTTCAGGCCCCTTGAAGGATTGTCCGATGCCGATTGATCTTTGGCTGCTGTTCATTGCTGTTTCGCTGCTGCCGGCTATCAGCCCCGGCCCAGCCGTCATGCTGGCGCTGTCGAACACGCTGCGCTTTGGCCGCAACGCAACGCTTGCTTCAGCCAGCGGCAATGCCCTTGGCCTTGTCGTGCTCGGATTTGCGGTGGCGCTCGGCTTTGGCGCAATCATGGCAGCCTCCGCTCTTGCCTTCACCGTCCTGAAAATCATCGGTGCCGCCTATCTGATCTTCCTTGGCATCAAGATCTGGCGCGACAAGACAACCTTCCAGCTGCAGGACGGCGTCCTCACCGCGCGCAAGAGCAGCTGGAAACTGTTTCTGGAAGCCTTTCTGGTCTCCGTGACCAACCCCAAGGCCATCCTGGTGATCACCGCCCTCTTCCCGCAATTCATGCGGAACGACCGTATCGACCTGCTGGAAATCACCGTGCTGTCGGTTACCTATGCCGCGCTCTGTTTTGCCAACCACGCCGCCATTGCCTTTGCCGGCGGCCACATGCGGCGCTTCCTGACCTCCGCAAGGCGCATGCTCTGGGTACGCCGTGTCACCGGTGGCCTGTTTGTCGGCTTCGGCGCAGCGCTGGCCTCCGCCAGCCGCTAGGCTGCAAGAGCGCCCTTCCCCGCTCAGAATGGAAGCGGCGCATTGTCCGTCACTTCCTTCATGACAAAAAACGTGCGCGTTTGCCGGACGCCCGGCAACGCGATCAGCTTTTCTCCGTGGAGCTTGTTAAAGTCCGCCATGTCGCGCGCACGGATCTTCAGGAAATAATCGAAGTCACCGGCGACCAGGTGACAATCCAGAATGAAGTCCGCTTTGCGGATCACGGCTTCAAACTCCGCAAAACTCTGGGGTGTCGACCGGTCCAGAACCACACCGACGATCACCAGCGCGGACCGGTCGACCCGCTCGGGATCGATCTGAGCATGCACGCCCTTGATATAGCCGTCTTCGAACAGACGCTGGGTGCGCCTGTGACAGGTGGCCGGGCTCACATTGACCAGACCGGCAAGATCCGCATTGCTGAGGCGGCCATCCTGCTGCAAGTGTTTCAGAATCTTGCGGTCAATCCGGTCGAGCGCATCTGACATGAAAGATTCTTCCAGTTTTTAATCCATTCTTCAAATTATACAAAATTCTACCGTCACATCACCCCCCTAATGACTCAGTAGCACACTCACTTTCGAGAGCACCTTTCAGAAAGAAGCTGCCATGATTCAGACCTCTTTCGAACTGAGGTGCCAATCATGAATCTTGAAAAGTTTGAACGTTACCCGCTGACATTCGGCCCAACCCCGATCGAACATCTCCCGCGCCTTTCCGAGGCTCTGGGCGGCATGGTGGAAATCTACGCCAAGAGGGAGGACTGCAATTCCGGGCTGGCCTTTGGCGGCAACAAGCTGCGCAAGCTCGAATATATCGTGCCGGATGCCATTGCATCGGGCGCCGACACGCTGGTCTCCATCGGCGGCGTCCAGTCCAATCACACCCGCATGGTGGCGGCCACCGCTGCCAAGATCGGCATGAAATGCGTGGTGGTTCAGGAAAAATGGGTGCCGCACCACGACGCTGTTTACGACCGTGTCGGCAACATCTTGCTGACACGTCTGATGGGAGCCGATTCACGCCTCGTTGAAGATGGCTTCGACATCGGCATCCGGAAAAGCTGGGAGGACGCCATGCAGTCGGTGCGGGACAGCGGCGGCATCCCTTATGGCATTCCGGCCGGCGCTTCGGTGCACAAGTTCGGCGGGCTGGGCTATGTGCGATTTGCCGAGGAAGTCAGGGCCCAGGAAGAAGAACTGGGCTTTTCCTTCGACTACATCATCGTCTGTGTCGTCACCGGCTCGACACAGGCAGGCATGATTGTCGGCTTTGCCGACCAGAACCGCGCGGACCGGGTGATCGGCATTGATGCCTCCGGCACCCTGGACCAGACACGGCAACAGGTGCGTCAGATCGTCGACACAACGGCGGACCTTGTCGAACTCGGCCGGCCGGTGCGCGAGGATGAAATCCTCATCAACCCGGATTACGCCTATCCGGCCTATGGCGTGCCGTCGGAGGAAACCAATGCCGCCATCCGCCTTGCGGCAAAAACGGAGGCGATGATCACCGACCCGGTCTATGAAGGCAAATCGATGCAGGGCATGATCGACCTTGTCAGGACCGGCGGCATCCCGGCAGGGTCAAGGGTACTCTACGCCCATTTGGGCGGCGCCCCTGCCCTCAACGGCTACAGCTATTATTACAAGGACGGCTAGGCAGCGCGAAGCCGGGACAAAAGAGCATTCAGGAAACCACTGAATGCTCGCACGGCCCTTCAGGCCGCCTCGGCCCGCTTCATCTTCTGGTGCTCGTCCTCCACCAGACCAATTTTCCAGTAGCCGGAAATATAGGTGTCGCGTTTGGGAACCTGTCGCTCATTGTGCAGGTGATCGCGCAGGGCGCGGATAACAGAACTTTCGCCGGCCATGCAGGTCTGGACGGTGCCGCTCGGCCAGTCGAGGGATTTGACGAGATCCACCTGCGCTGCCGAAGCGCGGTGCTGTTCCGGCTGGACCAGCCAGTGCAGCTCGATGCCGGCCGGCGCGGCAATGTCACGAATGTCGTCTTCAGACGGCACTTCGAAAACCGCCAGACCCTTCGCATCTGACGGCAGGGCCTCCAGGGTGGCTTCCACCACCGGCATGGCCGAGAGATCGGCGGCCAGCAGGTACCAGTCGGCGTAAAACTCGGTCAGCTTCGGCTGGCTCGGCCCCATGAAGCCAAGGAAAGATCCGGGCATGGCGGCCTGTGCCCAGCGGGTCGCCGGGCCATTGTCACCATGGGCGACAAAATCGATGTCGAGTTCCTGGCTGTCTTCCCGGTAAGCCCGAACCGTATAGGTGCGCACGGCGTGGATCTTTTCCTCCGGTGCATCCGGGGCAAAATAAGCCTCGAATTCCGCCCGGCTTTCACCGTCGCGCGGCAGGACAAGCTTGCAATTGGCGCCGTGATGGCCCTTCGGAAACCCTTCCAGCTCGGGACCGGCAAAGGTCACCCGGATCAGGTTCGGGCTGAGATGATAGGCGGTTTTGACAGTCAGAAACCGGGGACGGCGTTTCGGAAGCCTAGCCAAGGAGCACCTCTTAAATGCTGAATTAATTCCTCAGGATTTAACACTTGTGGTGCGGAATTAAAAGAGGGTTGGCTGAAGGAAGGGGGAAGAGAGGCGACATCGCCTTTGCCCCCTTCCCTTGTCATCCCGGTTTGGCGCAGCCAAGACCGGGACCCAGTACGCCGAAGGAACAGTTGTTTTGCCCTGGACTCGTGCGGTTACTGGACCCCGGCTCTCCGCTGCGCTGCGGCCGGGAAGACAAAGTGGGCTGGCAGGGCCTTCAAGAAAGGCGTTTCCGTGTTGGTATTCACTTGCGAACGCTAGCCACCTCCCTCCCAATCCGAGAGGATCTCGCCAGGTGTCACCCCGGGCGAGCGAAGCGAGACCCGGGGCCTACTCATTTCCAGAGAACTTGACCATCTCGAAAGGAGCCTTCTCGGAGTTTTAGACATCTTGCGATTCAGTGAGCAGGCAAGCGAGTAGGCCCCGGCTCTGCGCTGCGCTTGGCCGGGGTGACACTGAGGAGGAACGACACCCCAAGAGTTTTAAACGAACCACTAATGATTACTGGACCCCGGCGCTCCGCCGCGCTGCGGCCGGAATAACACCAGGCGCATTCTTGGGCCTTCAAGAAAGGCGTTTCCGTGTTGGTCTTCACTTGCGAATGCTCGCCACCTCCCTTCCAATTCGAGAGAGACTCCCCAGGTGTCACCCCGGGCAAGCGAAGCGAGACCCGGGGCCTACTCGCCTCCAGAGAGCTTGATCACTTGGCAGGGAGCCTTCTCGGAGTTTTGGACCTCTTGCGTTTCAGTGAGCAGGCAAGCGAGTAGGCCCCGGCTCCGCGCTGCGCTTGGCCGGGGTGACACTGAGGAGGAACAACGCGCCACTTCTGACAGAACTAAGAGACTGTCCCTAAGCGGCCGCCCCCCGCGCCGTCTCATCCTCTGTCGTCAACGCAATGAGTTGATGACAACGAAGGGCTTGAAACAGCGCTCCCACTCCATTGGTAATCAAACAAAAAAAGCCCGCCTGGTGGCGGGCTCAAGGAGAGGAGAATACAGGGAGGGGATCAATCCCGAATGATCGGCTCGGTCAATTCGCTCGGGTTCTTTTCCTTGATGATGTCCCAGTTGAGCGTCGCCTTGCGGATGTAACCCGGGACATCCTGCTCGAAGCGTTCCTGAACCTTGTGGGAGTTGTTGAGGTAGAGCTTGCCGTCGACAATCGACCAGGCATCCGGAATGACCGGAACCTTGAAGCCCATGGCAGTGCCGAAGGCGCAGAAACCACCATATTGCGGCGCATATTTTGCCGGGTCGGATTTGAACAGGTCGCGGTTCTCGGCGGAGGAGAATTTCCAGGTCACATCGTCAAAGACGTAAGTGAATTCGTCCGTACCGGCGACCGGTTTGCCTTCCGTGAAATAGGCGACCGGGTCGGTCCCGCCGATGGCAGCGCCATCCTTGGTGAAGGTGGTGATCTCGTCGGCCGAAGCGGTGAAGGCGGCGGCGGAAAAAAGGGCGGTGAGCCCCAGCAGAACGGATTTGGACGTATAAAGCGGCATCAACGTCTCCAAGAGGATTTGATCGGGTCGTGGCGTCCGGCGCATGCCTGCACCGCGCTGGTTAAAAAATGTGCCATGACGCCCGGGAAGACCAATCACCCTTGATCACAGAAGTGACAGCACCCGGCGAGGAGATCGTGAATGGCCTCACGATCACATTCCGGGGAGACCCGCAAACCCTTCCGGATCCCGCGGCGCGACCAGGCCCAGGACAAGATAGATCGCCGTTTCGATATCCGCTTCGGTGACCTTCAGGCCCCGGATCAGCAGCCGGAAATAGATCAGCCCGAGTAGCAGGTCGATGCGGGTTTCCATGTCTGCCTCAAAGGGCGTCGCCAAGAAGATCTGGCGCAGGATCAGCCGGCGCCCCTCCTCGGCCGCATCCAGAACTTCGGCCAGACCCGGTATTTGGCGATGCGGCACCAGGGCTCTGAGAGCGGCCCCGAGCGGGGTTTCCTGCAGGGCAGCCGCCGTGTTGCCGAGACAAAGCCGCAGATCTTCGGCAACGCTGCCGCGCTGTGGCGGGCCCGGATTGGCCGCAGCGAGCGCCGCTTCAATCGCCGCTGCGACCAGCGCCTCCTTGGTCTCGAAACGTCGGTAAACGGCCTGTTTGCTGGTGCGCGCACGCGCGGCAATCGCGGCAATTGTCGCCTTCTCGAAGCCGTTGTCAGCAAGTTCTAGGAGTGTCGCTTCCAGCAGGGCTGCCGTCACCCGGGCCGCTTGAGGACGGCCGACCTCAGCCACCAGCCACTCCTGCCAACGCGGCTTCATAATCCTGAAACCCGTTTTCAATGCCGGTCGTGACATTGACGATGCGGGCATAGGGATGCGCGAAGATGTCGGTATCGCGCAGCTCCTCCCAGAGGTGGTGATAGGCGCGCATGTCGGAAAACCGGCAGATGGCAAAGTCGGAAAAACCGCCCGCCAGCGCGTCGGCATCGAACCATTCGAAGGAGACCTTCGGGTGACGCGCCAGGATCGCGCCGATCCTTTCTGCATGCGCGCCTCGTTCGTCGCGCGAGAGCGCCAGCCAGGCAGGCTCGAACGCCAGATAGACAATAGCCGCCATCGGCAGCGGGCGGATCGGATCAAGGGTCTTTGTCACGGCAAAACTCAATTTCGGTTACAGCCAGTACCGTATTATGAGAATTTCGGCAGGAAGACAAGACGGACCGCTTGATTTTGCAACACGGTCACCGCAAACAGGCCGGGATCAATGCCCGTGGCCAGAGGAGATCCTGGCCCCGCCAGCCAGACCAACGAGGACAATATGTCAGTTGATACCGATACGGTGAAACGCGTCGCCCGCCTGGCACGCATCAAGGTGAGCGACGAAGACGCAACCCGCATGACCGGCGAGCTGAACGCCATTCTCGGGTTTGTCGAGCAGCTCGACGAAGTGAATATCGACGGCGTCGAACCTCTGACCTCCGTCGTCGAGCAGACCATGAAAAAGCGCGTGGACGGCGTGACGGACGGCAACAAGGCCGGTGACATCACCCAGAACGCCCCAGCCTCCGAAGATCATTTCTTCATGGTGCCGAAAGTCGTCGAATAAGCCGTCCGTTCCGCTTCTGGCCGCTAAGGCCCCGATTGAGAAAAATTCATGACCGACCTGACCAAACTCACGATTGCCGAAGCCCGCGAGGGCCTGAAAAACAAGGACTACACGTCCGTTGAGCTGACAGACGCCTTCATTGCCAATATTGAAGCCGCCAACAGCCAGCTCAATGCCTATGTCACCGTGACGGCCGACCAGGCCCGCGACATGGCCAAGGCGTCTGACGAAAAACTGGCCGCCGGCACCGGTGGCGCTCTGGAAGGCATCCCGCTCGGCATCAAGGACCTGTTTGCCACCAAGGGTGTGCACACCCAGGCCTGCAGCCACATTCTCGACGGCTTCAAGCCGCCTTACGAGTCCACCGTCACGTCCAACCTCTGGGCCGACGGCGCCGTCATGCTCGGCAAGCTGAACATGGACGAGTTCGCCATGGGCTCCTCCAACGAGACCTCCTACTACGGCCCGGTGATCAACCCCTGGCGCAAGACCGGCTCCAACCAGGACCTGGTGCCAGGCGGCTCGTCCGGCGGCTCCGCGTCCGCCGTTGCCGCGCGCCTGTGCATGGGGGCCACCGCCACCGACACCGGCGGCTCGATCCGTCAGCCGGCGGCCTTCACCGGCACAGTCGGCATCAAGCCGACCTATGGCCGCTGCTCGCGCTGGGGCGTGGTTGCCTTTGCCTCCTCGCTCGACCAGGCCGGCCCGATCGCCCACACGGTCCGCGACAGTGCCATCCTTCTGAAATCCATGGCCTCCGTCGATCCGAAGGACACCACCTCCGTCGACATCGAGGTGCCGGACTATGAAGCTGCCATCGGCAGATCGGTGAAAGGCCTCAAGATCGGCATTCCGGCCGAATACCGCATGGACGGCATGCCGGGCGAGATCGACGAATTGTGGCAGAAGGGCATTGAATGGCTGAAGGATGCCGGCGCGGAGATCGTCGACATCTCCATGCCGCATACCAAATACGCCCTGCCGGCCTATTACATCGTCGCGCCTGCGGAAGCTTCTTCCAACCTTGCGCGGTATGATGGCGTTCGCTACGGCCTCCGGGTACCGGGCAATGACATTGTCGAGATGTACGAAAACACCCGCGCCGCGGGCTTCGGCGAAGAGGTTCAGCGCCGTGTCCTTATCGGGACATACGTGCTGTCCGCCGGCTACTATGACGCCTACTACCTGAAGGCGCAGAAGGTTCGTACGCTGATCAAGCGCGACTTCGACCTGGCCTGGCAGAATGGTGTGGACGCCATCCTGACCCCGGCAACACCGTCGGCTGCCTTTGGCGTCGCCGATCAGGATCTTCATTCCGATCCGGTGAAAATGTACCTGAACGACATCTTCACCGTGACCGTGAACATGGCGGGCCTGCCGGGCATCTCCGTTCCCGCCGGCCTCGACAAGTCCGGCCTGCCGCTCGGCCTGCAGCTGATCGGCAAGCCGTTCGACGAGAGCACGCTCTTCCAGGTCGGCCAGGTCATCGAGGACGCTGCCGGCTCCTTCGACCCGGAGAAATGGTGGGGCTAACCGACGAAGCCTCCCTGCCGATCCCGGCAGGGAGGTCCTTACCAGCTACGCGCTTCGGGAGCTTTCCTGGCGCCATTCCTGCGAAAGCGGGAACCCAGGACCCCGCATGGCCGGGACATTCGGCCAGTTGCGGCCACCCGGAACTCCCGGGTCCCGGACCTTCGCTGCGCTGCGCCCGGGATGACAAGCAGAGGTGACCATGCCTGACATCGAAACCATCGTCATCGGCGCCGGCGTCATCGGCCTTGCCATCGGCCGCACCCTGGCACAAGCGGACAAGGAAGTGCTCGTGCTGGAGCGCCACGACCTGATCGGGTCGGAAACCAGCGCCCGAAATTCGGAAGTCATTCACGCCGGCATCTATTATCCGACGGGCAGTCTCAAGGCGCGGCTCTGCGTCTCAGGCAAACAACAACTCTATGACTTTTGCGCCGAAAACGGCGTTGAACACGAGCGTCTTGGCAAGCTGATCGTCGCGGCCAACGATGACCAGCTTTCAGAGCTGCAGGCCCTGAAAAAGAAGGCGGCTGACAACGGGGTCACGGATCTCACGTTTCTGGACCGGCGGCAAATGCTGGAGCTGGAACCGGCCCTTGAAGGCGCCGGCGCGTTGCTGTCCCCGTCCACAGGCATCATCGACAGCCATGGCTTCATGCTGGCGCTTGAGGGCGGCCTTGGCGCCGGGGGCGGTCAGGTGGTTCTGAACACAAACGTGACGCAGATCGCGCCGGACCCGGCCGGAGGCTATCGGGTTGATATCTCAACGGAAGATGACGGTGATTATGCGCTCACCTGCCGGGAGCTGATCGTCTCCGCCGGCCACGACGCACCGGGCCTCATGGCAGCTCTGCCTGCCTCAAAGGCGCCGAAGGCCTTCCTCGCCAAGGGCAACTATTTCAAGCTGCAGGGCAAGTCTCCCTTTTCCAGGCTGATCTATCCGGTCCCCGAACCCGGCGGCCTTGGCGTTCACCTGACGCTCGACCTGCAACACCAGGCCCGGTTCGGACCCGACGTCGAATGGGTGACGGAACGGGACTATGCGGTCGATCCGTCCCGCGGCGACACGTTCTACGCCGCCATCCGCAGTTACTGGCCGGATCTTCAAGACGAAGCGCTGATCCCGGACTACAGCGGCATCCGCCCGAAAATCGCTGCCCCCGGCGAACCGGCCGCGGATTTCCGCATCGACGGACCGGAGGCGCACGGGCTTGAAGGACTGGTTGCGCTCTACGGTATGGAGTCCCCCGGCCTGACCGCGTCCCTGTCCATTGCGAACGAGGTCAAAATGAGGTTGGGTACCGCCTGACCTCCTCCGAGTATTCCGCACACGCCCTTTTCTCATTCTTTTTTCAGGATCAAGTCATGGATCTATTGCTCTATGCGGCGCTCGCCGCCTTGTTGATGGGACCGATTGTCATCTGGCAGATACTGCCTCGCTTCTCCTCCTCCACCGAGGAGCTTCGCGACGACAATTTCCAGACAATCTACGCGGGCCAGAACCGTTGGCACGGGTCCAAGGAAGCAAATGACGACATCAAGCAGGCGCTGCTGGAGCTTGGCATCGATCTCAAGGTCCCGCAGCCCATCAGACACACCGCGACCTTTTCCGGAACGGCGCCCACTCCCGACGCCGAAGCACTCCGCACTGCCCTTGAAAAGAACCGCTATCAAGGCTTTGAACTGTCACCGGACGGCACGTCCATGTCCTTCGATGAAACAGCCGAGCTGAGCTCCCTCGTGTTCAACAGGCGGACCCTTGAACTGAACGATTTTCTGCATGAGTTCGGTTGGAGCTACAAAGGCTGGTCACACGCCGAGGTGCCGCCCAGCGCCTGAGCCATCGCGCCCGGAGGACCTCGGCGCTTGCCCACGGTCACAGCCTCCAGAACGCCCTCCCCTTTCCAGGAAACACGGGTTCATTTGTCCTGCCATGCAAACACGTCTGCACGGAATCGAGATTCGGACCGATCTCAAACTGTCCGGAACATTTGTGCCAGTGGCCGAGTTCAACGGGCCTCTCGACGATCCGCACTACATCGACGGTGCCATAAGTCTGATCATTGATGGCGTTGAACTGCTTGGCACCGAGCTTTGGGATCTTGTAGATCAGCTCTGGTGTTACATCGCCAACGGGCTTGTCGAGGCTGCCGGCGGCCGGACTTTCAGCACCTATTTCCCCGACCAGCCCCTGCAGATTTCCTTTACCCCGTTGGGCGACAACGTGAAGATCATCATCGATTGCGACCCTTTCCCCAAATCGGTCCTCGTCAATCTCCAGACGATCCTGAATGCCGTGCTGCGGCATATGGATGACCTGGCCGATGAATTCGGCAAACTCGATGGAGCCACGACATTTGCCCCGGAAAGGCAAGAGCTCAGGTCGGCTCTTGCCTGCCTTCGAAACGGCTGAGCCACAAGAAATCCTCCACCCTGTCGCGCAAATCCGGGTCGGCAGACACAAGATCGCTCTTCAGTGCATCCAGCTCGGATTGCAGCGGATTGAAGACGCCGAGGACAATCTTGCGGCCAGCCAGGACCCACAGCGGCTCCCGGTCTGCCTCCGGATCATGGCGCGTCTGCAGAAGTATCAACCGCACGATATCGATTGCGCTGCAACGCCCCGCGATGTGTCGAAGTTTTCTCGCGTGGAACTCGCCCTTTCCCCGCCGCATCACTTCCGCGAGGACCTTCACGTCCGCTTGCAACCGCGTGCTCTCCAACGCCCTGGATGCCTGCCGGGCACATGCCAGATCGGGATGATGAACGGCAATGTCCAGAAGAGTTTCGATGGCCTGCACGTCTTCCAGTTTTGCCAGGAGGTCCAGCCACACCAGATCCGGTCGCAACGAAAGCCGTTCATACCCCGCAAGGATGATCTGATGATCCCTGGTGTTGCCGTAGCGCGCCAGGATACGCGCCGCCCAGATGGGCGGCTCCGGTTCTGACAGCAGCAAATCGCTGCATTCCGCCACGATTTCTGGCTTGCCGAGCAGTCGAGCCAGACCGAAGCTTGCCTTGTCCGTCAGGCAAGGGTGACGTGAAGACAGAAGGCCTCGAAACGTCTCCTCGCGGTTGAGCCTGCTGTCCGGCGTGTTCACGATGTATTGCAAGGCGACGTCCTGCACCTCGACAGACCTGTCCCTGAGCCCGGTCTCGGCAAGCTCATCCTTGCCTACCGCCAGTTCGATACTGGTTTGCCGGAGACTTTGATAGGCTTTCCAGACAAAGCGACCGTCCAGCAGCGCCTTCAGTGCCACGCGCCTTACTGCCGGATGCCTGGCGCCCAGCGCCAACCCAGGAAGGTGTTCGACGACAAGCGCGCGCTTCAGCGCCTGCTTCAACAATTTCGGCGCACTATTCTGCCGGCCGGACATCAGGTTCGCGCTCAATTCATCAAGACATCCGGTATCTGTCAGGAGGCGATCAAGAACCCTGCGGCTCACCGAGTCGGCCCGGCCAAGCTCGTTGGCAGAAAGCAGCAGTTCCAGGCAGCCGGAGACAGTTGCCCGAACGGATTTCGTGTCTGCTGTCTCCGAGAACAGGCTGCGCTCCACCAGCTCGACCGCCGCCGAGCGGACTTCAGGCACCCAGTCATTCATCCGTCTCAACACGAGCGCAAATTCAAACGCACTATCTATGGACCTGACGTGCCGAAGCGCAATTTCACGCACGAAGCCGGATCTGTGAGTCGACAAGGCAAGCGCAACCTCCGGCCGGGATGCCACCAGCAAATTGGCCTTTGCAGTCTCGCGCTCCTGACTGAAGCGCGGCAGTGGCAGCAGGCGGAGATTGCTCAGGATGCCGGGATCATACTTCCCGACCAGGTCTGCAACGAGATTGCGCAATTGCGTCTCGATCAGCCCGACATGGGCCGGATCATGCTGGGCAAGGCATGCCGACAGGCTCATGGCCGGATTACCGGATAGTGTTTCCCTTTGAGAGCTGTTCGTCCGGGGCTGTCTAGTGCCAATGCAACGTTTCAAGGCTTCGGCAGTATCGGCGGTCAGGCTGGCAAATGTCATTTTGAGTGCACACAACAAGAAAGTCGGATCTGTTTCGAAATCCGGCTGTTATGCACCAGCCTGTGTCGGATTGCACCCCGCCTCATTTCGGGCTAGTGCACCCGACCGCTTTCCGCCTCCAGAATGTCATCCGCATCGAGCCCGGCAATCGGCAGGCGCGTGTCGGTGGGCACGTCGCCGGAAAGCTGAAGGGCCAGGTAACGGCCGCAGCAGACCCGGAGAAAACTGGTGAAATTGCCGAGATCATGGCCGGCATCGATGCTTTCGTGATGCAGCCTGGTGATCAGCTGCACCACGTTCATGTCGTCGCGTGCCGCAATTTCATCGAGCACTTTCCAGAAAAAGGTCTCCAGGCGCACGGAGGTCACCATGCCGTCGATCCGGAGCGACTTGGTCGTGCTTTCCCAAAGCGCCGGATCGGCTTCGATGAAGAGTTTGCACATGCTGGTTTCCTCTGGGCATTTCGCTTGCAATCGTTCCGGCAGCAGCTGGACGGGGGAACGCACACTTTCGCCAGAACGGCAGCCTAGTCCCCTTCCCCCTTGTGGGGAAGGGTCAGGGATGGGGGTATTTGACGACGCCGAACAACTGGCAGAAGCGGCAAAGCCCCCCTGCCCTCCCCACAAGAGGAAGGGGACGTACCAGTGCACGTTCTCCGCCAGGCCCACCACGTCATCCTGAGGAAGCGCGTCAGCGCTGTCTCAGGATGAAGCTCTGAGTATGGCAGGCGCTGCTTGCTACGCCGCCAGCGACCCGGCCGCTGCGCCCTTCAGCAGCGCGTTGAACTGGGAAAGCCACGCCGGATGAGCCGGCCACGCGGGTGCCGTGACAAGATTGCCATCGGTGACAGCCCCATCGATGGCGATGTCGGCATAGGTGGCACCGGCAAGCTCGACTTCCGGGCGGCAGGCCGGATAGGCGGAGACGGTCCGGCCTTCAATCACCTTGGCAGCGGTCAGGATCTGGGCGCCGTGACAGATCGCGGCCACCGGCTTGCCTTCGTCCATGAAATGTTTGACGGCGGCAAGAACACTCGCATCGAGGCGCAGATATTCCGGTGCCCGGCCACCCGGGATCAGCAGCGCATCATAGGCAGCCACGTCGATGTCCGCGAAGCTCGCATTCAGGGTGAAGTTGTGACCGCGCTTTTCCGTATAGGTCTGGTCACCTTCGAAATCGTGGATGCAGGTGGCAACCGTCTCGCCGGCCTTCTTGCCGGGGCAGACCGCATCGACTTCATGGCCCATGGCCAGCAAGGTCTGAAACGGCACCATGGTTTCATAGTCTTCGGTGAAATCCCCTGTGATCATCAGGATCTTCGTCGCACTCATGCTCTGTCCTCCAGCTTGGCAAAAAGCGATGGACAAACGCTAGCAGGCAAAGAAACGAAACGGGTATTAGGCGAGTACTACAGGCGAAAATGTTGCTGAGCGCGTTTGTCACTCACATGCAAACCCATATCTTCGGTGTCACCCCGTGCGAGCGCAGCGAGACCCGGGGCCCACTCATTTCCAGAGAAATGGCGTGTGGCAAGTCCGGCTTCAGAAGCACCTTCAGATTTGGCGCGAGGACCGGCGAGTAGGCCCCAGATCTGCGCTGCGCTTGTCCGGGGTGGCATCCACCGGTCGGCACCGTCCATGCAGTATTGATTTTTGCCGGGGTAAGCAGGTGAGGCCGGGAATTCTTCAGCACGTTGCGGTCAAGCGGCATCGGGTCAAGCCATGACGCATACCTCACATCGCCCGACCCGACGGAGATTGCGTGGCCTGACGGGACAATGCGACCCCGATCCGGATCATCCAGAGGTAGAGCAGCCCCTCAAGCACTCTCTGGAAAAGACCCGCATAACCCTGCGACAGAACCGTGCCGGCCAACAGTCCTGCTCCTGCTAGAACCAGGACACCGGCTGTTCGGTTTGACACTGCACCGCGCCCGTCCCGCCTCAAGCCGGTCGAGATCAGGAAGAGACCGCAGAGCCCCACGGCATAGGCCGACATTCCGGCACTGACATGGATCAGATGCGATCGGGACGGCTCCACCGGCCGGCACTCGAAATCACAAGGGAAAAAAGCCGCGATCAATAGCAGGAGCGCATAGACCGCAAGCAGCAGCAGTCCGGCAAAGGCAACGCCGTTTCCAATGAGGCTTCTTCCAGCCAGTGCCGCAAACAGCAGCACCCAGACCTCGGCCCCGGCAAAGACGAGAAGATTGACCCTGGCACCATGGGGCGTTCCGGTTGCTCCGAGCTCGCTCATGAACTGGCTGAGATGGTCGTAGCCCGGGTAGTAAAGGCTCGCCAGGACAACGCCAGTCGCGAGCCAGAGAAAACTCAGCAGCGGCAACAGGATGAGAGGATTGAGTTTCGCCATCAACGACGCTTAACACGCCGCCAGGCTGCAATCATCCAAATCAACCTCATTACCCGGGGACGAAACTGGTCCTTTCCCGCGAAGGCATACCTGTCGGCGGCGCTGCCCCCTCTCCCCTTGTCATCCCCGCGAAGGCAGGGACCCAGCACGCCATAAGGTGTCGATCCCCCCACCACACGGCCTTCAGGACCCTGGTCTTGCCATCATACCGGCTACCGGGATTGTTGGTTGAGGAGAGCGTTGGTGTGGGGTTGGTCTCCCGGTGCGCAAATCCGGGAGACCAGTGCCACATTGCAATCTCTCCGTTGTCATCCCGGACGGAGCGCAGCGGAGATCCGGGACCAAGTAACCCCTGTGGCGGCTGGAGCTGCGGGCGCTTGCGTCTGCTGGATCCCGGACCTGGCAGTGCCAATCCGGGAGGACAATGGTGGTTCGCACAAAGGCCCCGAAATCAGCCCTCAGTCCCTGTAGTCGGGCTCGGTCCGGTCGAGCTGGCGTTTCCAGTAGTCGAAATGTTCATACCCCATGCCCTTGTAGGGCTCCCACTCCGCGGCGGTCTTGGCGGCAAGATTGTCGGACATCACCGCCAGCGGCTGGCCGCTGGCATAGGCCTTCAGGAGGATTTCCGCTGCCCGCTCAAAGAAATAGAGATGTTCGAAGGCTTCCGGGACGGTTTCGGCCGCAATCGAAACACCGTGATTGCCCATCACGAGCACCGGTTTGTCACCCAGCGTCTCGGCGATGCGGCGCCCCTCCTCCGCCTCGTCGGCCATGCCGCCAAATCCGAGATCGACCGCCACCTTGCCGAAGAAGCGTGCCGTGTTGAGGTCGACCGGTTTCATCGACGGGTCGGCAAGGCAGGCCAGTGCGGTGGCATGGGGCGGATGGACGTGAAACAGGACTCGGGCCTTGGGGTTGGTCCGGTGCACCGTGCCGTGAATGCACCAGGCCGAGGCATCCGGGGCATCTGGCCCGTCCATGACCGTGTCGTCATGGGCGTCGAGCCGGAGGAGATCACTGGCCCGGACTTCGGAAAAATGCCGCCATTTCGGGTTCATCAGAAAGGTGGCGCCATCTTCGGATACGGCGGCCGAAAAGTGGTTGCCGACGGATTCATGCCAGCCCATGCGAACCGCGATCCGGAACGCTGCCGCAAGATCCTCCCGCAGCGCCTCTTCGTTCTGCCGGTCGGCAGCCCCTTTGAAGGCAACGTCTGTCACGACACTCATTTGAACCGCCTTTCCCCGGCAAGAACCCGGTAGGTGGAGCGCAATTCGCCCCGATCGGTATAACAGCCGCGCAGGTGCCGGCTGCCGCTCGTGGCCGAATAGGCAGCGCGGCCATGCACGATGCGGTGATTGTCGAAGACGATACACTCGCCCGCGTTCAGGCGGAAGCGCATCAGGTACTTGTCGTCGCGCATCATCCGGCCGAAGCGGCAAAAGGCCGGGTAGAACCGGTCTAGATCCTTTTGTGGCAGGTCGAAAATGTCCGCGTGATGCTGGCTGATGGTGACGCCGGAGATGTTGCCATGGGCATCCAGTTCGATCACGCGCTGGCGGGCGCGCATGTCGAAGCTGTCATGCTCACAGAAATAGGGCACATCGGTTTCGACCAGGAGCTTGAATTCCTCGGGATAGAGCGCCCGGAAATCCTCGGCAACGGCCAGACCATCGGCGAAGATCGAGTTGCCGCCCGCCACCGTGTTCGCCCGGCAGTGCAGGAACTGGATGCCAGGTGCCAGATCCTCGTCCGGCAGATCCGTGTGCAGCGGCAGCGCCTTGGAAGTGAAGGCGAGGTTGGTCGGCTTGATATGGGTCTTCACCTCGAACACCTTGCCGAAATAGCTCGGCCGCACATGCCCGATCAGACCGGCCGTATCTGTCAGCGCCTCGTCCGTGTCCGGCAGACCGGTCAGCAGCGCCACCCCATCGGTCAGCATGGCTTCGGCCCAGTCGCGAATATGGCTCCTGTCGGCCATCAGGTCGGCATGGGCAAAGCGTGCGATCTCGTCG
Organism: Labrenzia sp. VG12; assembly: GCF_002237595.1. Taxonomy (NCBI): domain Bacteria; kingdom Pseudomonadati; phylum Pseudomonadota; class Alphaproteobacteria; order Hyphomicrobiales; family Stappiaceae; genus Labrenzia; species Labrenzia sp. VG12. The sequence goes on from NZ_CP022529.1 coordinate 2,344,111, forward strand.
TAGTGATCGCCATACCAGGCTTTGCGCGGCAGGTTGGCCTTGTCGGGCCGCCTTGAGCCACCGGCATAGGCGGACAGCTGGTCCACGGGCAGACGGCTGACATGACCGGAGCCCTGCCAGTGGATTTCCAGCACCCCACCGGAAATCGCGGCCGAGGCTGCTCTCGGGGCTTCCGCCATGTCAAAGACGTCAAACACCCGTTCCCGGGTCTCCGGATCGAAGGAACTCGGGCAATTGTCGCGCAGCCAGTAGTAGTTGAAATAGGCCGTCTTGCCGTCGCTCATGGGCACATCAAGCCCCTGCTCGCGCAGCAGCACACCCGCGTCGCCCGTCCCCAGCATCGTCCAGTCCTTTACTTAAGAAGACCTCCCGCAAGGGCTCCACAAGCCAGACTGCGAGAAGCGATTGAAATTCATGATCTTGAAAGATAAATGCGCTTGCAAAAGCGATTTGAAAAGACGATAAAATCGAAACTTAACTTAAGCCATGACTTAACTTGAGGCATTACATGGACCGCTTGCCACCCCTTCGGCTGCTGGCAGTTTTTGAAACCGTCCAGCGCGCCGGCAGCGCCAAGGCCGCGGCCGGCGAACTCAATGTCTCGCTGTCGGCGGTCAGCCAGTCCCTGAAACAGCTGGAGGCCCATATCGGCGCGCCGCTGCTTGACCGCAGCACCCGGCCTGCCAGCCTTACAGAGGCTGGAGCGATCCTGTTCCGGGCCGTTGTCGAAAACCGGGAACGGCTGACCGAGGCCCTGGACGATATCAGGGCCCTTGCCGATCCGACGGGCGCAACGGTGACGGTCGCCTGCACCATGGGGTTTGCCACCTATTGGCTCATGCCCAGGCTGGAGGCCTTTTACCTGGAGCATCCGGATGTGGCAGTGAACGTGCTGACGTCAGTGCAGGAAACACCGCGCCTTGCACCCGGCACGGACATTGCCATGCGCTATGGCGACGGCCGCTGGGAGGACGGCGCCGTCGAATTGCTGTTTCACGAGAGGGTCGAACCGGTCTGCGCCCCCTCTTATGTCCGCCGCCTCAAGGAGACCGGTGGCAGCCTCGGCACGGCTTTTCTGATCCATGTGGAGACCGGTGACCGTCGCTGGATTTCCTGGGCCGACTATCTCGCCCGCACCGGCCAGAAGGCAGCCGGCTCCGCCAAGGGCCTCAGGTTTTCCAACTACGTCCAGGCCACCCAGGCGGCCCTCTCCGGTCATGGTGTCATGCTCGGCTGGCGCGCGATCACCGGCGACCATGTCGCCAATCGCCAGCTCATCCCCGCCGGCCTGCCGCCGCTCACTCCGAACAACGCCTATCACGCGGTGCTGTCGCACAGGAGCCGGAACCGGGAGACATCGGAGATGCTGGTGGAGTGGCTGAAAGAGGCAGCCGATAGCGAATAGCTGCGCAAGCCGCACGGCCAAACACACGCAACACCACTACCAGTCGACCATATAAACGTGAGGTTTTGACGTTGAGGCCCCGATCCTGATCCTGTCACCCGGGGCGAGATCTGCCTCGCCAACAGTTCCGAACCCTTGCAACCGCCGTCCGTTCACCGGTGAGGTGTAGTTGAAGGTTACATCGCTGGACACATCGAAGCGAAATCCCTGGCGCTCCAGGTCACACGCAAGTGGCGTTTCGAGAAGGGCGCAATCAATGTCCCTGGTTTCAACCCGGCGCGACTTCAGCGTCCCCTTCGACTTCCTGGCGACACAGGAGCGCTCGACGCTGGTGATCACGGCCGTGACCTCGGCAAAGCCGGAATAGAAGTAGAGATAGGCTATTGCTGCTGCCGCAAGAAACAGCCCGGGGATAATGCGCCATCGGATCGCGAACTCAGCGCTTCTAAACCACTCAAGCCGTTTCTTGTGATCGTACACCGGATGCCCGCCTGACATTTGCCTCGCTTCAACGTGGGCAAACGCCGGGACTTTTCAAGCCCTTTTCCCTTCGGCGTAGAGGCTCTTGCTACGCAATTCCCTGGCGCAAGACCTATCCGGCGTCCCTGGCTGGGCCTTCCGGCTTTTCGGCAAGACGCAGCTTGTGTGCGCCGCCCTTGCGGCTGGCCGTTTCAATCGTATTCGAGATGAATGGGGCCAGCTCCTGCGCCGGCATTGGAACGCCGTAATAGAACCCCTGGAAATGATCGCAGGACAGGCTGTTGAGGGCCTCGACCTGCGCTTCCGTCTCGATGCCCTCGATCGTGACGGTCATGTCGAGGCGGTGACCGAGCGAAATGATGGTGTCCAGCACGTGGCGCGACTTGCTGTCAGTGCCGGTCAGGGAGCTGACGAAGGACCGGTCGACCTTGAGCTTGTTGAACTTGTACTTCCAGAGATAACCAAGGCTGGAATAGCCGGTTCCAAAATCATCCATCGCCAGGGAGACCCCCAGCGTGTTCAGGGCATTGAGCTGGTGGATGATCTTGTCCTCCTGCTCGATGAGCATGTTCTCCGTCACCTCCAGCTCGAGCCTTTCCGGGGCGAGGCCCGACCGTTCCAGACAGGCCTTCACGCACGCGACAAGAGTGCCCTCCTCGAATTGCCGGGCAGACAGGTTGACGGAGACAAACAGGTGGTCCGGCCAGGTGACCGCGGACCGCGTCGCCTGCTCCAGCACCCAGGCGCCAATCGCTGCGATTTCGCCGGCCTCTTCGGCAATCGGGACAAATTCCGCTGGCGGAATGTAGTTGCCGTCGCCATCGGAAAGACGCAGCAGCGCTTCGAAGCCGACCACCTTCAGGGTCGTCTGCTCGATCAGCGGCTGATAGTGAACTTCGAACCGGTTCTGCGGGAAGCCGGCGACGATGCATTCCTCGACAAATTGCCGCCGTGCAATCTTTGCCTCCAGATCCGGCGTGAAACGAACCCAGGTGTTGCGCCCCATCAATTTCGCCTGATAGAGCGCGATATCCGCCTTGTGCATCCGCTCTTTCAGATCGAGCCCGGGAGCCGGGTCAAAATGCACGCCAATGCTCAGATGACCGGTCAATGCAATGCCATCGACACGGACGGGTTCGCTCACCGCTTCTCTCAGATCCTCGATCAGACGCTCGACAGCCGGCATGTCCCGCTTGCCGGAGATGATGATGAACTCGTCTCCACCGAGACGCCCCGCCAGATCATCCGGCGTCAGGCTGCGGGAAATCGCATTCCCGACGTGACGCAGGAACTCGTCCCCCGCCTTGTGGCCGAACGTGTCATTGATGGTCTTGAACTTGTCGAGATCGATGAAGATGACGGCGGCCTTGCCAAGATCCAGGTCGCCGGCTTCGAGCGCGTCCTTCACCTTATGGAAAAAGGTTGCCCGGTTATGCAGCCCTGTTAGCTGGTCGCGAGATGACAGCAGCCGGACTTTCTCGCCGGTTCTGACCTGCTGCCGCATCTTCAGGACATAGGCGACGAAGGGCACGCCGAAACTGGCAAGAACAACAAGCCCAAGCGCCCCGACCAGATAGAGATAGTTCCGTTCGAACAGGGCCGCGACCGGGGTCTGATCCAGATAGACCTCGACCACGCCGATGGGCTGACCTGCTGCCGAGACAATCGGCACATAGGCTTCGACATAGAGATCCGGCCTGTTGTCCTTTTGCCGGCCATCCTGCAAATCGATGACGGGGTTGCCCGTTGTCAGCACAGTCAGGGCGTTACCGTTGTGATCGGTCTTCGCCCCGGCTTCCAGGGGCCTGTCCAGTTCGTCGGAGATCAGAACAACGCGGGCCTCTTCGTCGAAGAGCTTGAAGCGAAAGACATCGGCCACCTGGACCGCCTTATCGATGACAGCGGTTTGCTCAGCACTCGGCACGCCCGAGCGGATCAGGTCCTGCAGCTCCGGAACCGATTTTGCGAGATAGCTTGCCCAGGCGCCCGCCTTGCGCTCCGCATTGGCTTCGATCACGTCATCAACGGCGCGGGCTATTACAAGTTTACCAACGATGAGCATGACCGCAATAAAGGCGAACAACATCGTCAGATTTAGCCAGATACGCGTATTCCCTGACTTTTCGAACATAAGGACACCCGGACCGTTTTGAAGTCCGAATCTCAACACCGGCGAGCTAATATTTCAATAATCTGAATAATTGTCATTTTTTACATAAGTATTATTTCAGACTTCTCATTCCAGCGGCTGATCATGCAGCCATTGCATTACCTTAAACAAAGTAGATACACGCGCCCCCGGAACACGGGATCACCCGTCTTGAACTGGATCTGCGAATTGGCACCCGCTACTTCCGGATGATGACCCGGGCATTGCGGCGTCCCACCTGGCGGACCAGGTTGAACAGGTGCGCTGCGTGTTTTGGATGCAGGCGGATGCAGCCGTGCGAAGCTGGGCGGCCGAGGCGTTTAAGGTCCGTGGTGCCGTGAATGGCATAACCACCGTAGAAGAAGACCGAATAGGGCATCGGGGCCCAGTTGTACTTGCGCGAATGCCAGTCGCGCTCCAGTCGGGTCGGGCGCCAGCTGCCCGTTGGTGTGCGATAGCCCTTGCGTGCCGTCGACACAGCCCATTTGCTACGCAGTCGGCCGTCGACATAAAGATAGAGCCGCTGTTCGGACAGGTCGATCGTTGCCGTCACCCTTTGCGCGGCCTGGCCTGCCACAGTATTGGCAAGCAAGACCCCGATCATCAACGGCGCGACAAGAACATGTTTACAAATCGACATATCAACACCCCCTCAAACCTCTCCAATAACCTCACCTCAAATATTCAAATTTCGGCTTTTCAAATACTTTATCAAGACACCAAATAATATTGAAATGCTCCTTTTCACTCTCGATGACATCTGAAAACCTGGAACTACCCCTAGGAGATTTAGCATTTGCAAAAGAGTCAAATTCTCTCTTGACCCACCGCCCGAGCTTTGCCATAAACCGAACCGTACCGTACGGTTCACCAGAGAAACACCTGCCCCGCAAGCAAGCGACCAGACCAAGATGCCCGCAGCCGCCTTTGACATTGCCACCTCCCGCCCGGACGCCGCGCCCGAGTTTTCGCCGCGCCAGCAGGTGGTGTTGCAACACGCGCTGACGCTCCTGGTCGAAGGTGGGGAAAAGGCTCTAACGACCGCAGGTCTGGCGCGCACCGCCAGCTGCTCCAAGGAAAGCCTTTACAAGTGGTTCGGCGACCGGGACGGGTTGCTGGCCGCCGTTGTCGCCTTCCAGGCCAGCCAGGTCCAGTTTCCGTCCGAGACCGGTGCGACCGCCGATGCCGAGACGTTCCGGGCCCATGTCACCGCCTTTGTCGAAGCCCTGCTCGGCGTCCTCTTTTCCGAAAGTTCGCTGGCGCTGAATCGCCTGTCCATCGGTCAGAGCAACACCAATTCCAACCGTCTCGGCCAGCTTCTGCTGGTGCGCGGTAAACACATGATTTCCACCCGTGCCCGCGCCATGCTCGACAGCGGCCGCCGTCACGGGCTCCTGAAATTCGACGATTCCGAGGATGCCTACCAGGTGCTCTATGGCCTGGCGATCCGGGACGTCCATATCCGCCTTCTTCTCGGTGAGGCCGCCAGCCCGGCCGAGAAGGATCTGAAATCCCAGGCCGAAACGGCCGTCGACCGCTTTTACCGGCTGTTCGGAGCCTGACGCTTCCGGCCGGTGCCACCGGGGAACACCTCAACAAACACGACCGGGAAAAACCCCGGCGCCTGAACAAACGAACTGCAGACGGGAGAAAGGAACCCATGCGCGTTTATTACGATCGTGATGCTGATCTCAACCTGATCAAATCCAAGAAAGTCGCCATCATCGGCTACGGCTCCCAGGGCCGCGCCCATGCCATGAACCTAAAGGACAGCGGCTGCACCGAGATTGCGGTTGCGCTGCGCGCCGGGTCCACCACTGCGCTGAAGGCCGAAGCCGACGGCTTCAAGGTCATGACCGTGGCAGAAGCTGCCGGCTGGGCCGACCTGATGATGATGGCCACCCCGGACGAACTCCAGGCCGACATCTACAAGGACCACATTGCCGGCAACATCCGCGACGGTGCTGCCATCGCCTTTGCCCACGGCCTCAACGTCCATTTCGGCCTGATCGAGCCGAAGGCATCCGTTGATGTTCTCATGGTCGCGCCGAAGGGCCCGGGCCACACCGTGCGCGGCGAATACCAGAAGGGCGGCGGCGTGCCGTGCCTGGTCGCCGTTCACCAGGACGCTTCCGGCAACGCCCTTGACCTTGGTCTCTCCTACGCCTGCGGCGTTGGCGGCGGCCGGTCCGGCATCATCGAAACCACGTTCCAGGAAGAGTGCGAAACCGATCTCTTCGGCGAACAGGCCGTTCTGTGCGGCGGTCTGGTCGAGCTGATCCGCGCCGGGTTCGAAACCCTGGTCGAAGCCGGTTACGCGCCGGAAATGGCCTATTTCGAGTGCCTGCACGAAGTGAAGCTGATCGTGGACCTGATCTACGAAGGCGGCATCGCCAACATGAACTACTCCATCTCCAACACCGCGGAATGGGGTGAATATGTCACCGGTCCGCGCATCGTGACGGCTGAAACCAAGGCTGAAATGAAGCGCGTCCTGACCGACATCCAGACCGGCAAGTTCACCTCCGACTGGATGCAGGAATACCGGGCCGGCGCCGCCAAGTTCAAGGCGACCCGCCGCCTCAACGACCGTCACCAGATCGAGGAAGTCGGCGAAAAGCTGCGCGGCATGATGCCGTGGATCAAGTCCAACGCCCTCGTCGACAAGACCAAGAACTAAGCACGTTCCCATCGACCAAGTGGAAAGGCCGGGCGACAACGCCCGGCCTTTTTGTTTCCTGATGCAGGCCTCAGGGCTCGAGACCGAGCCGCTTCAGCGCGGTGACGGCATGCTGGTTTCCCTTGTCTGCCGCGACCCTGTAGAGCTCCACGGCACGATCATGGTCTCGGGGAACGAGTTCTCCGCCGCGAAGAAGCTCCGCATAGTAGTAGGTGCCGGAATAGTCTCCCTCGACTGCTGCCTCCCGGATCATGCGCAGCCCGGCTTCCTGATCTTTTAAAACGCCATATCCGTGGATCAGCATCCAGCCGACACTGGCAGCACTGCCTGGAAGGTCGATTTCCAGGGCCCTTTGGAAAAGACGATTGGCCTTGTCGTAGTCCTGATCAACGCCTTTACCGTCGCGATGGAGCGTGCCGAGCGCGATCAGGCCCGCGAAATACCGCCCTTCGATCGCTTCCCGGTAGAGGGCAGCTGCTTGGACATAGTCCCTTTCGACACCGAGCCCGTGTTCCCACATCTGCCCAAGTTCATAGGTCGCTACGTCATTTCCCAATGCAGCGGATTTTTCAAAAAATTCCATTGCCTTGGCATAGTCCGCCGCGCCACCAGCCCCCGCAGATAGGTACTTCCAAGGAAAAGATAGGCTGCGTCCGGTTCGGTTTCCGCCGCCTCAAACAAAAGCGCTATGCCTTTTTCGACGTCCTGATCGACACCGTTGCCCTCGATCAAGGCCTGTCCGAGCGTGAGGGCTGCAGTTGCATCCCCCAAATCGGCCTGTTTTTGAAGTTCTCTGGCCGCCAACGCAGCCTTTTCAGCGCCGAATGCTTCAGGGTGGTTGAAATACAGCAGAGCCAGGTTCAGCTGCGTCGCGGCGTTCCCCAGATTGACCACCTTTTGATACCAGCGCTCGGCTGCAAGGAGATCCTGTTCGACCCCGAGCCCCAGGCCATACATCATCGCCAGACTGTGCATGCTGGGGACATGGCCCGCTTCGGCCCCCTTCAGAAAGGACAGATAGGCCGCTTCGTAGGAGTGATTTTTGACACTGCCAGTAAAGTGCAACTGTCCCACGTGATAAAGCGCTTCGAGATCTCCTGATCCGGCCGCCTGCTCGAACCAACGAAGCGCCCGGTCAAGGTCATAGGTCTCCTCGTTTTGCGAGTTGCTGTGATACTCCCCCAGGCGATACGCAGCCTTGGCACTCCCGGCGCCCGCCAGGACCTCCAGTGCATGCTGGCTGTTGGCAACGGTCAAAACCAGTCCCGCCGCAAGAAGGACTGCCGCAATGAAATATGCTATCAGCCGCTGCAACCAACCTGCCTCTTGTCATTCATCCAGCTATGTCCCTTTTACCGGCAACCAGATGCCGGGCGGTGCTCCCGGGCTGGTGATCCAATGTCAGTTCTCCATGATCCTGTATTTCAGAGGCGTGCCACTGCCCAGAGCCTGGTAGTCGATATTCAGTCGCCTCAAGGCCTCAAAGGCCGGATAGATCTCGTAATCGGCAGCCCGTTTATAAAGGACAATTGCACGGTCGAGATCTTGCGGCAGGTGAACACCCTCCTCCAGGACCTTGGCTTGCAGATAAAGAGCGTCCGGCACCTCTTGCGCCGCGGCCTCTTCAATGGCCTTCAGCCCGGTTTCGACATCCTGATCCACTCCCAGGCCCTTCAATGTCATCCAGCCGATCTGGGCTGCGGCCTGAGCAGACCCTCGTCTGCTGGCTTTTCGCAACAGGTCCAGGGCCTTGCCGCGATCCCGGACGACCCCGACACCATCCCGATAGAGTTTGGCCAGCTCGACCATGGACGGAAGATCGCCTTCGTCCGAGTTCGTGCGCAGCAGATCCGCTGCCCTCGCCGGGTCTGCTTCAACACCGATCCCGTACCGAAACAGCCAGGCGGCAAAGAGCCTGCCATTGTGATTGCCGTACCCGGCTGCCACCAGGTAGTGTTCCCTGGCCTTGGTGTAGTCAGGTTTTCCCTCACCGCCATAATAGTGATAGTCGCCAAGCGCCACGTTGCCGACTGCAGAATCCAGCTGCCAGGTCATCTGAAAATAGTGTTTGGCACCAATCGGATCACGCTCAAGGCCCCTGCCCCGCAAGGCGGCGACACCAAGACTGTAATGGGCATAGGCGTCGTTTTGGCGTGCAGCGGCCTGCAGCCACTCGACCCCTTCCTTGAGATCTTCCTCATCCAGAAATGCCGACGAGGTCAGCAAGATGCCCAAAGACGCCTGGGCGTCTGACAGTCCGGCGTCTGCTGCTTTCGTCAACCAGCGGCGCGCCTTGTTCAGATCCCGGGCACCAATCACACCCCAGGCAAAACTGTCCCCGAGCGTATGCATCGAATAAACGTTTCCGGCATCCGCCCCGGTCGTCAGATAGGAATACGCCTTTTGCCAGCTGCCATCTTCAAGGCCGCCGTTGAGGTGGAGCCAGCCAAGCAGGGCATACGCGTCGGCCTCGCCAAATCGAACCGCCTTTTCCGCATAGTGAGCGGCTTGAGGCAGGTCTTGCCACTCTCCACGCCTGGACAAGGCCGTTGCCAGGCTGAAGGCCGCCTTGGCATCACCTGCTTCCGTCATGGATTCAAGCATACCCAATGCTGTTTGCGGGTCGGTGCCCTCAACATCGTTGGAAATCGAGATTTCAGCCAGCCGGCGTGCCGCCAGGTCTGAATGAGACGCCGCCAGCCGGTACCAGAAAGCCGCTTTCTCGTAATGCGGCTGGCTGAAGTAGCCATAGTCAAAATTCTGCGCGAGCTGCAGCTGTGCCGCGAGGATCCCACGATCGGCGGATCTTTCCAGGAGCGGATAAATCTCGCCTTGCACCACTGGCAGACTGTCTCCCCTTTCGATCGGCACTTGCGCCAGTGCAAAGGGCGCCACATCCGGATGGTGTTTCGCCTCAACCACCTTCCTCAGATAGGATTCCGCCTGCTCAAAATCCTGCGGCAGGACGATGCCGTAAAGATGCGCGAGGCCCAGAAACAGGTCTCGCTCTTTCGCCTGGTGCGAATAATATGCAGTTTCTTCGGCCTGACCTTTCATCCAGGAGAAGGCCCCGAGCAAAGAGAGCGGTTTCTCCTTTGCCTGTTCACTGAGTTCATAGATACCGGCAAAATAGTCTGCCCCCGGCACCTCCCCCAGGATCTGCATCCGAGCCCATTTGACCGAGGCGTCCAGATTGCCGTCGTCAGCGGCAATCCGGTAAAGCTCGGACGCCTTGCCGAGATCCCGGTGAAGCGGATCGTCGTAAAGACGTTCTGCCGCCGCAAAGGCAGCTGCGGCATCGCCCAGTTCTCCTGCCCGGATCTGCCATTTCAGCGCCTTGGCCTCGTTCTTTGAAGTGGCGTCACTCGCGGAAAAAATCACCATGAGCCGTCGTGCCGCAAAAAGATTGTCGCCGCTGGCAGCCGCCTCATAGTGGCGCAGAGCGCTTTCCATGTCCTGCGGACCGCCAAGTCCTTCTTCTTCCAGGTAACCGAGATAGGACGATGCGAGCCAGTACCCGCTTTCCGATGCTTCCTGCAGATAGCTGCGCGCGCGCGTCAGATCCTCGTCAAGCCATTCGCCTTCAAAATAGGCCTTCCCCAGGATCATCGCGGCGACGTCAACTTCCGCGCCGTGCGCCTTCTCCAGATAGTCACGCGCCTTGTCGTAGTCACGGCCCGACCAGGCATCGTTGGTATAAAGAACGCCGAGGTCGATAAGGGCGCGCTGATAGCCACCGTCGAGAGCCTTCTGGTAGAGCTCGAATGCGCGACTGAAATCCTGCTCGACCTCATTGCCGTTCTCGTAAAAATCGCCGAGCGAACTCATTGCCTCCGGTTCACCAAGGGCAACGCCCCTTTCATACCATCGGATCGCTTCAACGGCGTCCGCTGCAACACCAACGCCTCTTTCATACATGTCAGCCAGCGCGAGGATCGCCGGCGAATGGTCTTTTTCGGCCGCCTCCCTTAACAGCCTGCGCCCGGCATCCACATCACGCCCGGTCATCTCAGAGCCGTTTACATAGGCCAGACCAAGCTCCGTTTTTGCAAACAGATCGCCTTCGCCAGCCGCTTCTTCGTAAAGGGCCCTGGCCTCTGTCAGGTCCTGCGTGACGCCTTTACCTTCCTGATAGAGCCAGGCCAGATAGGCAAGTGCACGCGGATAGCGCTCCTCTTCCAGAGCCTGCCGGTACTGGTCTGCGGCATTGGCAAAATCCTGATCGACGCCTGCGCCTCGTTCATAGGCAAGACCCAGCGAAATATGAGCCCTGGCGTAGCCCTCTTCGCCGGCTTCCCTGAACAGGGACACCGCTTGCGTGCGGTCTTCTTCAACGCCCAGCCCCCAGTAGTACATCGTGCCGAGATGGTGCTTGCCCATGGCATTGCCCTGCTCGGCAGCCTTCCGGTAAAGCTCGGCGGCCTTCGCCGGCTCCCTTTGCCCAAGCTCACCATGTTCATGCAGCAGCCCAAGAAGAACCCAGGCGTTCGCAGCGCCTTCTTCGCCTGCCTTCCTGTAAAGACGGGCCGCCCGGTCCATATCGATTTCGGTACCGATCCCGTTTTCATGCAGCCAGCCGAGAGCGGCGGTGGCCTCCGGAACGCCGCCCTTGCTGGCCCAGTCGATCCAGAAATAGGCCTGACTGTCCGTTTTGCGGACGCCGTTTCCGTCCATGTAAAGATATCCCAGCCGGAGCCCTGCCCAGCTGTCACCAAAATCCGCACCTTCCTGGTAATAGGAGACGGCCTTCTTGTAGTCCTGAACGCCTGCAAGACCAGTTTCGTAATAGTAGCCGAGCTGCGCCTTGGCATAGGGGTAGCCCAGCGCTTCGGACCGCTGGAAATACGAAAACGCCTTCTGGTAGTCCGGCTTCCAGAGCGCCGAACTCTCATAGGCAAGCCCGAGACGGTAAAGGTCCTCCGGATCCTCCGCAGCCTCACGCGCCAGCAGTTTTTCCAGTTCCCGCGCATCGGGAATGTTTCCAGGAGACTGGCGGGAAAAATGGCCCGGCGCGGAAAGCCCCTGCCTCAGGCTCAGCTCACCACGACCAAGCTCGCGCCCCCCGTCCTTGCCCGAGACGGCATGCGCGGACAGCACCGGGAAAAAGACGAGAAAAGCTGCAAGTCCAATCGATTTCATATTTCACCCAACAAAGCGGGACGACCTTGCCACGACTGACTGACAGCCCGGTTTCCCGCTTGAAACAAACACCATTTGTCACTCAAATTCAGTGGCCTCTTGCAGGTTCCTCATAGCGCGGCCGCGCCTGCGAAACAACTTCCGAAGCGTCAACCTCCACCCTGCCACTTCCACTGGTACGGCCTGTTTTTTTAACGGCTCTTTGACATGCCAGGCCATCGCCCAGGAGACCTCGAAAATCAAACAGGAGCAATTCCTGCAAGGATAAAATTTCCGAGGCATTTGAATGAATTTTTCCACTCAAGTGCCTCAGTTATCGAAAGTTTTTCTGCATACACTAACCGGATCGCAAGACCTTTTGCCGTAACGTCAACAAACGCAAGTCACTCGACCCCAGACCGGAGACCATTTGATGGATGCATCGACGCTCTTCTCGGCCAACGTGCTTTTGCTGTCGATCTTTGCCATCACCTTTCTGGCAATCTCCTTTCAGGTTTCGCCGCGCGCTCACTTTCTGAGCTGGTCCGCCGCCAACGCCCTTCTGGCGCTTGCACTCCTGTGTTTCGCACTGGACGCCCACCTGCCGGACCTGGCGGCCTATCTTCTTCCCAATGCACTCCTGCTGCTTGGTTTCGGATGCCACTGGCATGCCGCTCGCCAGATCGCGCAACTGCCCAGCCGGATCAGCAATGTCGCCGCCCCGGCTTCTGCCTATCTCCTGGTGGCATCCACGGCCTTTCTCCTGTCCGACTACGCCCTTGCCTACATCGCGTCGAATGTGGTCTTCACCCTTCTTGCGGTGCTCACCATCTCAGCTTATGCAACAGCCCCGTTCCGCGGATTGCTGTCACCGGTCGGACTGATCCTGGCGTTCTTCTTCATGGGGGCGGAAGGCGTGTTGCGAACGGTGCACGGCCTGCTTTCCGGCGGCCCCCAGGGCCCGGGAATGCTCAACGACATGACCCTCGACATCCATCTGATGAGTGCCCTGGTGTTCGTTTCGCTTACCGGTGCATTTTCGTTGGCCCTGTCCTTTGAGCTGATTGCCCGCGGGCACAAGGAGGCCGCCCGCCGGGATCCGCTCACGGGCGCCTTCAACCGACGCGAATTTCAGACGCGGCTGGAGGATATCCTTCAAGGTAGTCCAGAAGAGGATTTCGGCCTGATCCATTTCGATCTGGACCATTTCAAGGAAGTCAACGATCGCTATGGTCATCTCGCCGGCGACGAGGCGCTGGTCCGGATCACATCCGCCGTGAAGGCCCAGCTTCGTCAGAACGATTGTTTTGCCAGGCTCGGCGGTGAGGAATTCGCGGTCCTGCTGCCGAGCGTGTCACGCGACAATGCCTACAAGATCGCCAACCGGCTGCGCGAATGCATTTCAGGTCTGCGCTTCGAGTTTGCACCGGAGGACTTCCAACTGACTGCCTCGGCGGGGATCTACCATGGCGACGGCAAGGCCCTTGGCTCAACCGACATTCTGCAGACGGTCGACAAGGGGCTCTACAAGTCGAAAAAAGCCGGCCGCAACCGGGTCTCCTTTGCGGATCCCGCGCCCGAAGCCAGCTGACATTTCTCAGGAATAGGCTTCGATCAGCCGGGTGACTTCCCGGTCACGTGCAGCCTCGCTCTGGCCACCAATCACGACCACGATCAGGCGCTTGCCTCCACGATTTGCGGTCGCGACCAGATTGTAGCCGGACATGCGGATATAGCCGGTCTTCAGACCGTCGACGCCGGAGACCTTGCCGATCAGATTGTTGGTCGCGCGGAAGGAACGGCCATTGTAGGAGAAGGATTTTGCCCGGTAGTAACTGCCATATTGCGGAAACCGGCTTTTCAAGGCCATGCCGAGTTTTGCCATGTCCCGGGCAGACGTCACCTGAGACGTATCAGGCAAGCCGGTTGCGTTGACGAAGCGTGTTTTTGACAGGCCCAGCGCCCGGGCCTTCGACGTCATCTGGCGCGCAAAGGCCGCTTCACTGCCTGCAAGGTTTTCCGCCACGACAAGGGCCACGTCATTGGCCGATTTCACCGCCAGCGCCCGGGCTGCCTGTTCCACCGTGATGGTCGAGCCGGCTTTCAGACCGATCTTGGCAGGAGGCTCTGCGGCAGCCTTGGCCGAGACCTTCAGCGGCGAAGACAGGGCATAACGCCCGGTACTGACGGCCTCGAACAACAAGTAAAGCGTCATCATCTTGGTCAGAGACGCCGGAAAGCGAGGTGCGTCAGCTTCTACGGCATAAAGCTCCTCGCCCGTCGAGGCATTCAGAACAAGCGCCGAAAAGCCGCGTTCAACCGCGGTGGCCGGGGTATAGCTGAGCGTTGGAAGCGATGACGTTTGAACCGCTGGTGTCGCGGTTGCCGGGACCGGGGCCGTGGAGGTGGCCGGTCCCTGGGCCGTCTGACAAGCCGCCAGCAGCGCGGCAAGACCAATGACAAAGGCGCGTTTCAGAACGTTGATGCGACTCATACCAAACCCGTTTCCTGGCCGGCCGACCTCAAGGTTTCAGGCGGTAACCGGTCTTGAAAATCCAGTGCACGACGGCCAGCGAACCGCCGAGAAAGATCATTGTTGCCAGCAGCGACAGCCACAGGCTGACATCCGCCTGTCCATAGAAGCTCCAGCGAAAGCCGGAGATCAGATAGACCACAGGATTGATCAGCGTGACCTTTTGCCAGAACTCCGGCAGCATGTTGATGGAATAGAAGCTGCCGCCCAGAAAGGCCAGTGGTGTCACGATCAACAGCGGCACAAATTGCAGTTTTTCAAAATTGTCGGCCCAGATGCCAATGATGAAGCCGAGCAGCGCAAAGGTGATCGCGGTCAGCATGAAAAAGGTCACCATCCAGAAGGGATGCTGGATCTCGATCGGCACGAAGAAGTTGGCGGTGATCAGGATGATCAGGCCGACCAGGACGGACTTGGTCGCCGCAGCGCCCACATAGGCAACGGTGATTTCCAGGAAGGAAACCGGGGCCGACAGCACCTCGAAGATCGTACCGGTGAAACGCGGAAAATATATGCCGAAGGACGCGTTGGACAGGCTCTGTGTCATCAGGGACAACATGATCAGGCCGGGCACGATAAACGCACCATAGCTGACCCCGTCGACTTCGGAGATGCGCGAGCCGATGGCCGCGCCGAACACCACGAAATAGAGCACCGTCGAAATCACCGGCGAGATGATGCTCTGCATGATGGTGCGCCTGGTGCGCGCCATTTCCGCGATATAGATGGATTTGACCGCTTCGAAATTCATCCGCCCCGTTGCCCTCAGCCCAGTCTCAGTTCCATCCGGGGCAACGTGCGCCCGGGAATTGAGCCGGACGGTGCCCGGCCAGTCGTTTGAAAGCCCAACCGGGCATAAAAAGGCTCGGCGAAAGGATCTCCATCCAGCGCAACCGTCGCCAGCTTCAGGTCCCTTGCCCGCTTGTGAAGCGTATCGAACAGGCGGCGTCCGACCTGGCGGCCCTGCCAGTCCGGATCGACGAAACAGGTTTCAAGCTCCCCCGTCACGCCGTCCTCTTCCACCGAAAGCCGGATACAGCCGACGGGTCTGCCGTCGCTCGCTTCCGCCAGCCAGAAATCATTGTCGAGGATCCAGCTGTCGCGCACGCGCAGCTCTTCTGCGCACATCTCCATGAACGCATCGTCATAGCCGTTGGACTGCTTGGAGCGCATGCACAGATCCGTGAGTGCATCACGATCTTCCAGTCTCGCCCTGCGAATGGAATAGCCGTCCGTCATCAGCCCCTACCCTTGCCTGACCAGGTCCACGAAAATGTCTTCCAGCGACGACTGGTCCGTCTGCAGGTCCTGGAAGCGCACGCCAGACTTGGCAAGATCCGTCAGCAACGCGGTGATACCCGTTCTGTCCGCCTGGCTGTCATAGGTATAGACCAGACTGTGCCCGTCGTCTTCCAGGCGCAGATCATAGTGCGAAAGCGCGTCGGGGATCACGGTGATCGGTTCGTTCAGGCTGAGTGTCAGGAGCTTGCGACCGAGCTTGCGCATCAGTTCCGCCTTGTCCTCCACCAGAATGATTTCACCCTTGTTGATGACGCCGACCCTGTCGGCCATTTCCTCGGCTTCCTCGATGTAATGGGTCGTCAGGATGATGGTGACGCCCTTGGCCTTCAGCTCCTCGACAATGCGCCACATGTCATGTCGCAGCTCCACGTCGACACCGGCGGTCGGCTCGTCCAGAAACAGGATCTGGGGTTCGTGCGCCAGCGCCTTGGCGACCAGCAGCCTGCGTTTCATGCCGCCGGACAGAGCCATGATCGGATTGTCGCGCTTGTCCCAGAGCGTCAGGTCCTTCAGGATCGTTTCAACCAGGTCCCGATTGGGTGGAAGGCCGAACAGGCCGCGACTGAAGGCGACGGTATCGCCGACCATTTCGAAAGGCGCCGTCGGCATTTCCTGCGGCACGAGACCGATCAGCTGGCGCGCGGCCCGATAGTCCTTCAGCGCGTCATGGCCACCGACCGTAATGCTGCCGGACGTTGGCTTCACAAGCCCGCAGATCGTGCTGATCAGGGTTGTCTTGCCGGCACCATTGGGACCGAGAAGCGCAAACACTTCGCCTTTCTCGATGTCCAGGGACACAGATTTGAGTGCCTGAAAGCCACCGTCATAGGTCTTTTCAAGATCACGAACGGACAAAATCGAAGACATGGTTCAAACCGGTTAGAAAAAGGATTTTGACCGATTGGCCAAACAGGCGGGCACACTCGCATGTGGGCGGTTCAGTCGCAAGATGCAAGACAGGTCGCTGCAGTCTCCCACACCAAAATCCGCCTGTTTTCAGGTACCGCCGACACGCAGCTAGTAAAGGCTGCGCTTGTAACTTTCTTCCAGCGCCGCCTCGAGCTTCTTCATCTCGTCCGCGTCGCCCGGTTGCCCGGTCGACTGCTCATGGATGATCTCAATCAGGGACGGCATCTCCTCCCTGTTCTGGAACTGGTCCGGATCCCATAGGCGGGAGCGACGGAACGCCTTGGCGCAATGCATGAACACCGTTTCCACCTCGACCACGATGGCAAGTGCCGGATTGCGCCCGTTGACGCCAAGGCTCTCCAGGAGCCACGGATCCGTCACCAGTCTGGCCCTGCCATTGACCCGCAACGTGTCGTCAAATCCGGGAATGAGAAACAGAAGACCGACAGACGGGTTGTCGAGAATGTTGCTCAGACTGTCGAGCCGGTTGTTGCCGGGCCGGTCCGGGATTGCCAACGTGTCCCGGTCGAGCACCTTTACGAAACCTGGCTTGTCGCCGCGCGGGCTGACGTCGGCCTTGCCTGACCGGTTTTGCGTGCCAAGACACACGAATGGCGAACGGCTGATAAACGCCCGCGCATGTTTGTCGATCGATGCCTGGCACTTTTTGATCGCAAGGTCATGTGTTGCAGGATAAAGACCTCGAAGAGCGGCTTCATCCTGAATGACACAGTCCGGGTCGAGCTTTGAACCCACCATGGCGTCCCCCTTCTTTGATCCAGCGGCGGATTGTAAATCTCTTGCAGCGCGTTTCTGCCGGTCCTGAGCTTGCACCCCATCGGCTGCCGAAGCGTCTGCGATGCGCTCCTGCCCTGTCGGATCATGGAATGACAACATACTGAGGTACGCACCTCAACACAAGACAACAGCTTCATTTCTACGGTCCGGATCAGCTTCGCCTGCGGGTTCCCAGCGTGGACGCAGCCCCCCTCGCTTCAATTGCCCGTCGCAAGGGGTGACCGGCCACAGCCCAGCGCTGGAGCAAACCCAATCAGGACGGCACCATTGTTTCCCAAGCTTGAACACTGCGTCTTTCGCGCCACGCTGGGTTTCCACTGAAACACCTCTATCTTCAGGATCAAACGGAAATCCGCTGAAGGAAAAACCATGTCCATTCGCCCCGTCACCCATATCGGCTCCACCCAACCGACGCTGGAAGGCGCCGGTGTCCGGCTTGACCGGGTCTTCGGTTTCCAGGACCCGGAAATGCTGGACCCTTTCCTTTTGCTGGACGATTTCCGCAATGACCGCCCGGAAGACTATCTGAAAGGATTTCCGTGGCACCCGCACCGGGGCATCGAAACCATCACCTATGTGCTTGCCGGAACGGTGGAACATGGCGACAGCCTGGGAAACACCGGCAATCTCGGCGCCGGAGACGTCCAATGGATGACCGCCGGTCGCGGCATCATGCACCAGGAAATGCCGAAGGGCGACGACAAGGGCCGCATGCACGGCTTTCAGCTCTGGGCCAACCTGCCTTCCTCCCTGAAAATGACCGAGCCGCGGTATCAGGACGTTACCGCAAAGGACATTCCTGTTGTCGTCGACGATGACGGATCTTCGGCCCGGATCATCTGCGGCAGTTTCTGGGGCAAAAGCGGCCCGGTCGACGGCATTGCCGCCGACCCGCAATATCTCGACATCCATGTGCCCGCCGGCAAGAAAAAGCGCTTCAAGGTCGACACCTACAAGCAGACCTTTGCCTATGTTTTCGAGGGCTCCGGCACGTTTGAAGGCGCATCCGATCCGTTCGGCGTGCTGACAGAGAAGGAATTCGGTGGCGAAGAACTGAAGATCCGGGACGAAACCGGCAACCGCACCCTGGTGATTTTCGGCACAGGCGACGAGATCGTGGTTCAGGCAGGCGACCACGGCATTCGTTTCCTGCTGGTGTCGGGCGCCCCGATCAAGGAGCCGGTCGCCTGGCACGGTCCGATCGTCATGAACACCCGCCAGGAACTGATCCAGGCCGTGACCGAACTGCAAAACGGGACTTTCATCAAATAGCGCGGCCGCCTTGTAACTTTGACGAACTATGGCTAGGCCTGTCCGGCACGCCAACGCTCCGGACAGACCATGCCCCTGAAACTCCGCCCTGCCAAACTCTCCGACGCCCCGGCTCTCACCGACATTCTCCACCGCGCGAAAGCGTCCTGGGGTTACACGCCAGACTTGATGGCGGAATTTCGCGAACACTGGCGCATCACCGAGGCGACCATCCGGTCTCTCACCGTTACGGTTGCCGAAAAAGACGGGGTGGCGGTTGCCTTCTCCGGCGTGACCCAACAGGGAGACGACACCCTGCTGGTCGACTTCCTGTTCGTCGCGCCTGAAGCCCAGGGACAGGGCATTGGCGACCTGCTGCTGACAAGGTCCGAGGACAAGGCAAGGGAACAAGGCCTGCCGCGGCTCTATCTCGAAGCGGACGCCCACGCCGGCCCCTTTTACGAGAAACGGGGTTTTACCACGCTTTCAACGCGGCCCAGCGAGATGTCTCCCGGAAAGGAGATTCCGCTCATGGAAAAATGGCTGGCACCGAGTGTGCACCAGGTCTCATCTCTGGACATTCATGTCTCTTCCGCCCCCTGGAAATTCGAGATCACGAACGAAGACGCCATTGAGGAACACTTTGAGGAAGCAAAAAAACGCATTGCGCTGCTGTGGAACGGCCGCACGCTGAAGCTGACCGGTTACCACTTCGAGAACGGCATCTTCAAAGGCACCTGTGCGGAATGTTCCTTTGCCGCCTATCTCGCCTGGCGGGACTGGGGCGCGCCAGATGCCTCCTCGTTCAACCTGTTCGGTTCCGCCATCCTGCGCGCCTCCGATGGCGCCCTGCTCTTCGGTGTGATGTCAGAGCGGACTGCCACAGCAGGTCTCATCTATCCACCCGGTGGCAATCTCGATCCGACCGACCTTCTAGATGACGGCCGTGTGGACGTTGTCGGGGCGATCTATCGGGAACTTGAAGAAGAAACCGGCCTTGGCAAGAACGACGTATCGGCAAGGGATCTGCTGGTCACGTTCGACGGATCAAGGATCTCGCTCGGGCTCGTCCTTGATGTTCCCGAAAAGGCCGAAACGGTCCGAGAGTCAATCCTGCGGTTTTCAGCCGCCTCGAGAGAGCAGGAACTGTCGGATGTCAGGATTGTCCGGTCCCTCGCAGACCTTCAGGACCCGGCCATGATCTCCTATGCACGCTCGATCGCCCGCTACTTGCTGACGTAGCTGCCCGGCGGTTCCAACAGGTCTGGCGCAAGAAATTGTTCACCATCTTGGAGCACTTAACACTGGCAGGACGTGCGCTAACATGCAAAAGTCCGCTCGCCTTGACCGCGTCGAAACGCGACTCGATTGCCTCCGTGGCAACGGTTACGCGGCCCAAGGCTTGCTCCGGCAGATTGCTCTAGGGAGATACGATACATGAGCCGTCGCTACGCGATCCTGGATGTCTTCACCAACACAAGCCTGGCCGGCAATCCTCTGGCCGTGGTGCTGGACTCGGAAGGCCTCAGCGACGAGCAGATGCAGAAGATCGCCGGTGAGTTCAACCTCTCCGAGACGGTGTTCGTGTTTCCTCCGGAAAATCCCGGTCATTCGGCCAACATGCGCATCTTCACGCCCAAGATGGAGCTGCCCTTTGCCGGCCACCCCACCGTCGGCACGGCGATCCTGATGGCCAAGGAGCGTTTTGGAGACATCGCCGGAGAACAGGACGCCGTGGTCGTGTTGCGGCAGCAGATCGGCACCGTGCGCTGCGCGGTCATTCTGCGCGAGAACGCAGCCGCCTTCGCCGAGTTCGACGTGCCGCAATTGCCTGAACCGGCAGGACCGACCCACAATGCCGAACTGATTGCCGCAGCCCTCAATCTGGAGCCGAGCGACATCGGCTTCGAGAACCACGCACCGTCCCGTTTCCAGGTTGGGCCGCCCTTCACCTTCGTTCCCGTGCGCGATCTGGACGCCCTTGCCCGGGCCAAGCCCGTGCCGTCCATGTGGAAGGCGGGCTTTGGCAAGAACGGTCACACGGACGCCTATGTCTATTGCCGGGAAACGCGCTCCCACGACAGCGCCTTTCACGCCCGCCTGTTCGCGCCCGACATGGGCATTCCGGAAGATCCGGCAACGGGCTCGGCCGCAGCCGCCTTTGCCGGTGTGGTCGACTATTACGACGACCTGCCCAACGGCACCCATCACATCCGCATTGAGCAAGGATTTGAAATGGGGCGCCCGTCGCTGATCGATCTGGAAATCGACATTGAAAACGGCGGCATGCATGCCGTCAGGATCGGCGGCCAGGCCACGCTGGTGGCCCGGGGCGAGCTGTTTCTTTAATCAGTTGGTGGTGGCCGACCCCGGCCACCACCAGGTTGACGGATCATTCGGCAGCTTCTGCCGGTGCTCTTGGCGCCGTGGCCTGCCAGGCCGGAACGCCCTCAAGCCGCAGATACCAGGCTTTGACATGCGGGTAGTCGTCCAGCGGCACCTGTGACTGAGGATGCAGCGCGAGCGCCGAGACCGCACCGACCGCGAAATCCGCCACCGTCACGTTCTCCCCGAGAATGAAATCGCGGCCCGCAAGATGGTCGTTCAGCACCGCGGCAAAGCGGTGGTAATTCTCAAGCGCAGCGTCAATCTTCGTCTGATCCGGCGCGCCCATGCCGAATGCCGGCTTGGCCACGGTTTCCCAGACGATGTCCCCAAGGGCGCGGTTGTAGTGCTGCACTTCCCAGGACATCCAGCGCAGGATCTCTATGCGCCCGCGCGGATCTGACGGACAGAAGCTGTCCGCGCCGGCCTTGTCTGCAAGATAGATCATGATCGGATTGGCTTCCCAGAGATTGAGGTCGCCATCTGTCAGCACCGGCACTTTCAGGTTCGGGTTGACCGCCCGAAAGGCCTCGGTGCGCTGCTCGCCATTGAGGATGTCGAATTTCTGGATCTCGGTTTCTCCCTTGAAACCAAGATGCCCCAGGGCGGCCAGGACACGGCGGCTGTTGGGCGACAGATCGGTAATGTAAAGCTTCATCGGTACAACTCCTCAATTGGTTTCCGCAGCTTTCCTGCGGCCGGATGAGCCCGGGCCACGGACCGGCCCTTTACTCAACCTAGTGGTTGACTATAATGGAATGAGATGATAGTCAACCAAAAGGTTCACTTTATGACTGTGACGCACATGCCCCAACTCGACGCCACATTTGCAGCGCTCAGCGACGGCACCCGGCGGGCGATTGTCGCCCGCCTGGCAGATGGTGAGACACCCTTGTCGGAACTGGCGGCACCGTTCGACATGTCGCTGACGGCGGTTTCCAAGCATCTGCGGGTGTTGTCGGACGCCGGACTGGTCGACATCGAGAAACGCGGTCGAACCCGTCACTGCCGGCTGCGCGGCGCTCCAATCAAGGAAGCCGTCGACTGGCTCAGCAAATATGAAAGTTTCTGGATCGACCGCTTCGATGCGCTCGCCCGTCATCTTGCCAAGGAGGACACCCAATCATGACCGCAGACCAGCCTTCCAGGGAATACCTGAAATCGGCACCGGGCCGAGACCCGATCATCATCGAGGGCCTGTTCAGGGCTGCACCGGAACGTGTCTTTAGGGCCTTCACCGATCCGCGCGACGTCTGCAGCTGGTTCATCCCGAAGTCCGGCAGTCTGGAAGAGGTCCAGATCGACCTCAAGGTGGGCGGCAAATGGTGCTTCGTGATTGACCGGTCCGACGAAAACCAGATTCATTTCGAAGGCGAATATCTGGTCATCGACCCGCCCAGCCGCCTGGAGTTCAGCTGGCGGCACGTAAAGGAGTTTGCCGACGGAACACGCGAAACCACCGACACGTCCAGGGTGGCCGTGACCTTCACGGCTGCAGGCAAGGCCACCGAAGTCAGGCTCTGCCATGAGGCCATCAAGACCGAAGACGCCCGCCATGGTGTCGGCGCCGGCTGGAACGGCTGTTTCGAGCGGCTTGCCGATTTTGTCATGGAACTGGAACGCGAACCGGGAGATTGAAAATGTCCGCACCGCAAATTGTCAGCCGGGACGAATGGCTGGAGGCCCGCAAGAAACTCCTGTCCAGGGAAAAGGACTTTACCAAGGAGCGCGATGCCCTTTCCGCGGCCCGCCGCGACCTGCCAATGGTCATCGTCGACAAGAACTATGTCTTCGAGACACCGGACGGGAAAAAGACGCTGTCCGACCTGTTTGGCCCGAGCAGGCAGCTGATCGTCTATCACTTCATGTTCGGCGAGGACTGGGAAGAAGGCTGTCCGAGCTGTTCCTTCTGGGCGGACAATTACGACACGCTGGACATTCACCTGGCAGCCCGTGACACGGCCCTGGTCGCTACCTCGAATGCCCCGCTTGCCAAGCTGGACGCCTACAAGAAGCGCATGGGATGGAGTTTTGCCTGGGTGTCGACCGCCGGAAACGACTTCAGTACAGATTTCGGCGTCACCTTCCCGGGCAAGGAAGTCCGGAACGGCCAGGGCTACAACTACACGGACGCTGCCTTTTCCGAGGAACTACCGGGCGTCAGTACCTTTTTGAAGCTGGAGGACGGGCGCATCGCCCATTCCTATTCCACCTATGGCCGCGGTCTCGACATCCTGAACATGGCCTATAACCTGCTCGATCTGACGCCGATGGGCCGCCACGAAGACGGCCTTCCCTGGCCCATGGCCTGGTTGCGCCGGCGGGACCGGTATGACGCGGAGGCCTGACTGGCAATGAAGAAAACCCCGGCCGATAGCCGGGGTTTTCACATTTTGCACCCAACCGGTTTGAGGCCACGCGCTCATGAGGATCAGCTTCCCAGGAAACCGATCGCCATGCCGGTTTCCGGCTTCAATCGCGCTTCCTTCACCAGGGCGGACGCAATGTCCTGAACGGAAGGATCCGCCGTGAAGCGAAGCTGCTTTTTCACCACCGCAAAGTCGCCCGGTGTCAGATTGCGCAGGCGGAGAACCTCCTCAGGCGCCTCTGCACCGAAGAATTTGCGGAACGCATAAGCAAGACCGGTCCGCTCCAGGGGTTTCAGCTCCAGCTTGAAATCAAACCGGCGCAGGGTCGCCGCATCCAGTTTGGAGGCAAAGTTGGTCGCGGCCAGGACAGGCTGGTCATGACGGTCGAGCCAGGAAAGCAGCTCATTGACCTGCCCCGCCTCCCAACTTGCCTGAGCCGTGCCCCGGTCGAACATCAGGCTGTCCGCCTCATCGAAGAACAACACCCCCTGTTCATAGCGCGCGTCGGCAAAAGCGTCCGCGATGTTGCGCTCGGTTCCGCCAACCCACTTGGACAGAAGGTCCGAGGCCCGTTTCGTCAGCAACGGCTTGTCCAGGCGGTCAGCAAAGTGATGGGCGAACGCCGTCTTGCCGGTCCCCGGGGACCGCTGAGCAAGAGCGAGACATCGCTGTGGCCACACGAGGCGATGCCATCCAGCACAGCGCTGAGCGAAGGCTCGGTGTTATAGAGATCCAGATCGATACCCTGAGCATTGTTGTTCGGCAGCACACCACCGCGCAGCGTCTTGACCAGAGCCGTGGCGGCCTGCTCGACATTGCCGTCCTGACCGGCCAGCTTCGACGCCCTGGCAGCGTTGCGCAGGATCGTGGTCGTCTCTTCAGCGCTTTCAACAAGCGCCGCAATGTCCTTCGAAAAGGCAACTTGCTCGTCCTTGCAGATCGTCTCCGCGATGCGCCGGCGAGCCTTGCGCGTCGGATAGTCCATCTTCAGCACATAACTCATCCGGCGCAGGATGGCGTCATCCATGTTGCCGACGGCATTGGTCGTCCAGATGACCGGAACCGGGTTGTTTTCCAGCATCCGGTTGATGAAAACCTTGCTGCCGTCCCGGCGCATCATGAAATCGCCCGGGCTTGGCTGGGCATCGCCGATGAAATCCTCCATTTCATCGAACAGAAGCACGGCCTCTTTCTTGTCCTTCAGCACACGCTGCGCCAACAGGAGCGCACTGACCCGGTCGTAGCGCGTCGGTTCCTCGCCATCGTCATCGACCTCGCCAACGGCATGCAGACGCAGCTCCGCCTCGGCGCCGAGCACACGGGCGAGTTCCGTTTTGCCCGTGCCGGGCGGTCCGTAGACAAGAATGTTGACGCCCTTGGCGCCTTCCCTGACGGCGCCGGTGATCAGGCTTGCAAGGAAAGACACGTCCGGGACTTCGGCGAAATCCTTTAGGGACAGGCTGGTCTGATGACGCGGACCGATCAGGGCATCGACAAATTCGTCACCCTGGCTCGGCGCCCGGTCGAGCAGTCTTTCAAGCGTCCACTTGATATCGACGGCAACCGCCCCGGAGCGGCAGACCTGAAATCCGATCAAACCAAGCCGGAACACCGGGCTGCGCCGGACAAAGCGCAAGGACTCGTGCGCCGAGACACCGCACAGCTCTGCCAGTAGCACCGGCAGGTCGACGCCCTTTGCCGTCACCGCCTCCGACAGGCTCTGTAGTTTCGGCAGCCGGTCGCAACCGATCAGCAGGGCCAGCAAGGTGCTGTTTTCCGTGTCCAGCCCGAGAAGTTCGGCCAGCGTGTCGGCGATCTCCATGACATAGGGTGCCGGCGCTTCAGGCAGTCGCCAGCCCTGCAGCACTTCTTGCAGATTGCCCCAGTTCTTGGCCTCGCGCTTGCGAATGCCAAGGTCAAGCCAGACCAGATTGTCGAGGCACCAGTCCTTCAGCGCTTTTGCCAAAGGGGCCTCTTCGGAAAGCCCGCGGCTCACATGGAGCAGCATGGCCTTCACCAATTGATATTCGTTCATGATCGTCCCATGACCCAGATCGGATCGCCACCGGGGTCATTCACCCGATGCGAGTTCCAGTCGGTATCTTCAGTTTTGAGGGTTACGCGGTCGTCTCGGATCCTGTCCCGACCGCAGCACATGGGAATGTGTTTACGGCAGAGACTGGAAGGCGGCGAAGCGCAGACCCGGCAGGGTGTCTAAATCCAGCAATGCATGTCTCCTCGTTACGCCGCATTGGTGGCGCGGGATGGCGGTTACATACCGGCCAGACGTGCCGGCATCAACCGGCAACACTGGTCCCAGATGCCAAAAAGAGACACCGTTGCACATGGGTCACATCTCATTGCTGCGCGAAATCGCCTGAGGACAGCCCGGCAAAAGCCGGTTGCAACATTTTCCAAGCTGACTTATGAACAGAACCCGTTAACCGTCGGGTCACGCTTTTGCGCCACCTTTGACGGACGACCAGTTTGAAGACGACCAAAGGCCCAAGGCAGACCCATGATCGCGGCTCGCGACATTTCCGGTTCTTCTGCGATCGCGCTGACCCAGCGCGGCGGCCTCCTCCTACTTGGCGATCTCCTCCTTCTTAGATGCCCCTGAGCGTCGGCTGCTCCGCGTGATCTTCAGCGGAACGGGCACTTAGGGGAGAGTTTTTCAAAACCGCATCACGACAATCGGATCGCGCCCGCCAGCCCAATACCGCCTTTAAGCGCCGATCCAAGCCAGGGACGAAACATCATGACGACCACTTCCGAGAAGGACCAGATCAGGATCTTCGACACCACCTTGCGTGACGGCGAACAATCGCCCGGCGCATCGATGACGCTGGAAGAGAAGCTGCAGATTGCCGAAATTCTCGACGACATGGGCGTCGACATCATCGAAGCCGGCTTTCCGATCGCATCAAACGGCGACTTCGAAGCTGTCAGCGAAATCGCCCGCCGCTCGAAAAACTCGGTGATTGCCGGTCTGGCCCGCGCCATCCACGCCGATATCGACCGATGCGGCGAAGCCGTCAAACACGCCGGCAAGGGCCGCATCCACACGTTCGTGTCGACCTCTCCGATCCATCTGAAGTTCCAGATGAACAAGACCGAAGAGGAAGTGTTGTCGATCATCACCGACACGGTGACCCGCTCGCGCAACCTGATCGACGATGTCGAATGGTCCGCCATGGACGCGACCCGCACACCGATCGACTATCTGTGCCGCTGCGTGGAAGCGGCCATCAAGTGCGGCGCCACCACCATCAACCTGCCGGACACCGTCGGCTATGCCACGCCGGAAGAATACAAGGCCATGTTCGAGCAGATCCGCGAACGCGTGCCGGACAGCGACAAGGCGATCTTCTCCGTCCATTGCCATGACGACCTGGGGCTGGCGGTTGCCAACTCCCTGGCAGGCGTCGCCGGCGGCGCGCGCCAGATCGAATGCACCATCAACGGCCTCGGCGAACGGGCCGGCAATGCGGCGCTGGAAGAGATCGTCATGGCAATCCGCACCCGCGCGGACGTTCTGCCCTACGCCACCCAGATCGACCCGCAATTCATGGTGCGTGCGTCCAAGATGGTCGCCGGCGCCTCCGGCTTCGCCGTCCAGTACAACAAGGCTATTGTCGGCAAGAACGCCTTTGCCCACGAGAGCGGCATTCACCAGGACGGCATGCTGAAAAATGCCGAGACCTACGAGATCATGCGCCCGGAAGACGTCGGCGTGAAAGCAACGTCGCTGGTCATGGGCAAGCATTCCGGCCGCCATGCCTTCCGCGACAAGCTGAAGGAACTGGGCTTCGAACTGGGCGACAACGCCCTGCAGGACGCCTTCCGCCGCTTCAAGGACCTGGCCGACCGCAAGAAGCATGTCTATGACGAGGACATCGAGGCTCTGGTCGAGGACGAGATCAACATCCTGGGCGAAAGCACCAAGGTGATCGCACTGACCGTGATTGCCGGCACCGGCGGCCCACAGAAAGCCATCCTGACCATGGATGTCAACGGCCAGCACATCACCAAGGAAGCCACGGGCGACGGCCCGGTCGACGCCACCTTCAACGCCATCAAGGGCATCGTGCCGCATGAAGCGACCCTGTCGCTCTACCAGGTGCACGCGGTCACTGAAGGCACGGACGCACAGGCGGAAGTCTCCGTGCGCCTGGAAGCTGAAGGACGGATCGCCACCGGCAAGGGCGCGGACACCGACACGCTGGTCGCCTCCGCCCGTGCCTATGTCTCGGCCATGAACAAACTGGCCCTGCGCCAGCAGACCGGCAACCCGGGCGCCCTGCAGGCGGTATAACCGCCCGCAATTGCCAAACAGGCTTAACGGACCGTCAGCCCCTGCAGCCGTGCCTTTCAGGTAGACGCTGCGGGGGCTTTCCTTTGGCCGGGAACCTCATGAAAACACGGCCTTGAGGATCGCTGCGCACCCTTGTCGGCATCGCGGAGTTCCCTGGTGTGTCAGCCGGAAAGATCTTCGACGGCTATTTTTTTGTGGTCGGGATTTTTCAGCCTCTTGAAATTTACCAATGGCGTGATCAAGTGCAATGTTACAGCCATGTGACGACGATGGGGCATCGGTCACACGGTAAATGTGCCGAATAAACGAAGGATATATGTACTGACCCTGGCTCGGGTGCCACACAGAAAGCGAACCGGACCTTAACCCTTTCCGCACTATCACTCTACGATATGGTGCGGTTCTGTGACATAAGCGCCGGCTTGCAAGACGCGGACCTTCCGCACCCGACCAACAAGGAATTGACTGCTGCAGGGCTGACAAGTTCCAACAGAACAAAAAGACACTTGGAGACATACCGATGGCTCGACGCCCCCACGGTCACAATGCCCCCCCTGCCCGCCGGACGATGTTCTACCTCGTTCCGTCCAACAGCAATTCCGCTTCAACCGATAATGTCGGTGCCTTCCTGCGGCTCGGAGAGTATTCCGACGTCGAAAAACGGGTCTTTGATCACAATCATCAGAGCGACCTGTTCCCCGCGCAGCATATCACCGACGAAGGCAATGACAGTTCCGTCTATACCAATGCCGCCGGCGGTGCCGAGGGCATCATGATGTCCTGCGACGGCCGCGTCCTCGTGAAGGCCGCCGAGCGCATGTACCTGGAAACCGGGAACTATCACCAGAAGACCAACGGCAGCCACACGATGGATGTCAATGGGGACATGTCTCACGCGGTCCAGAACAACTACGCCCTGACGACCGAAACCGGCAACATGACGGTGACCTGCGCCAAGAAGCTGAAGGTCGAATGCGACGAAGAAGACCGCGACATCAAAGGCAAGTCCAAGCACACTTATGAGAAGTGGCACCTGATCAAGTACAAGGACTCCTACGAAACCCACAAATTCGGCTGGGATTTCAACAGCACCTACGGGTTCAACATGACCACCTATTACGGTGGCATCATGGAATCCGTCTACGGTGTGCGCATGCAGTTCGACAAGTTCAACTTCCTGTCCGACTGGGTCTCACTGAACTGGAAGGGCACCCAGATCGACCTGAAGGGCATCGTCATGAAAAAACTGACGGCCAAGTTCGGTGCCACTGATTGCTCTGCCGAATGGGACGAGATCATGGTCGGCCTGCAGGGTCTGAAAGCCGAGGCGACCCGGCTTGAAGCCAAGCGCAAGGAACTGCATGTCCAGAGCGTCCAGGCGGAACTCAAGAACTTCGGCTGTGACGTCAAGCTCGGCAACCTCAGCTGTTACGTCTGAACCGGTCTCCCCGTATAATGCATGGCCTGCCGTCAAGCCTCCGGGCGTTTGCGGCTGGCCCAAGGACAAACAGACGACGGTGAGAGAGCAGCTTGCCAGCAATCATAAAACCCTCGCGGATCTCCGTGGCCCAGCAGACAGAGCTGTCACGGGACGGTGCCCTGACCACCGTCTCTGCCTATGCCCTGTTTGATTTTTCGGATCCGAAGCGCTTCCTCACCGAACAGGCGCTCTGGCCGATGGTCGCCGAGCAAATGCCGAACGGCGCCATCTTCGACAAGGGTCAGGCCAAGCCGAAGGCGGAACTGATCATCGCCGGCTGTGCGCTGTCGCCCACGGAAGCCCCTGTCGAGGGTGTCGAAGTCACCGCCCGGTTCGGGTCTTTCCAAAAGAAGCTGGCCGTCTTCGGTGACCGGTTCTGGCGCCTGACCGACGAGGGCGTCCAGATGAGCCGGCCGACGCCGTTCCTGAAGATGCCGATCGGCGACATTCAGGCCTTTGGAGGCCAGGGTTTTGCCCACAATCCGCGCGGCAAGGGGTATGGGGCCTCCATTCTTGTGGAATCCGGCTTTGATGCCCCGCTTCCCAACGTTGAAAATCCCGCGCGTTTGATCAAGTCCATAGAAGATCGGCCCACGCCGGTCCATTTTGGTCCGATCGCAGCGGATGATCCGGCACGGATCACCTTGCTTGGCACCTACGACCAGCACTGGATCGACAAGGTCTCACCGCTGAAACCCGAAGATTTCAACCCGCTCTATCACTGCGAAGCACCGCATGATCAGCGATTTGACGCGTTTTTCAACGGGGGGGAAAGCTTTGCGATCTCCGGTATGTCACGCGGAGAAACAACGGTCGGCGGTCAGCTGCCGTATGTGACGGCGCGCTGTTTTTACGAGCTGGTGAAGGACGGCTCCCTGCATGAAACCGGCATGCGCTGCGACACCGTCACATTGTTCCCGAATGTGCAGAAGGCTGTCCTGACATTCCGTGGTCTCATTCGGGCCGAAGACCGGTTTGCAGAAGACATCGCCTCGATCATGGTCGCGGTGGAAGAAACCGGGCAGACGTCGCGCGACCACGCCTATTACGCGGATATTCACCGGAAACGCCGGTCCAAGGAAGACGGCCACAAATACGCGCTCGCCGACTATCAGCTGATGCCCGAAATTGATGCCGCCATCTGGAACGAACGGCAGCAGGCAAAGCTCGACAAGGCGGCAGCCGACCGTCAGAAGTTCAAGGACAATCAGGACTGGGCCATCGGCAAGATGCTCGAGGACGAAGGCCTGCCCAAGGACATCTTCCCTGAGCAGCAATCCGGCATCGCCGACGACCTGCCCCTGATTGCCCAGCCAACCCGCGAAGACCTGGAAAAAGGTGAACTGGACGTCGCCGCCCTGCTGGACGACGTCAAGGCCGTGGAAGAAGCGCTTCTGGAAAAACGCGACCGGGAAATGGTGCGCGCCGAGCTGCAGCGGCGGGCCGTTGTTGCCGCCGCCCCTTCAGGACGCCTGCCGGCCAATCTCGAAACCCCGATTGTCGACGATGACCTGGTCCAACGGTATGCGGATGTTGAACTGGATCCGGACCTTGTCGACGGATTGAACCAGCTCAGCAGTCAGCTGAACGCACTGAAAACGCAGCGGGAGACGTCCAGTGACGCGGGGGCGGATGCGACCGCCGGCCTCGAACCTTCCCTTGACGGCCTCGCCGACTTGTTCGGTGAACCGCAAGGCGCCTCTCAGGATGACATCGAGGTGGCATACGACAAGGCGGTGGCCCGCGCGTTGCGCCAGCCGGAAGGCAGCATTCTGGCGGATCTCCGGCAGGCGCTCAGTGATATGGACCTTGTCGGTCTCGACCAGCTGAACACCGATACCCAGGCAACCAATGACGTTCAAAAGGCAGGCGCCAGCCTGGACGGGCTCGACAAGGGCGCTCTGGAAACGCAACTGGACCAGACCCTGAGCCAGACCGGATCGCTTCCGGTGGCCAAGGACACGTTCAACGACATGCTGGACGCGCTGATGGGCAAGGCTGCCGAGGCCGATACCGGAGCGATGCAACCCGCGGCCGGACAATCCCCGTCCGACGCGGTTCCCGCGGCTGTTGACATGACCATGGCAAGGCTTGAAGAAGCCGACGTCACGGTCGACGAGAACATGGCCATGGCCCGCCACCAGTCGCCAACACCTCTTTTTCCGCTTGATCCCCTGCCGGAAGGCGTGCCGGTGCGCCTCGGCACCCTGATCGCGGAAAAGCTGAAGGCCGGTCACGCGTTCCACGGCGCAGACCTGGCCGGCGCAGACCTGCGCGGCGTTGATTTCAGCGGACTGGACCTGACCGACACGTTTTTTGAAAGAGCCGATCTGACCGGAGCCAGTTTTGCCGGTGCCGACCTGACCGGCGCTGTCTTTACCGGTGCGACGCTCGACGGGACGGATTTTACCAGGGCCGACCTGACCCATGCCAATCTCAGCCGGGTGCGCGCCAAGAACATGCGTCTGGACAGGGCCAGGCTCGTTGATCTGATGATCTTTCAGGCCAATTTCTCCGGAACTGCAGGCAGTAACGTCGAATTGGACAAGGTTCGCTTCATCGAAACGACGCTGGACAATGTCGAACTGACGCAAAGCCGGATCACCGACTGCCAGTTCCTGTCCGGAAGTGCCGACGGCATTGGCCTGCCCTCTTCCAAAATCCTCCGCACCATGTTCGTCATGGTGCCGATGACGGGTCTGGACCTGACCGGCAGCGACCTGGAACGGATCGGTTTTGTGGAAGTCAACGCAGCGGGAGCCGACGGCCGGAACGGCAAATGGCTCTCCGTCGGTTTCATGGGCAATTGCGATCTGACCGGGGCCCGTTTTGACCGGCTCGACGCAAAGGAAAGCTCCTTCAACACCGCGAAAATGGAAGAGTGCTGCTTCCTGCGGGCGAAAGGGGATACCTGTTTTTTCAATGCCTGCGACCTGAAAGGCAACGACTTCCGATTGGCAGCCTTTCGCAATTCGATGTTCGGAAAATCCAACTTCCAGGGCAGCGACTTCTTTGGCGCCAATCTGTTCATGGCGGCGCTGACTGGCGCGGATCTGCGGAATTGTTCGATGCGGGCGGCCAATCTCTATGCAGCAAACCTTCTGGACACCAAACTGGCAGGTTGCGATCTGACCGGCGCAAATCTGGGACTGACCCTGATGGAGCAACAGAGCCATGCCTGACAAACCAGACAGAAAGCCGATATCGCGCGAAGACGTTCTGGCCTTTCACGCTCATGAACAGCCGATCATGATGCGCGATGCGGCGGGTCACTCCTTCGCGGGTGAGGACCTTAGCGGCATCCGCTTCATCGACTGCAACCTCACGGGCTGCGATTTCTCAGGCGCCGACCTGTCCGAGGCCCAGATCGTTTCCTGTCAACTGAATGCAGCAACGTTCAACCGCTGCAATCTCTACAACACCCAGCTTGTCGGCTGCGACCTGCCGGGAGCACAGCTGCGGGACACTCACGTTGAACGGCTTCAGGTTGTCGGCGGCGATGCCAGTGGTTGCGCCTTTGAGGGCAGCACCTTCACCGAGATTTCCTTCGCGCAGCCGAACCTGTCCAACGCCGATTTTTCGGGCACCAGCTTCTATCGGGCCGCCATGATCGCGCCGGACATCAAGGGCGCCAGTTTTGCCAACGCGACCCTGTCGAATTTCATGCTGAGTGAAGCCGACCTGCGGCCGGTCGACATTACCGGGGCGCATATCGACATCGCCCTGTTTGCCGACGCGAACCTCTCCGGCCTCGATCTTGCCGGCCAGTCCTGGCAGCATTGCACATTCCACAAGGGCGCGTTCAAGGGCACCCGGATGGACGGTGCGAACCTGACAGCGTCGGTGTTCGCCGAGTGCGACTTTGAAGGTGCCAGCCTGAAAGGTGTCACGGCCAACACGACCGGATTCACAAACAGCAAGCTGGACGGTGTCGACCTGTCCGGAAGCCAGTTGTCTTTGGCGAATTTCGCCGGCGCAGGCCTGTCCGCGGCCCGTTTCAACAGGTCTCAGATGTTCTCCGCCGTCTTTCTGGAAGCCGATTGCCGGGCGGCACTCTTCGACGAGTGTGACCTCGCCCAGGCTGAACTCTCGCATGCGGACCTGTCCGGCGCCTCACTGACGGCAGGCCGCTTTTACAACACCAAGTTTCACGGCGCTAAAACCGAGCAAACTGTGATGCTCGGCACATCGGGCAGTCGCATAGAAACCGACACTGAACGACTGATTGCAGAATTGTACCGGACAGACCGGGTCGCCCTGCATGGCGAAACCCCGGCCACAGGAGAGAACCTCTGATGCCTTTCGTGAACACCCAGGGACCTCTGCCGGGCATGGATTTCTCGGTCCCCGATGTCTACCTGCAAACAACGCCAGCCGGTCCCATGCCGATACCGCTGATGTCCATGGGCATGCGCGCGACCGAGATCCCGACATGTCTTCGCACCTATGTCATGTGCACGCCGGTGCATAACATGGCAAACATTGCCCCGGTCACGATCAGTGGCCCCGGTCCCGGTGTCGCCTCCGGCATGGTGTGTTCCAACAGCCGCAACATTCTGGGCTCATTCAAACTGTTTTTCCAATGCATGCCCGCGACCCGTTCGCTGATGGACCCGACCGCTCAAAATGGCCTGTCGCCGAACTCCGTCGGATTGACCCTTTCTCCGTCACAGATTCGAGTCCTGTGCCTGAGTTGATCAACCTGGACCGACGGCCTCTCGGTTCCACCGAAATCTGATAGACTTGACACACCATTTGAAGACAGTGAGCTGCTCATGACCCCGAAGACCCAGAGCCAAATGGAACCGGTCGCAAAAACAGCACAGCAGGACCCTGCCGCGAGCGCCGGACTTCAGACCGGGACGGTCAAGGCACTGCTTACAGAAGTGGAAGCCATGGTGACGCTGGACACGGGCGAACAGATCCATGCGGTTCAGGCCACGAGCTGTCTGCTGGCACCGGTCATTGGCGACACGGTTCTGGTCTATAGCGGCCCCGAGCAGTCCTTCATGCTATCCGTTCTGGCCCGGGAAGCCACCGTCACGGCTGAAATCGGCGTGACAGGTGCAAAGGATGTTGCCCTGACCACCAAGGGCAGCCTCGCTCTCTCTGCTCCGGACGTGAAGGTGAGCGCCCGCCGGCTGACTGTCCTGACCGAAAGCCTGATGCAGACCGGCAAGCAGCTGGTGACCAATTTCAGCCGGTCCCTTGAGACCTATGTCGACAAGATGGTCAATGCCCGCACAATCACCACGACCGCACAGAGCCGCAGCAGTGCGATCAAGGAAACCGAGACGCTCAAGGCCGGTATTCTGGTTCAGAACATCGACAGTGTCGCCACGCAGAACAGCGACGTGTCTCTGATCACCGCCAAGGAAGATGTTCGTCTTGATGCCGAACGTGTCAGCATCGGCTGAGCTGCAGCAGGAACACGGCGACAGGGTAAACAATGCTTCTGGTGGATGACAGACTTCAGGCAGCGCGCGACCACGCGGCCGCCGGCAGGCATGACAACGCAGCCTTGCTGTTTGAAAGCATCCTCGACATTTCCCCCGGACATCCGGAAGCCCTCACCGGCCTGATCGAGACAAGCCTTGCCAGAGGCGACCTGCAATCGGCCCAGTCTCTTCTGACAAAGGCAACAGCGCAGAGCGAGCGGGATGCCGGTTTCCTGGCCCTTGCCGCAAAAGTGGCCCTCGCAGGCGACAATCCCGGCGAGGCGGAGCGTCTGGCTGATCGGGCTCTGGCGATCGATCCCCATCATGTCCAGGCTGCACTGCTCAAAGCCGAATTACTGGCTGCTGCCGGCGCCCTCGCCGACGTGGAAGTCCTTTTGAATACCGTTCGAGCGCAGACAGAAAGCCAGGACATCCTGCATGGCATCGCCCGGCTCTACTTCTCGATCGGTCTGTTTGCCCCCGCTCTTGCCTCGGCACGCGAGGCCCATGCGCTTGATCCCGACGATGCTGCTCTCAACGCTCTTGTCGGTCAGCTCCTGACTGTCCTGGCGGATCACGGGGAAGCCGCTGGATTTCTCCAGAAGGCACACTTGCAGGATCCGGCCAACCCGGAATACCTGCTGGCGCTCGCCAACAATGCCGCGGCAACCGGCCAGTTGACGGAAGCGTTGCGGTTTGCCGACCGGGTCAAGACACTGTTTCCGGACTCCATGCCCGCCTGGCTCTGTTACATCCGGATCAAGGCAGAGCGCGGTGAGGCCGAAGAAGCCCTGCGGGATTTCGCACCGGTTGCCAAGGCGTCGAAGAACCGCATGGAAGCCGTTCTGACGCTTGGAACCGCCTACGGTCTGGCCGGGGAACCGGAAAAGACCCTGCAACTTCTGGAACCGCTGCTTGGCAACAGCGACCGGCTGGAAGAGCCCGACAGGGCCCGGCTGTTGAGCGTGCTCCGGGAAACGTATCTTGCAACGGGTCAGCTGGACAGGCTGCCAGAGGTGCTCAATCTGTCGGGTTCGGATGCGGCCAAGAAGCCGGACGAGGAGGCGCTGGCGAACCATCTCCGCTCTTCGGCGATGGTGGTCGATCCCGGTCTGAGCAACCTGGAATTCATGGTGATGGCCCGGTTTATCAGCGCCGCCGGACAAGGAACGCAAACGCCCGTGATTGGTGCGGCAACTCTGGCCGGTCTTGTGCGGCTGTTCGGTTTCGACACCTTTCTGCCGAGCGATACCCAGGTGACAAACCAGCTGCAACCCGCGATATCAGGGACCTTTCCGGTCTCTGGTCTGCTGGCCGTGCCGGCTCAAATGCGTGGTGGTCTGACGGGGTCCACGCCTTATCTGCCGGCGCGCGAAGATCGCCTGCGACGGTGGCGCGACGCCTTGTCGGAGTATCCCAGACCCTGGATCGGGATCGCCTGGAATGAAGCCCCGCCCGGTCTGACCCTGGACAGCCTGCTCTCCGGCCTGCCTCCGTTGCCCGGAACCTTGGTCAGCACCATCTGGGACCACAGCCGGTCCCAGCTCGCCGGCCACAAGGGTATCATCGACGCCGGTCGTCATATCGAACAGCTCGAAGATCTGGCGGCACTGGTGCAGGTGCTGGATTATGTCGTCGGTCCGGACGGCATCATACTGCATGCGGCGGGCGCCTCCGGAACGCCCGGCCTGGCACTCGTCCCGCGTGT
Source organism: Labrenzia sp. VG12 (assembly GCF_002237595.1). Lineage (NCBI taxonomy): Bacteria > Pseudomonadati > Pseudomonadota > Alphaproteobacteria > Hyphomicrobiales > Stappiaceae > Labrenzia > Labrenzia sp. VG12. The sequence continues at coordinate 2,380,431 of NZ_CP022529.1, forward strand.
CGCGCCCTGGTACTGGTTTTCAGAAGAGGGTCGCAGCATCTGGTATCCGAGCCTTGATGTCATCCGCTCTCCGAGGGCCGGTCACTGGGCAACGCTTCTTCCAGAACTCTCCGAAGAAATTGCCGGGCGGTTTCACAAGGGGATCTGACCGGTCGGGTTGCTCCATCCGCCCCCCCCTGACAGGGGGGCTGCTGAAATGCTATGAAAAATACTGGAACGGCCGTTTTCCAGCGCCCATCGGCTTCGCCCCAGGAACATCCGCTGTGCTATCGGCCGATCCTGATTGCCTGGAACCAGGAAGAGGCGGGCGTTGGAGCAAGAACTGACTGCCCAGAACATGAACAGGGTCCTGATTGCCGGTTGCCCGGGCTCCGGCAAGTCACAGGCTGCACGCGCACTCGGCCAGCTGACCGGGCTGCCGGTCATTCACCTGGACAGCCATTACTGGCTGCCGGGCTGGCAACATCCGACAAAGGCAGCCTGGCGCGCGACCATTCAGGAACTGGTCGCCAGGCCTCGTTGGATCATGGACGGCAACTTTGCCGACACGCTCGACCTGCGCCTCGCGGCAGCGGACACGCTGATTTATCTGGATTTTTCCACCCTGCTGTGTGCCACGAGAGTGGCGCGGCGCACCTTGTTCGGACACGGCAAATCCCGCGGAGGCGAATTGCCCGAAGGCTGTGTTGAACGGATCGACTGGCCGTTTTTCCGTTTCGTTCTGAACTACAGGGAAGACCACCGCGAGAAAGACCTTGCGGGCATCCACTCATTTGCCGGCAAGAGCTACATTTTTACCCGGCCACGGCAATTGGCGCGTTTTCTTGCCGGACTGAAAAAGTCGATCGGGATCTGAAGCTCCCTTTGCCGGAAAAGGGGCCGCAACACGGCCCCTCTCCTCTGACCGGTCACTTGCAGAGTTCACCGGAATAGCGAACCAGGCCCTGCAGATCCTGCGGATTGCGCAGATCCACCGGGCCGTAGCTGGTGAAGCTGCCGCCATAGTCGGACAATGTGCCCCGCCCCTAGCCTTCCTGAACATCATAACTGATTTCAATCATGTAGCGACCAGGCCTGCCTGGAACCGCGGTCAGGATGCCGACATCTTTGGTGTATATCGCTCCACCGTCCGCGCGGCCGAAATAGTGTTCCATCTCCATTTCAAGTCCGGTTTCCGTGACGCGCTGCTCCAGGATCTTGCCGGACGCATTGGTCACCGACCCCATCAGCGTCGCGGAGATGATCACCGGCTTTCCCTCGCCTTCGGCAAAGAAATTCGGAATGGCGGCGCCTCCGATCTCCAGGCAGTCGTCGGCCATGGCAGGCAGAGCCGTCATCATCATGGCAGCAGCTGCCGCCAGTGTGGTTCGAAACGTTTTCATGTGTTTGATCCCTTGAATTCTGTCTGACACTCAGCCTTTGGCAAGGCGCTCGGAAAGCTGCTGATTGGTCATCGCCTCGCCGTCCAGGTTCCAGGTCCCGTCCACCGTGTGAACAAGGTTCGACCAGATCTTCTCCCGCGGCAGCCGCCCCTCGGCGGCATCGGCGATGATGTCGGTCGCCTCCTTGAAGAAGCCGACCTGGATGTCCCGGTCGGCCAGGGCAAAGGACGGTGTCTTGCATTCCAGCCAGGCGCCCTTGACCGGTTCGCCCCCGGAGAGGGCTCCACCATGCGGCAGCGCCTGGATCTGCATGGTGACGTTGGGCGTCATGACGGCGTTGCCGGCAAGGCCGTGCCATTTCAGGAAAGCGTCGGTGATTTTCTTTCCGGCCAACCGGCCGGCTTCCTCGGTCAGGACACCTTCCGTGTAGTTCAGTGCAAGTGGCATGGTTCTGCTCCCTTCAAGAAATATAACGTTCGTTATATTTGGTTGCGAGGCTTATTTATGTAACGATCGTTATTTTGTCAAGAATCAAATAACGATCGTTATGAAAGAGCGGACAGCATGGCAAAACAGCAGCTACGCAAGGCGGAGACACATCGCGCACTCCTGAACGCCTCCAGCCGGGCGTTTCGCAGCGAAGGTTTTTCCGGCGTTGGCGTGGACGCGATCGCAAAGGCGGCGGGCGCAACATCCGGGGCGTTCTACGCCCATCTTGGGTCCAAGGACGGAGCTTTCCACGCAGCACTGGAGCTTGGCCTGAACGAGGTGATCGAGACTGTGCCGACCTACCAGGATCAGCATGGTGCGGGCTGGGTGGAGGCCTTTGCCCGGTATTATCTTGGAGCCGCCCATCGCAAGGACAGGGCCTGCGGTTGTGCCATGACCGCCATGTCGCCGGACGTGGCCCGCGCCAGGCCGGAAACACGCGCTCTTTACGACCAGCAAATGGAAACGATTGCGGCGCTCATCGCCAAAGGCCTGCCAGGGGACACCGACGCGCTGCGCCTGAACCGCGCCTGGGCCTTTCTGAGCGTCCTGATCGGTGCCCTGACGACCGCCCGGGCGCTGTCCGATGACCAGCTCGCGGAAACAGTGACGTCTGCCGCGCTGCCAGTGGCCCTGGCAGCCGCGACGGGCGGTTCCCTTCCAAAAGGCTAAAGACGGCTTTCAGGCGCACCGGCCCGGGAGAGTGATGCGTTAGCGCCTTTCAGGAACTGGCGACGCGTTAGCCGGAAAATCCGGCAGGCAATCCCATCGATTTCCCGATCCTGCCAGAGGTGAAGCCCGGCTTTTTGCAACACCCTTATCGACGCATCATGCGCCTGCTCCGCCGTTGCAAACAGCTGCGGTTCACTGGTTTCTTCAAAGAACCAGGCAACCAGGGCACAGGCAATTTCTGTTGCATAGCCGGCACCCCAGGCCTTTCTCTGCAGCACGTAGCCAAGTTCATAACCCTCGGGATCTTTCAGCTTGGAAAAACCCGCCCGTCCGATCAGAACGCCGTCCAGTGTCTCCAGCTTCCAGCCGGTGATCTTGTGCCGCCGGTTGTCTTCCAGATACCGGTCAAGACGGTCACGCACGTCGCCGGGTTGGAGTGCGACCGGACCTGGCGCCAGGAAACGGTTGACCTCCGGATCGGCGTGCAGCGCGACAAGCGCGGGCAAATCGTCCTCGGAAAATGGCATCAGTCGCAGCCGGTCTGTCTGCACCACAGGGTGTATCACGATCGGGACTTTCCGGTTGGAGGGTCAGGGCGACGCACGATCTTGATCAGGCCCTCGCCCTGTCCACTCGGTAGAACCGGCAGGCAAGCCCGTTTATGTCCATGTCCCGCCAGAAGCGCATGCCTGCTTTCTCCATGACCTTCTGGGAGGCCCCATGCTCCCGCACCGCATAGGCGATGAGATGATCCTGGTCGGTATTGTCGAAGAACCAGGCGACTAGCGCAGATGCGATCTCGGTCGCATATCCCCTGCCCCAGGCCGATCTCTTCAGACTGTAGCCCAGTTCATACCCATCCGGATCCGACTGCCAGGAAAACCCGGCGCGGCCGACAAAACGGCCGTCAAGGGTCTCCAGTTTCCATTTCGAGATGCCCGACTGGACGTGATCCTCGGCGTAGTTTTTCAAGCGCTGGTGCACTTCCTCCGGGCTCATGATTACCGGTCCCGGCGACAGGTACCGATTGACCTCAGGGTCGGAATGCAGCTCCTGCAGTTTCAGAAAATCATCTTCGGTGAATGGCATCAGGCGCAGCCGCGCCGTTTCCAATACAGGTTTGATCAAAATGAACACTTTCAAAAAAAGGGACCGTGACGAACACGGTCCCAGGCAAATAACCTGGCGCCAACAGGCGCCGGTGCACTGCCTATGCACTCATGAGATAGGATTGCATGGATGGGCTGAGCAGCTGGAACACATCCGCCTGCATGCCATCAATCACCTTGCTTTCGCGATGATAGAAACCCGCATCCAGGACGACATCACGCATGAGGCGGTTATCGGTCCTAACGACGGCAACAAGATGCGAGAAATAGGTGTTTTCGAAGAACCAGCCCGACAGCGCAGCGCACAGACGGGTCGGCAATTCCGGATCCGCGTCGAGCACGTCGTTGCGCAGGCAATAGTTCAGGCTGATCTCGGAGGTCTCGGCGACCGGTGTGAACCCTGCCCAGCCTAAAAAGTCGCCGTCCGGAGAAACCGCTTTCCACTTCGCGAAACCGAGGTCGTCCTGGTTCTGCAGAGCCGTACGCACCAGCTCGGCCGCATCAACGACCGTGCAATTGCTGGAGAATTCGTGACATCGGTTTCCATACGGGTCGGAATGAAGGTCTTTGACGAGATGAATATCCGCCGGCGAAAAAGGGACAAGCCGCACTGCGCCGCATTCGAGATAAATCGTCTGCACCATGTCCTCCCTGGTTCTGAAGTCTGTTTGACCGCCACCGCCTCATTCTCGAAACGATTGCAGACAGGGCGATTCATATAACCCTGAATTGTGCCAACCCGATGGCAGACAAAAGTATAAGAACAAAATCGGAAAAAATAAATTCGTATTACCAACAGGTTAACCTGATACTCCACGCTGCAGCGCACACTTGTTATGTTAACCACCTATCCGAAAAATATGCCTTGCCAGTTTTCCAGATTGATTCCGACCGACGGATCAACCCGTTGCCAATCGCTCATCTGGTTGCGGAACCAGGTTTCCTGACGTTTGGCGTATTGCCGCGTTGCAACAGTCAGCCTGTGGAGCGTTTCTGAATAATCGGCTTCTCCAGCCAGAAAAGCGCCGATTTCAGCGACTCCGATGGCTCGCATCGCTGGAAGTTTGTTCGAAAGGTCCTTCTCCAGGAGCGAACGCACTTCGGCCTGACCGGCCTTTGCCAGCATCAGCTCCGCCCTTTGCGCAATGCGCGCGTGCAGCCAGGGCCGGGGCGGTGCCAGCACGATCCGGCAGCACACTTCCGGCCGCAGCAATGGCGGCGCCTGATGCGCCTTCTGCCAATGTGCGAGCGACTTGCCCGTGGCCATCAGCACCTCCAGGGCCCGGGCGAGACGCTGCGGATCGGAAAGTGTCGCAGCAGCGGTCTTGTCGCCCAGCCGGGTCAGTTCCTGCCTTAATCCTTCCACACCTTGCCGGTCCGCCAGATCACGGGCCTGACGGCGAATCTCCTCCGGGATCTCCGGCATTTCGGCAAAGCCTTCGGTCAGCGCCTTGAAATAGAGCCCCGTGCCGCCAACCAGGATCGGGACATGCCCCTTTTCTTCGGCAGAGGCAATTTCGGTACTCACAAGCCGCAGCCAGGCCCCGGTCGAGAAGGCCTGGGACGCCGGAAGAATGCCATAGAGACGATGAGGTACTTCGGCCTCTTCTTCTGCCGACGGCCGGGCGCTCACAAGGCGAAGGTCCTGATAGAGCTGCATCGAGTCGGCATTGAGAATGACCCCATTTAGCTTTTTTGCCAGATCCAGAGCCAGGGCGGACTTGCCGCTGGCCGTCGGCCCGGCTATCAGAATGACGCGCCTGTTCAAAGCTTCTGTCCTGCTGCCTTCCAAGGAACTGTCCATGTCTCTCGTTGCCACTTTGGTGTCCACGCCGACTGCGCCCGCTGTCGATCAGGAACTGCTCGTCAGGGCCGCCGACACCCTGGGTGCCACAGAGGCCCCGGTCGTTCTCAGCCCCGGTGTTGCAGCCGATATCCGGTTTACAGGTGCCGATGCAAGAGCTGCCGAACAGGATCTGCGCAGCGTCATCGGCTCACAACCCGTCGACGTCTTTGTGCAGGCAGACGGAGATCGCCGCAAGCGGCTGCTCATTGCCGATATGGATTCCACCATGATCCGCCAGGAATGCATTGACGAACTGGCGGCTGAACTCGGCCTGAAGGAACGCATCTCTGAGATCACCGAAAGGGCCATGCGCGGAGACATCGAATTTGAACCGGCCCTGCAGGAGCGTGTCGGCCTTCTGGAAGGCCTTCCGGTCTCCGCGATCGGTTCCGTCCTGAGCAACCGCATCCAGCTGATGCCGGGCGGCCGCACGCTGGTCCAGACCATGAAGGCCAACGGGGCCTATTGTGCACTTGTCTCGGGCGGCTTCACCCATTTCACCAAGGCGATTGCGAACATGATCGGCTTTGACGAGAACCAGGCCAACACGCTGCTGGAAGCGGACGGCAAACTGACCGGCAAGGTCGGCCAGCCTATCTTGGGCCGCGACGCCAAGCGGGCCCGACTGGAATTTCTCGCAGCCGAAAAAGGCATCGCGTTTGAAGACACGTTGGCCGTCGGCGATGGTGCCAATGATCTCGCCATGATCGAGCGCGCCGGCACCGGCGTTGCCTACCGCGCCAAGCCGGCGGTCGCCGAGGCCGCCGATTTCCGGATCGATCACGGTGATCTGACGGCCCTGCTCTATCTCCAGGGCTATGCGGAGAAGGATTTTGTGCTGAGCTGAAGGCGAGCTAGCGCTTCCCGATAATTCGACACCCACCTTCGGCACGAGCCTCTTCTCAAGAACGTCTCGACCCTGAAGACAGCTTGACGTCTCCCGGGTTCAACTGGCGTTTGGGGCATGACCGGTGCCTCGGCACCCCTTGTAGCTCCCTCCCGTTTTGATGAAGATCCTCTGCCAGAACTGAAACATGCCAAGATGATTTCCATTCAAGATATCCGCGCCGCAGCTGATCGCATTGCCGGAAAGGTGACTGTCACCCCCACGATCGGGGCTCCGGTCCTGTCAAAGCTGCTTGGACGACGAACCGTTCTCAAACTCGAGAACCTGCAAATCGGTGGATCTTTCAAACGAAGGGGCGTGTTGAACAGGCTCCTCTCCACGAAAACCGAAGCCGAAGACGCTCAATTTGTCGCCGTCAGCGGCGGGAACTTTGGCATCGCGCTTGCGGAAGTGTGCGAGACACTGGGCCTGGCTGTGACCATCGTCCTGCCTGAATCTGCTCCAGTGGCATCCGCACAGCGCATTGAAGCGGCCGGGGCAAAGGTGATCTGGACGCCGGATGTCGGGTCTGCCTTTGCCAGGGCGGATGAACTCGCCGCAGACGGCTATTCATTGATTGACGATTGCGATGATGTCCAGATCGCAGCCGGATCCGGCACATTGGCGCTGGAATTCCTGGAAACCGCTCCCCAGATCACGGACATTGTTGCCACAATCGGTGGCGGCTCGATGATTTCCGGCGTTGCCACGGCGGCAAAGGCCCTGTCCCCGCAGACAAGGGTCTGGGGTGTCGAGACGCATGGGTCTGACTCGATGGCCAGAGCCATCAAAAAACGCACGCCCGTCACCATCGATGTGACCACAGCGATATCGACGCTTGGTGTTCCGACCGTTTCCAAAGTGTTTCTGGAGTGTGTTCTGGAACTGGTCCGGGAGGTGGTCGTGGTGGAAGACCGGGAAGCCTTCCAGGGTGTCATAGACTTCGCCGAGAAAGAACACATCTGGGTGGAACCGGCGGCAGGGGCACTGATACCTGCAGCGCAGCGCATCGCCGCCAATTTGCCCCATGACGCCGTGATCGGCCTTGTGATCTGTGGCGGCAATGCAACCGTCTCGGATGTGACCCGGTTTTCAGGCTGAGCGACCTGGTCCCAGGAACCGCCTGTCGGCTTGGTGCGCAGAACCGCAGTCCATCCTTCGAGACGGACGTGACCGACCTCCTCAGGTTGAGAGGGGACCGAGTGGCGCCTTGACGCAAAAAAGGCGCCGTTTCCGGCGCCTTTCTCAGATCCAAATTCGTTGACCGAACTTACTGGTCTTCGATCCGCACCGGTACGAAACGAACGTCGCCGGTCGGGTTGGACAGAAGCAGCAGTGCCGAGCGGCGACCGTCTTCCTTGAGTTTCTTGATCTGGGCCTCGACATCGGCCGGCGTTGCCACCGGCTCCTGGGCGACTTCCTTGATCACGTCGCCCGCCATCACCCGCTTTTCCTCGGCGGACGAACCGGACAGGACTTCGGTGACAACAACGCCGGAGACGTCTTCTTCGATCGAGAACTGCTCACGCAACGCATCGTCCAGTTCGGCCAGCATCATGCCGAGCACTTCGCTTTTTTCAGCCGGCTTGTCCGCGGGCTCGTCCTCGGTGGTTGCGCTCGCCTCGGTGACTTCATTTTCCTGCAGGCGCTCAAGCGTCACGGAGATGGTGACTTCCTCACCCTTGCGCAGCACGACGACTTCGACTTCCTTGCCGATGGCGGTTTCTGCGACCATGCGCGGCAGTTCCCGCATGGCTTCCACATCCTTGCCGTCGAACTTGATGATCACGTCGCCCGGTTCGATCTCGGCCTTCGCGGCTGGACCGTCCTCGGTCACGCCGGCAACCAGCGCGCCCATGGCCTCTTCCATGGCCAGGCTGTCAGCGATTTCGTCGGTGACCTCCTGAATGCGCACGCCAAGCCAGCCACGGCGGGTCTCACCGAACTCGCGCAGCTGATCGATAACGCGCATGGCGGTCTTGGCCGGGATCGCAAAGCCGATGCCGATTGAACCGCCAGACGGCGAAATGATCGCGGTGTTGATGCCGACCACGTTGCCCTGCATGTCGAACAGCGGGCCACCGGAGTTGCCCCGGTTGATCGACGCATCCGTCTGGATGAAATTGTCATAGGGACCGGAATTGATATCGCGGTTCCGCGCCGAGACAATGCCCACGGTGACCGTTCCGCCAAGACCGAACGGGTTGCCGATGGCCATGACCCAGTCGCCAACACGGATGGTGTCGCTATTGCCGAAATCGACCGCTTTCAGCGGCGTTTCCGGCTCGACCTTCAAGACAGCGATATCGGTCTTTTCATCGGTGCCGATGATTTCAGCGCGCAGCTTGGTGCCGTCATTGAAGTTGGCGGTGATTTCATCGGCGCCTTCAATCACGTGATTGTTGGTGATGATGATGCCTTCCGTGCCGTCGATGACAAAGCCGGAGCCCAGCGACTGAACGCGGCGCGGCTGATCGTCGTCGCGGTTCTGCCGGTTGAAGAATTCCTCGAAGAATTCCTGGAACGGCGATCCGTCCGGAACCTGCGGCATCGGCACCGAGCGGCGCCCCTGCACGGTCTGTGCCGTGGAAATGTTCACAACCGCATCTGCAAGGTTTTCCGCCAGATCGGCGACGGACACCGGTCCCTGTGCATGGGCTGTTTCGACGGGCTGCACCAGTGCCATACCGCCAAGCAGAATGCCCGCAGCAGCGGCTGCAACGCGGGTCATCCGACGGCGCATAATTTTTGGAGCCATTAGGCTTTCTCCTCATCCCGGCCGGTGGGATCGCCAGCCATTCTTTCACGGGCCGGCATCCGATGGGTGTTTTAAGGTTCGTTTCCCAGAATATAGAACGGGCGGGAGGATTTGGCCCCTCCCGCCCGAAAACTTTTCGTTATCCGCGAATGATCCACACAAGAAACACGCCTATCACGGCCGCAATCAGGCCCGTCAGGCGCAGCGTCTGGTCCGGTGTCTCCAGCGCGCTGCGCATGATGGCTTTCATGCCACCGGGCACCAGCGCGTAGAGCACACCTTCAAGCACAAGGACCAGGCCCAGTGCGGTCACCAGCTCGCTCATTGAGAGGCGAGCGACGGCGACCGGTCGGACACGCCCTGGCTGCCATTGTCATTGGCGGCCGGATCAAGGTTCTGCCCCATCGGGTCCTTGAAGAACCGGAAGAAGCTCGAGTCAGGCGAAAGCACAAGGCTGGTATCCCCCGACCGCAGGCCGGCTTCATAGGCCTGCATGGACCGGTAGAAGGCAAAGAACTCCGGATCGGCGCCGAAGGCTTCAGCAAAGATCTTGTTCCGCTCTGCATCACCGTCACCTCGGGTGATTTCCGAATCCCGCTTCGCTTCAGCCACCAGAACCGTCGCGTCGCGATCTGCGCGCGAACGGATCCGGCGTGCAGCTTCTTCACCCTGGGCGCGGATCTCGGTGGCTTCCCGCTGGCGTTCCGTCTGCATCCGGGCGTAAATCGCCTGGGAGTTGGCATCCGGCAGGTCGGCCCGGCGGATCTTCACGTCAATCACCTCAATGCCGAGTTCCTTGGCGTTTGCGCTGACGTCCTTTCGGATCGCTTCCATGACACCGGAGCGGTCGTCACGCACGAGCGCCACGAAGCTGGTGCGGCCAAGCTCGGACCGGAGCGAGGACTGCAGCAGGGTCGACAGACGGCGGTTGGCCGTCTGCACATTGGCAACACGCTGGTAGAAGAGCACCGGATCGGAGATCTTGTAGCGCGCAAAGGCATCCACCACGAGACGCTTCTTGTCCGAGGAGATCGGCTCAAGCGGCGGCATGTTCAGGTTGAGAACGCGCTTGTCGAGATAGACCACATTTTCAACGAACGGAATCTTGAAGTAGTAGCCGGGTTCGGTTTTGGGCTCTTCAACAATCCGGCCGAGTCGCAGAACAAGCGCCTGCTGGGTCGGGTTGACGATGTAGATCGACATGTAGCCGAGCACGGCCACGCCAATCAGGAAAATGGCAAGAATTCCACTGCGCATGATCAGTTTCCTCCGGTCCGTGCCGTCGTGGCACTGCCGCCACGCGGGTTCAGGTCATTGAGCGGCAGGAAGGGCAAAACGCCCGATCCGGAGGACTCGCTGTCAATGATGATCTTGTTGTTGGCACCCAGGACTTTTTCCAGGGTCTCGAGGTAAAGACGCTCGCGGGTCACATCCGGGGCGTTCTTGTACTGCTCGTAGATCTTGGTGAAACGCTGGGACTGACCGGTTGCCTCGGCGATGGTCTGGTCCTTGTAGGCGTTGGCTGCTTCCAGAACGCGGGCCGCTTCACCACGCGCTTCCGGAACGACCCGGTTGGCGTAGGCTTCCGCCTCGTTGCGGATACGCTCCTGGTCGGCGCGGGCCGCCTGCACGTCGCGGAAGGCATCGATGACCTGTGCCGGCGGGTCAACCCGCTGCATCTGCACTTCGGCAATCTCGATACCGGCCTGGTAGCTGTCCAGGGTCGTCTGCATCAGCGTGACAACGTCGTTCTGGATGGCAACGCGGTTCTCGGTCAGGATGGAGTCGATGTTCGAACTGCCCACCGCTTCACGCATGGCGCTTTCGGCCACCGCCTTCACCGTCGCTTCAGGATCCTGGATGTTGAACAGGTAGTGGCTGATGCCGTCGCGGGTGTTCTTGATACGCCACAGCACCTTGAAGCCGACATCAACGATGTTTTCATCGCCCGTCAGCATCAGGCTTTCTTCCGAGACGTCGCGTGCGCGCACCACACCGGAGCTGGTCACGTTTTCTTCCGTGCCAACCGTTGTTTCACGCTGCAGCTCGACTTTCGGCTTGTAAACTTCGCCGATCGGGTAAGGCCAGTTGTAGTTCAGGCCCGGAGGGGTCTGGTCATTGACTTCACCCAGAACCAGCTCGACGCCGACTTCACCTTCGTCCACGACATAAAAGCCCGTGGCCAGCCAGCCGATCACGACAACACCGGCAACGATGAGCACGCCGATGACACCGAGGCCGCCACCGCCGCCGCCAGGCAACACGTTTTTCATGCGGTCCTGGGTGCGTTTCAGGAGCTCTTCCAGATCCGGCGGGTTGTTACCACCCCGGTTCGGGCCGCCACCGCCCCCCCAGGGTCCGTTGTTGTTTCCGCCGCCGCCCCATGGGCCGCCGCCGTTTCCGCCACCTTTCCAGGGGCCACCGCCACCTGACTGATTGCTCCAAGGCATCAAAACTTCCTTCTTCGAGATCCGGCGATGGGTGCCGGACATGGGCTGGTGCCCGTTCTGACTCACCGTTGGTTATAGGGAGGTTACCAGCCGCTTTCAACGGAAAGCGGGGCGCAAGATCCTCCCGAAACCAATAAGATTTCCCGTGCCGCAGGTGGGGCCTGAGACAGTGTGTGTCAAGCGGCAAAGGCACAATATGCCGCAGCCGGGCGACAGCTTGCGCGAAAATCAGGACCGGATCATGTCGATATGCGGAATGCCGTCCTCGATATAAATGTCGGAAACGGTCTTGAAGCCAAGAGATCCGTAGAACTTTTCCAGGTAGGCCTGCGCCGAGACATGGACCTCGCAGCCAGGCAACAGGTCAAGCGCCTTGTCGATCCCGGCCTGCATCATCAGGCGCCCGAGACCGGTGCCGCGTGCCTCTTCGGCAATCACCACACGGCCGATGCGCGCCATCGCCTTGTCTGCATCCGTCAGGAGACGGATGGAGCCCAGCAAGGCGCCAGTGTCCCGGTTCTGGATCAGATAGTGCAATGTCTCCTGATCCTTGCCGTCAATATCGGCATAGAAAGACTGTTGCTCCAGGATGAAGACCTGCTGACGCAGGCGCAACAGATCGTAGAGCTCTTGCAGGCTGAGCTCGTCAAAGGCCGCCCAGCGGGCAGTCATGGTCGCAGAGAGGGTCATTCACTCAGGTCTTTGGCTTTTGGTGTCGATCTCCTGATCTTCGGATCAGGGATTGCGTCGATAGGTGACGAATGTGAAATCCGCGCTGTCTTTTTCCGTTCTGACGCCGGCATCCCGCTCCGTTTCCCGCCAGACCGCCGCATCAATGTCCGGAAAACGCGTGTCACCGGCCGGTTCGGCAGCAACCTCGGTGATTTCCAGCCGATCCGCGCGCGCCATCGCCTGCGCATAGATCTGGCCGCCTCCGATGCACATGATTTCATCGACACCCAGGCCGGCAGCCAGCGCGCAGGCGCGGTCATAGGCTGCCTCGAAAGAGGTCGCGCTTTCTGCCCCCTCCGGCGCATAGTCCGGGTCGCGCGAAATAACCACATGCGGCCGGCCCGGCAGGGGTTTGCCGCCGAAGGACAGAAACGTCTTGCGGCCCATGATCACCGGCTTGCCGAGTGTGAGTTTCTTGAAATGCTTGAGATCGGACGACAGCTTCCAGGGCATGTCATTGTCCGCTCCGATGATGCCGTTACGCGCAACGGCCGCGATCAGCACGAGTTCGGGCAAGGTCTTCTCCGAATCCGGTTTTCTTTTCCCTGACCGCCTCCTAGCATGAAACGCTGGCGGAAGGGCATTGCCAGCGAATTTCTTTGCCGCAGCCTGTCGGTTCTCCGGTGCACTGACCGTCTTTGAAAGGTGATCCTGCCGGAACAAGGAGAATTGTGAAAATGCCGGAGCTGATGGAGACCGTCCTGATCGAGCGCATCCGCGCCCTGATCCCTGACGACAGGGTGGAGCAGAAACGCATGTTTGGCGGCACCTGTTTCATGGTCAACGGCAACATGCTGGTCTGTGCGTCCAAGCGCGGCCTGACGGCGCGTGTCGGCAAGGACCAGGAGCCGCTCGCCCTGTCCAGACCGCACGCCATGCAATGCCGGCCGACCGGGCGGCCGATGCCCGGCTTCATCCGGATCGAGCCGGAAGGGATCGAAACCGACGACGACCTGAGAGACTGGGTCGAGATGGCCCGCACCTATGTCTGTGCCTTGCCGCCCAAGGCCGCCAAAGCAAAACGTCCAAAACCGGCAAAGGCAGCGCAATGACCCGATCAGACACGCCAGGTTTTCAGACAGGCACATTTCAGTTCCTGAAAGATCTTTCCGAAAACAATACAAAGGACTGGTTCGACGCCCACAAGGCCGACTACCAAAGCCTTGTCAAAAAACCGTCTGACCGGTTTCGGCCTGCCCTTGCTGACGCGCTCGGCGCACTTACCGGGCGGGAGCTGAAATCCAAGCAGTTCCGCATCAACCGGGACCTGCGATTTTCCAAGGACAAGACCCCTTACAACACCCATATCCGTATGGCGTTCTGGCCATCGGGAGCCGCCTTTGAGGGTAAGGATGCGCAACCGCCGAGCTTCTTTCTGTCGATCGAAGCCGGCCATATCCGCTTTGGCACCGGCTGCATGGCTTTTTCCAAACCCGGACTGGGCGCCTACCTCAAGGCGGTTGAAACCGGCAAGGGCGAGGAAATCTCCGGATTGCTCACTGACCTGACCGGACAGGGATTTGAGATTTCAGAACCGGATCTGGCCAAGCCGCCGCGGGGCTTCCCCAAAGATCATGCCTTTGGCGATCTTGCCCGGCACAAGGGGTTGGCTGCCTGGAAAACGCTGGCGGACCCGGGGTTTCTGACAGGCGACACCGCCGTTGCAGGGCTTTGCGAAGTCTGGGAACCGACCCTGTCGTTCTGGACCTGGCTGCTGGACCTGCAGGAAAGAGCTTGATCCAAAGCGCTTTGAAGCCTATCACCTCGGCATCTTTCCCAAAGCCGAGATGAGAACCCATGGCCTCTCCCAAAGATCTGGCACAGCGCTTTCCAGAAGACTTCCTGTTCGGCGTTGCCACTGCCGCCTACCAGATCGAGGGCGCGGCCGATGAAGACGGCCGCGGCCGCAGCATCTGGGACGCGTTTTCCAAGATGCCGGGCCGGGTATTTGAAGGGCATAACGGCGACATGGCCTGCGATCACTATCATCGCTGGGAAAGCGACCTTGACCTGATCCGGGATCTCGGCGTCGGCGCCTATCGTTTTTCCATCGCCTGGCCGCGTATCCTGCCTGATGGCCGGGGCAAGGTGAATGAGAAGGGTCTCGATTTCTATGACCGTCTGATCGACGGCCTGGTCGACCGCGGTCTCAAGGTCTATCCGACGCTCTATCATTGGGACCTGCCGCTGACGCTCGCAGGCTATGGCGGCTGGACCGCGCGCGACACGGCCGAAGCCTTTGCGGACTATACGGAGATCGTGGTCAGACGGCTGGGCGACCGCATGGACGCACTGGCGACCATCAACGAACCCTGGTGCATCTGTCACCTGAGCCATCTTTACGGCATTCACGCGCCAGGCGAACAGAACCGGGCTGCCTTTGCTGCCGCCGTTCATACGCTCAACCGCGCCCACGGCCTGAGTGTTCAGGCGGCACGCGCGGTGAAACCCGACCTGCCGATGGGTATCGTTCTCAATGCCTATTCGATCTATCCGGCAACCGACACACCCGAAGACCGGCTTGCTGGCGAGCGTGCGTTCCAGTTCCACAATGGCATCTATTTCGGGCCGTTGTTCGAAGGCGCCTATCCGCAGGAGGTGCTGGAGGACCTAAGTGCGGCCATGGACATCCGCGACGGCGACCTGGAGACCATCCGGCAGCCGCTCGACTGGTGGGGCCTCAACTACTATACGCCCTGGCGGGTGCGCGAGGAGGCTGACCTGGAGGCTGACTATCCCCAGGCGGTGGCCGTCCCGCCCAAGGGCGATGTTCCCGTCACCGATATCGGCTGGGAGGTGGACGCAACAGGGCTCTCCAATCTCCTGAAGGATCTTCACGGCCGGTACGAACTGCCTGACTGCTACATCACCGAAAACGGTGCCTGCTACAACGACGAACCGGTGAACGGCGTCATTAACGATCAGCGCCGGATCGACTATCTGGACGGTCATTTCGGCGCTGTTGCCGATGCACGCGATGCCGGCGTTCCGGTGAAGGGCTATTTCCTCTGGAGCCTGATGGACAATTTCGAATGGGCCGAAGGCTACCGCATGCGTTTCGGCATCGTTCACGTGAACTACGAAACCCAGGTGCGGACGCTGAAGGCAAGCGCTCACTGGTACAAGGAGCTGTTGGCGGCGCGGTGAGAAGGACCATCATTGGCGCTTGCATCCGACTCGTTCAAGAAGCGACTGATACGCTGACCGGCTACCGATTTCCTCGTCATTGCAGGGCTTGACCCTGCAATCCATGCCAATTCCTCACGTCTGAGCAAGGGCGCCAGGACACGGCCTGGATGCCATGGTCGAGCCCACTGCTGTCCGGTTAAGCAGATTCATCTGACCGTATATAGGCTTCGCTGCTTGTTCCAGTCTCCCCCCCTGGAGGGGGAGATGTCTCCGTCAGGAGACAGAGGGGGGCTCGACCTCCCCGCATACAAGGCCTTTTCCGAATTCGAGGAACCGCTGTGCCCCCCTCTGTCCGGTTCCCGGACATCTCCCCCTCCAGGGGGGAGACTGGAACAAGCGGTAAGGCGCTGCGTATCCAGGATTGGAAGAAGCGTAAATATCGACGATGAATCAATGTTCTGTTGAAACTGGGTCGACTTAAACCGGTCAGCAGTGGGTCGAGCCATGGCATGACGAAATTCTGTCTGCCTGACTACACCCTTTCCAGGTTCGCCAGGATGATCTCGGTCCAGACCCGGGTCGGCGGGATCCAGGCGGTCCAGTTGTTGTAGTCGCCGGAAAAGATGACGGCAGCCACATCCGCCTTCGGGCAGAGCCAGAGGCGCTGGCCGCCATTGCCGAAGCCGGCGAACCATTGTGCTCGTCCACCAAGAGCCGGCACGGGTGCCTGGCCGCAAAACCAGAAACAGCCGTAATCCGGTCCTTCCCCCGTGGCAATCACCGGCCGGAGCGACGCGGTCAGCCAGGCTTCCGGTACGATCCGGTGATCCTGCCAGGTGCCATTGTTGAGCACCATCCGGCCGATCTTCAGAAGATCAGGGGCCGTCAGGCGCAGACCGGAGGCCGGTGAATGCGTTCCGTCCGGTCCGGCAGCCCATTCAAAGCGCTCGATCCCGAGCGGTGAGAAGAGAGTTTCAACGGCATAATCCGGCAGTTTCTTGCCGGTCCCGCGCTGCAGGATTTCGCCAACAAGCGCGGTCGCGCCACCGCTGTAAATCCAGCGCGAGCCCGGTTCCGCCACGATGGGACGCTCCAGAATGTAGCGATAGCGGTCCGGCGCCTGTTCCATGGCGATCTCGCTGTTTTCCGGATCCGTGTAGGGACGGGTTTCATCCCATTCCATACCGAGCGTCATGGTGAGCGCATGTTCGACGGTCAGCTTCTGCCGTGCCGAATCGCCTGCAAGATCCGGATAGTCGGGGAAGAGCTCCAGGATCGGGGTGTCGAGCCGCGGCACCTCGCCGCGTTCCAGCGCAATCCCGTAAAGCAGGCTGACGATGCTTTTTGAGACCGACCTAAGATCATGCAGGGTTTCGGCGTCAAACCGGACGTCGCCAATCGGCCGGCCCCAATTCTCGTCTGTCCCGCTGCCATAGCTTTCAAGAACGGTCTCACCGCCCCGCTCCGCCAGAACAGCGTGCAGATGCGGCAACAGCCCCGCCTCGACACCTGCGCAGAGTTTGCGGCCAATGGCCGTATCGAACCCTTGTTGCTCGGCAGCAAGGGCGTGAGGAGACAGGGAAAGGCTGGCGGATGAAACCATTTTTGAAATCCCTTCATGAAAACAGAGTTGAGTCTGACCAGATTCCGCAATGAATGCGAGCATTATTATGACAAGGGAAGCCCGTGCTCTTGACCCTCCCCTTGCTGGAACCATCATTTGAAACTCGGGGCAGTGCCATCAGCAGCCTGGGAGAGACCTAGTGAACCGCAGAACTTTTCTGAAAACCTCCGCAGCAGGGATCGGCGCGGCTCTGTTGCCGACATTTTCGCTGGCCCGGTCAGCGGACGGATTTTTCGAGCTGACCGCCGAAAAGGGCCAGGCTCGGCTCTACGGCAACGATGGCGGTTTGTCGGATCTCTGGCTCTATAACGGCCGCCTGCCGGGACCGGAGATCCGAGTGAAACGCGGTGAGCGGGTCAAAATCCGGTTCCTCAACAAGCTGGAGGAAGCAACCTCGGTCCACTGGCACGGCATCCGGATCGACAATGCCATGGATGGTGTCGCCGGCCTGACCCAGCCCGCGGTAGAGCCTGGCGAAAGCTTCGACTATGACTTCGTCGTGCCCGATGCAGGCACCTACTGGTATCACGCCCACACGATGAGCTGGAACCAGGTGCCGCGCGGTCTCGCCGGCCCGCTGATCGTCGAGGAAAACGAACCGGTCTTTGATCCAGCCAACGACATCACCCTGATGCTGAACGACTGGCGGCTCAAAGAGGACGGCACGCTGGAAACGGCTAGCTTCGGCGCGCGCCACGATTTCTCCCATGCCGGTCGCCTCGGCAACTGGCTGACCATCAACGGCGCCTCCATGCCGGACATTTCCTTGCAGCAGGATCGCTGGCACCGGATCCGGCTGATCAACTCCTCCGCGTCCCGTGTGCTCGACATCGCCCCGTCCCGCTTTGGGGCAAGGGTGATTGCACTCGATGGCCAGCCTTTTGACGAGGCCCGTGACATCGACGGCACGCTTCAGCTGTCACCGGCGCAGCGCATGGATCTGGTGATGCGCCCGGAAACGGCGGAGGACATTGCCTTTGAAACCATGACCGGCCAGCCTTTCCAGTTTGCGACCTTCAAGGTCTCAAAGGCGTCGGCGCCGGATCGGCCGTTCACCATGCCGGCGGCCAACGCCCTGCCCGAACCGGACCTGGAGGCTGCCCGAAAAGTGCCGCTCAACATGGCCGGTGGCGCCATGATGGGCATGCGGGCGCTGATGGAGGAGAAGAGCGAAGACGAAATCCGCCAGATGATGGAGAACGGCATGTTCTGGGCGTTCAACGGCAAGGCCGGCATGGACGACACGCCTTTGTTCAGCGCCCAAAACGGCGAAACCATCGTGATTGAAAGCCGCAACGACACCAGTTTTGCGCACGCCATGCATCTGCATGGTCATCATTTCAGGGTTCTGGAACGAAACGGTGAAAAACTGAAACATCCCGACTGGCGCGATACGTTCACCACCCAGCCCCGGGAAACGGTCCGGATCGCCTTTGTCACGGACAATCCAGGCAAGTGGCTAATCCACTGTCACATGCTCGGCCATGCGGCCTCGGGCATGATGACCTGGTTCGAGGTGGTGTGAGAAGTTCAACAATACTCCTCACACCACATACTCTTAATACTTCAATAGAAGTATGAAAATAAACTCAAACAAAATATCCTGAATAAATCCATTCCACGAAAATTTAATAATAATAAACACCAAAAAGCGTGTATATCCAAAAAATTTGTATAAATTACAGTTCTTCGTTAAAATAAACCCGAAATTTCATGTATTGATTGAGAGGCTACTCGCACTATGGACGATGCACCATTGCCCATCACAAATGGCGTTGCAAATGCCATCGCCAAAGGAGTCAAACAGGGCGTAATTCCGGAATCTCGCATCCAGACACCTGAAACCACTCTTTCCCGAACTGTTGGAAACACAACACCAAGTCAACAATCTGAAACAGGTATCAAGTCGAGGGCAACCTGGCGCGCCATTCTGTTTCGCATTCGTGACGCACTATTTCGATCAAACTGAACCAATTGTCGCTGAATAGATCTTCTCGATGGACTGCCCTCGATTGAGAACCTGATGGGTCCCGGAGGCGTTCAGTTTTGGCGTCTGCCTGGCCTCGAGATACTCACGAGAAACGGTCAGGACCGCCCTTGTCACGGACAATCCGGGCAAGTGGCTCGTACACGTGGCACCCGGCATGATGACCGGCTTATAGTTGGGAAAAGCATCACACTGCAATCGGCGCCGCGATATGCGGGTGCGGGTCGTAGCCCAACAGTTCGAAGTCCTCGAACCTGAACGCAAAGAGATCTGTCACGTCCGGGTTGATCTTCATCTCCGGAAGAGGACGGAACGACCGGGTCAGCTGTTCGCGCGCCTGATCGAAATGGTTTGAATAAAGATGGGCATCACCGAAGGTGTGCACGAAGTCGCCGGGCTTGAGGCCGGTGACCTGGGCGACCATCATGGTGAGCAGCGCATAGGAGGCGATGTTGAAGGGAACACCAAGGAACACATCCGCCGAGCGCTGGTAAAGCTGGCAGGAAAGTTTGCCATCCGCGACATAGAACTGGAACAGGGAGTGGCACGGCGGCAGCGCCATTTCATCGACCAGGGCCGGGTTCCAGGCCGAGACGATCAGCCGGCGGCTTTCCGGATTGGTGCGGATCATGGTGAGCAGGTTGGTGATCTGGTCGATCGAACGGCCATCCGGTGCCGGCCAGGAGCGCCACTGATAGCCGTAGACCGGACCGAGTTCACCGTTCTCGTCCGCCCAGTCGTCCCAGATCTTGACACCGTTTTCCTTCAGGTAACCGATATTGGTGTCACCGGCGAGAAACCAGAGCAGCTCGTGGATGATCGACCTCAAGTGCAGCTTCTTGGTCGTGACCAGCGGAAAGCCTTCGGCCAGATCAAAACGCATCTGGTGACCGAAGATGGAGCGCGTGCCGGTGCCGGTCCGGTCCCCCCGGTCGGTGCCGTCTTCCAGGATCTTGGCCATGAGATCGTGATACTGCTGCACGGTGGCGGCCCCTGCTCTCTTGTTTCTGGTGTTGAGGTTAATGTCGCAGATTTTGGCGAAAACACAGCCCTCGGCAGGCACTTTCCCCAGCTTCGGAACAGTCTGTGGATGGCACTCCAATAAGGCGGCAAAGCAAGGCACTGACTGAAAAGGGCCTTTTAATTCAGCCCCAAACCGCCTATATCAGCAGTGCTGGTTCGCCAGCTATGGCAATAAACTGTCAGTGCAATAAACCTATCGGACCCGGGGGCGGTACCCGGCGCCTCCACCCAAGCCCATGGGGCTTAAGCTCAGGAAATCTCATGGGTTTCGGCGGGGGCGAAATAGGATCGACGAGGGCGTAAAGACTGTGCTTTTGCTCGGCATTGTACCACCGTTATCGGGCTGTTCTAATAGTTGCAAACGACAACTATGCTATGGACAACGCTGTCGCAGCGTAATGCTGCGCCGGTAGTCCACTAAGTCCTGTTGGTTAGCACCTCCAGGCGGGGTTCGGAGGCACCTGGCAACAGAAGCCTCCACTTGATCTTGCCTTCCCCAAGCCTTGACCTGGACAATTCTGTCATGAGACGGAGCGTTCTTGATGAGCAGGACACATTAATCTGGGTTCACTTTGAAAAGAGCCTTTTCTTTTTGATCGCGGCCCGTCAATGTGCTCCAGAGAGACGATAATCCAAGCGAGATTCGAACGAAACTGATGTCTGAAGACCTTCTGCGATACGACATTCTGATCCAGGACGCGCTGCGTGGCGCGGTCAAGAAAATCCTTGCCGAAGTCGGACGCACCGGGCTGCCCGGGGATCATCACTTCTACATCGCCTTCGACACCAACGCGCCGGGCGTGCGCATCTCGCAGCGCCTGAAAGAACGCTACCCGCAGGAAATGACCATTGTCCTGCAGCACCAGTTCTGGGACCTCGCGATCGGCGAACATGCCTTCGAGGTCGGCCTGTCCTTTGGCGGCGTGCCGGAAAAACTGCTGGTACCCTTCTCCGCCATCAAGGGCTTCTTTGATCCTTCGGTTCAGTTTGCGCTGGAATTCGATCCGGGCAAGACCGCCGAGGAACTGCCGGAAGAACTCCTGGAAGCCGTGGAAGAACTTGCCAAGGCGGAACAGGACCACGAAGACAGCCAGTCCAAGACGGACGGTGAACAGGATGACAGCAAGGAAGCTGCAAGCGCCAAATCCGACAAGAAGGATGACGCTGTGGCGGACACCCCAGCCGGCGACGGTGGCGGCGAAGTTGTCTCGCTGGACGCCTTCCGCAAGAAGACCTGATTTCAGTATCAGCCGGAGAGCTTCCCATGAGCGCGGAGATCATCAATCTGCGCATGGCGCGCAAACAGAAGCAGCGCCAGGACAAACACAAGGCGGCGGAAGACAACCGCCGCAAATACGGCCGCTCGAAGGCCGAGCGCGAAGCCGCCCGCAAACGGCGCGAAGACCTCGAAAGCCATGTCGACGGCCACAGGCTGGCCCAGGATGATCCGTCCGGCAACGACGCCGACAATTGACCTTGCATGGCCCTTCTCAAACGCTCCCTCTCCCTCCACGGCCACCGCACCAGCCTGGCGCTCGAGCCTGAGTTCTGGGACGTGGTCGATAGGTTCATTGCGGCCGAGAAACGTTCGCTGGCCAGTCTGATCGCCGAGATCGACGACACCCGGGATCCGGAGGATCCGCTCTCTTCTGCGGTACGGGTATGGGCGTTGAAGCAGGTTGCCTCGACAAAAAACCGATTCTAGAAAAACAAGTAAAATCAACGACTTAAAATCACACTCGACCAAGTATTGTCAGCACGAAAATTTTTAAATTGCTCCGAAAGCACCAAATCAAGTTTCTATTTTCCTTGGTTTTTCTCTCGATTTTCGTCCATCAGACCTTTCCAGAGCCTAGTGCATCTTATTTTCCAGCCGCCCTGGTGTTTTTCGCCACCGCGTACATGGCATATCAGGACGTGCCGTCTTTCCTTGGAAAGCTGAGAAGACTTGTTACAGGCCGAAGCCCAATCCGCTGTCCGGTCAATGGGCGCCTGTGCATTCACTGTGAAGATGATTGCCAGGAAGCAAAGAAGCAGTGTCAGGAATAAGTGGCGTTCCGACAGGACCTACTGCGGCAGTCCCGGCAGAACCAGCGGACCACCGACATCCTGGGTGATCAGGTCCTCGATTGACACCGGCGGATCGAGCGGTGGCAGGCTGTTGGCGGGTTTGGCGGCTGGTGGTGCTGCGGGCGGAGCCGTGATCGCCTCGCTTCCCGGTGTTTCCAGAAGAGCGCGGATGCGCTCGGCAAAAGGCGCAGCCGGTTCGGCCGGCGTCACGCTGCTCTGCTGCCTGGGTACCGGAGCCTCGGGAACGGTCTCAGGCTGAAGCGCCGAGTTTTCCTGTTCCTCGGAGGTCTGATCCCCGGTGCCGGACTGATCCTGTTCCAGCCGGAGCCGTTCTTCCTCAGCGCGCTGCGCGGCTTCCGCGGCGAGCCGCACACGCCGGTCGGCGGCTTCCCGCTGCGCTTTCAGTTCGCGCACCAGACGATCCCGTTCCAGGATTTCCGCCTGCAGCTTCTCGACCCGCTCGACCTCCTGCTCGAAGGCGCGCAGGGTCAGATAGGCCGTGAAAGGGGCGATATCCACGCGTCTCGCCGGTCCGTCGACCGGCCCCTGGAACAAAAGCCCGACCTGCGGCTCGGCGCCGGTGACGGCCTCTTCACCCGGGTCGACCTTCAGCGAGAAGTCGGCATCCAGATCGTAGCTGCCGAGATCCACTTCCGCCGAACCGAAGATTTCCGCCCGCTCTGAATCCACCACCACATTGCGGGCACTCAGGCGTCCGCCGACCAGCGTCAGCGTTCCGTCGACCCGTTCAAACGGCAGGCTGCCAGCAGCCATGTGACTGACAAAGACATCGCGGATCTTGTCGTCCGCAAGTTCGAGTCCGGCATCGACCGCACGGGTCACCAGCGGGAACGCCTGCGGATTAAGGCCCCGGAAGTCGCCCTTTTCCATGGAGAAGGTGCCGCCACCGCTGAGCCCGGTGACAATGGCTGAAATCGACCGGCCGGCGCCCTCAAATTCCAGGAAGAGATCGAGCGAGCCGGAGGCAACCGCCCGGCCCTCCGGGCGCCAGGACAGCTGGCGCAGGTCGGCCTTGTCGAGCTTGACCCTGCCGGACAAGGCGGCTTCCGCCTCGCTGCGCCGGATCGACAGGCTGCCATTGAGATTCCCACCTGCAAAAGCACCGCTCAGCCCGTCCAGCCGCATCAGCGACGGCGACAGACGAAACTCGGCGCGCGGCCCGGTTATTTCGTTTTCGTCGTCCAGCAGAAGCCTGTCCGCCTGGAACGCAAGACTGACATCAAATCCGTGAAGCAACGGCGCCCCGAACGGATCAACCGGCCAGATGCTGGAACCGTCTCCGGCGGCAAACCACTGGTCGGGCCCGAGAACAAGCTCGGTCAGGCCGCGCAGGTCCGCCTGGTTCAAGGTGAGCTCTCCGGAAAACCTCCTATTGCGTTCACCCGGAGCCGGTTCCAGATCCCCTTCAAGGCGCGCCTCGAACCTGGTTTCGCCAACGGCCCCTTCCGCCCGGCTGATGGCAATCGCACTGCCGACACCGTCAAAATCAACGGCAAGCTCGGCCGGGATCGTGCCGGTCATGACCGGCAGAACACGGCCTGCCATGAGGGCAAGCGGTGCGAGGTCATCGGTTTTGGCCGAGAGGGCAAAGCGGTATTCAGGCTCCGCGTCGGGTGCCAGCCTCAAGCTGCCGCTGCCGCTGAGCTGCGAAGTCCCGACAACGGCCGCAAGCCCCAGCTTGAGCTGTTCTTCCGGTTTGCCCGCAGCCGTGACATCCAGCCGACCCGTTCCCAGAGCCTCGACCGGAATGACGTCAAAGCCGAGCTGCTGCAGCAACTTGCCGCCATCCGGACCTTTCAGGGCAAGCGACAGATCGAGATCGGCCGCATGCCATTCATCGACCCGGCCCTTCAGCGCAGCGGTAAGCGCCGTCTCGGCGCCGCCCGCCGAACCGTCGAGGCGCAGGGACATGTCAGTCTCCCCGCCAACCGCCGCAGCCCGCAACTCGGCATCGAATTTCGCCGGCACCAGGCTGGCCGCCGCCTTTTCAAGCCGTTCGACAAAAGCTGAATCCGGGAAAAGGCTGCCGGTGAGCGCTACAAGACCGGAGAGGTCGCGGGCGTCCAGCGTTCCGGACACCGCCCCTTCCGGCGCGGAAAAGAGATTGCGGATTTCTCCGTCAACATCGAGCCGTGCTCCGGCCAGATCATCTGCAAACAGCCGGTCGATGCGCACACCGCCATCGGAATATTCCGCTTCGAGCGTCAGACCCGCCCCTTCAACGCCCCGCGCGACCACCTCCCGCGCCCTGAGGCGCAACGATACGTCGAGGCCTTTCGGATCCCGGGTCGCACCCGATGCGTCCCGATCCGGGCGGATCAGGGCCACAAGGCCTTCGATCTGATCCAGGTCGACACGTTCCGCATCAAGGCTGAGCGAGAACACGGAATTGCCATTGCGCGGTTTGCGATAAGCGAGGCCGCCACGCGCCTCCGCGCCGGCAAGGGTCAGCCGAAGATTGTCCAGTGCTGCCCCTTCCGGCACCAGGTTCAACCGGCCTTCCACCGACACCGGATCCATCGTGCTGACGCCAAGATCCTTCTGGCGCCACCAGCTCAGAAGCGAACCCGGCTGATCGGAACTGACGGACACTGCCCCGCGATAGGTCATCGAAGGTTCCAGACCCAGATCCCCCTGCGTGGCAACCAGCGTCCGACCGGGCAAACGACCGGCCAGGCGGGCAATGCGCCAGCCGCCAAGCATGGTTTCAAGGTCGAGCCGCACGTTCTGGATGATCCCGCCACCTGCGACCAGCGCCGGAACATCCATGGAAATCGCGCCATCAATCGACGGCAGCGGCACGGCACGGAGGGCGGCGACAAGGCGCTCACCGGCGGCCTCGATCTCGACCGGCGCCTGCGGCCCGCCCCCAAGCAAACGGTCAAGATCGACCTGCTTGGACTTGGCGCGGATTTCAAAACGCTTGTCGCCGGCATAAACCAGATCTGCATTGCCGGTCATGCTGAGGCGCCGGTCCTCCGGACCGTAGCGAAACTCGAATTCCGGGATCGCGACTTCGGCAATATCGGCAGAGAAAACACCTTCGGCCTGCCAGCTGTTCTGATCCGCTTCGTCCAATGCAACGGACGCAATGGTAAAGCGGCCGTCGAAAGCCGGTGTTGCATCGACTTCCTGCAACATGCCGTCAAAGGCAAAATTCACCGGGCGGTCGGTCGGGGTCACCTCCCCCTTGATCCGAATTCCGCTTTCCTGCCGCGCCTGGCCGGTCGCAAGGCTGACCGTGAAAGGAGCACCGTTCAGAGTGAGGCTGCCGGATGCCTTGAAAGGGCCGGCAAGCGTGCGTGCGGAAACGGCCAGATTGCCATTGTCGACCTGGTGCGTTTCGCCGGAGCGTGCGTCGACGATGGTCAGGGCGCCATCCCGGATGGTGACCTTTTCAAAGGCCAGGTCTTCCGGCGCCAGCTTGGCAAGCGCGCCGTTCGAGGTCATCGCGGTCAGCCAGTCCAGACGGCCCTCTTCATCAAGTGCAAGCGCCAGATGCGGCCGGTCCAGCTCCATTTCGATGACGCGGATCTCGCCCTTCATCAAGGGCGGCAATTCCACCCGCATGTCGAATTTGGAAACAACCAGAAGCGGGTCTTCCGCCTCGCCTACCCGGACATCGGAAAAACTGATCGATGGTGCCGGCAGAAGACGCAGGTCGGCCTCGCCCAGAACGGTCACCTTGTGGCCGAGGGCGCGCTCCGCATAGATCTCGAACGTGGAACGGTAATTTGTCCAGTCGATAAAGAATGGTCCCACCAGTGCTGCCACCAGCACCAGGATCACCGTTACGCCCAACGTGATATAGACGGAGTTCAGGCCTCGTCTCCTTGCTTTCCAACGTCACCGGAAACCTTGCCGGACAGGTGTACCCGATCCCTGCTGCACCGCAAACACGGTTTTGTCACCGCCAGCGTGCCTTTTTCAAAACCGACCAGCAAAAATCCAGATCGAGCTTATTGGTCTGATTCGATACAATATCATGACTGCGGCAGGATCTTGCCGGGATTCATCAAATTATCCGGATCCAGAGCCTGTTTCACGGCCCGCATGACATCCAGCGCTTCGCCATGTTCGCGGGCCATGTATTTCTGCTTGCCCTGCCCCACGCCGTGTTCACCTGTGCAGGTGCCGCCCATGTCGATCGCCCTCAGCGACAGACGCTCAACAAATTTTTCCGTCTCGCGCACCGCCTCCGGGTCATTGAAGTCGACCAGCACCTGAACATGGAAATTGCCGTCGCCGACATGACCGACGATCGGTGCCAGAAAGCCATGTGCGCGGATGTCTTCTGCGGTCTCCGTAACGCAGTCGGCCAGCTTCGAGATCGGCACGCAAACATCCGTCACCATGATCTGCGCATCCGGTTTCAGCGCCTTGCCGGCCCAATAAGCATCATGCCGGGCCGCCCAGAGCCGCGTCCTGTCTTCGGCGGCCGTCGCCCATTCGAACGGTCCGCCACCGAGTTCGGCAGCAATCTCTGAAAACATCTCCGACTGTTCCTTCACCCCGGCTTCCGATCCGTGAAATTCGAGGAAAAGGGTGGGCGTTTCGGCGAGGTTCAGCTTTGAATAGATGTTGCAGCCGCGCACCTGAACCTCGTCGAGCAGCTCGATGCGCGCCACCGGCAAGCCCATCTGGATGGTCATGCTGACGGCCTGGCAGGCGGACGCAACGTCCGGGAAGGGGCAGATCCCGCCGGAAATCGCCTCCGGCTGTCCATGAAGGCGCAAGGTCAGCTCGGTGATCACGCCGAGCGTGCCTTCCGAACCGACATAGAGCCGCGTGAGATCATAGCCGGCGGACGACTTCTTTGCCCGGCCACCGGTCCGGATGATGCGTCCGTCCGGTGTGACCACCGTCAGGCCGAGCACCGCATCCTTCATCGTGCCGTAGCGCACCGCATTGGTGCCGGAGGCCCGCGTCGCCGCCATGCCTCCGAGCGATGCATCCGCACCGGGGTCAATCGGAAAAAACAGGCCCGTGTCGCGAATATAGCTGTTCAGCTGCTTCCGGGTCACGCCCGCCTGGACGCGGCAATCAAGATCGGCATCATTCACGTCCAGGATCGCATTCATGCGCGAGAGGTCGATCGACACCCCGCCCAGCGGCGCGTTGACATGTCCTTCAAGCGAGGATCCGGTGCCGAACGGGATTACGGGCACCTTTCCCCTTGCACAGATCCTGACAGTCTCGGCGACCTCCTCCGTGGTCTCTGCAAAAACGACGGCGTCCGGCGGCTGATTCTGCAGCCAGGTGGTGGTGTGGCCATGCTGTTCACGCAAGGCAGCAGACGTGGCACAACGGTCCGGGAATCTCTCCTTCAGTTGAGCAATAACGGCGGCGATGCCTGTCTGTGTGTCCCCTGATTGCACTGTTCCCGGCGCGTTGGCCAATTCCGGCATAGTCTGTCCTCCACCAGGCGCGGCTATGGCCACGCCAGTTTTTTTTTGAATATGTTAGCGCAAATCCGAAAGGTCAAAGGCAATCGCGCCCGAGACACGGCTCATTCTGGAATCACGCGGAGAAATTGCATGGCAGGGTCCTGGAAACGCGAACCGGTGACAAGCACCGTCATGACGGTCAAGGAGGACTGGATCGACTACAACGGCCATTTGAACATGGCCTATTACAATGTTCTGTTCGACACGGCGGTTGACGAGGTGTTTCATCACTTGGGCCTGGGGCCTGATTACGTCAAAGACCGTGGCGCCTCTTTCTTCACCGCCGAAGCCCATGTCTGCTATTTGCGGGAACTGAGCGCCGGCATGCCTGTATCGGTGACGCTTCAACTCATCGATTTTGACGAAAAACGCGCGCATTTCTACCAGGAACTGCATCATGCCGAGGAAGGCTGGCTGTCGGCAACCAGCGAACAACTGAGCCTTCACGTTGACATGAATGCGCGCAAGGTCGCCCCCTGGCCAGAGGACATCCTTGCCAATCTGACGGAGCTTGCCGATGCCCAGCAGGGCCTGCCTCGACCGGAACGCGCAGGACGTCATGTCGAAATCCGGAAAAAACACAGGAATTGAACCACCCGATGACGCAAAGGTCTGTGAACAGGCCATAAATCGGGTTTGCAGGTCTGTTCTTTCCCTCCGACTCGGGCAAAATGGCTTCCAGCCGAAGCCCCCTGCCCGCTCGTGAGTGATGCGCAAGATACTGGAAACCGCCGCTCAGCTTCCCACTATCCTCGTCAGCTGGATAACGCCGAACGTGCGCCAGTTCCGGGCAAGCCGGCTGCATCTTGTCTGGGCCCTGTCCATCATTGTCGGCGCGCTGGTGGCCCTTGCCGCCATCGCCTTTCGAACGGCGATCGGGCTCGTGCAATGGCCCTGGCTTCAGACGACCACCGAACGCACCTGGCAGGCGGCTGCCGAACAGCCCTGGTGGGTTATTCTGCTCGCCCCGGCAATCGGTGGACTTCTGGTTGGCTGGATCCTGCAGAAGTTTCACCCGCAACAGCGTGCCGGTGGCGTTGCCGATGTCATCGAGGCGCGCGCCTATGGCGGTCGAGGCCTGCCGCTCAAATCCGGGCTCTGGTCCGCCCTGGTGACGACGATATCCCTTGGCAGCGGTGCCAGTGCCGGTCGCGAAGGCCCAGTCGTGCATCTGGGCGCCACACTAGGCACAGCGGTCTGCAGCTTCTTCAGTTTGCCGGATTCAGCCCGGCGTGTCCTGCTTGGCTGCGCGGTCGCCAGTGGTGTCTCCGCCTCGTTCAACGCACCAATCGCGGGCGTGCTTTTCGCCCATGAGGTCATCCTCGGCCACTACGCCGTCTCGGCGTTCGTGCCGATCGTGCTTGCCTCCGTCATGGGCACACTGCTGTCGCGGCTCTGGTTCGGCAACGTCGCCGCCTTCGAAATCCCGCAATATGAAATCACGTCCTATCTGGAAATTCCCGCCTTTGCCCTGCTTGGACTGACCTGTGCGGCCGTCGCGATCATCTTTCAATTCGCCTTGATCGGCACTGACTGGACGGCCCGCAACATTTCCATGCCGCTCTGGTTGCGTCCGGTGATCGGTGGCCTTGCGGTCGGGGCGATTGCCGTATTTTTTCCGGCCATTCTGGGTGTCGGCTACGAAGCGACCGATCTTGCGCTCAAACAATCGCTGCCGATCACGACCATGCTGACCTTGCTCGTGGTCAAGACGGCGGCCACGGCAATCACGCTCGCATCGCGTTTTGGAGGCGGAATCTTTTCGCCATCACTCTATCTAGGCGCCATGACGGGGGGCGCCTTCGGCCTGATTGCCGCCTCCGTCTTTCCTGAAGTCGCCTCCAGTCACGGCCTCTATGCCATCCTGGGCATGGGGGCGGTTGCCGCGGCCGTGCTTGGCGCACCGTTTTCAACCACGGTGATCGTCTTCGAGCTGACCGGCGGCTATGCACTCTCGATTGCGCTGCTCCTTGCCGTGTCCATTGCCACCGGCCTGACCCAGGCCGTCCATGGCAAGTCCTATTTCCACTGGCAACTGGGCATGCGCGGCTGTTTCGTGAACGAAGGTGTTCACCAGTTCCTGAGCGAAACGGTGAAGGTGCGCGATTTCATGGATCCGCCGCCGCAAGCGGAGGAGGAGCGTGCCTTCAATCCGGGCGAGGACGGACCGTATCTTCACGACACCGATACGCTGGAAAGCGCACTGAAGAGCTTCGACAGCTGCGGCAAGGCGGCACTGCCTGTCGTCGCCAAGGGCGATGCGTCCACAATCATCGGCACTGCGCGGCATGTACGTGGATTGCGCTATTTCAATGCCGCGCTGATCAAGGCGACCAAGGAAGAGCACAACTAGCTGATCTCCTCCTGACCCGTCTTCAGAACCTTGAGGGCTCGGTCGCCAGGATCTTGCCGGCATATTTGTGCGACGTTCTGCCCTTCAGACGAACATCGAGGTTCTTTTGCATCATGTGGATCTGCGCCTGCCGGCCCTTGAGGCCCGGCAGGTTGAAAACATCCAGCCCTGTCCAGGGCAGGAACGGGTTCCTGCGCAGGGAACCGTATAGCCCGACCCGCACCGATGCTCTTTCGCTCGCGGCGCGCGCATGAAACCCGTGTGTGTCCGCCACGACCAGCGTGTTTGCCGGGACCGAAAACCGGGTGGGTTGCGGATAATTCAACTTGTCGAGTTCATGCGCGGCAAGCCGGAAGGATCCGCGTGCATGTAACCGGTTCTTGTCCGTGGACGCCGTCAGGCTCTGCTGCCGCTCCCAGTCAAGACGTTCCTTCGTCAACCTGTGGGACCCGGCGATATAGGTGAACGGTCCCTCGGCATCGTCGATGTCGTAGAGAAAGAACCAGCATTTGGCCGTTTGATGAAACGTGTCCGAATGAAAGGCCGTCTGCGGATCCGCCTTCCGGTTCTCGGCCGGATCGGTCATGACGATATGCAGATACATCAACGGGTCACCATTGGTCGAAGCAACATACCGCAGGCCATTCTGGATCGCATTGCTCCAGACCACTGATTTCAGATAGGGCAGCCCCTTGAGTACTTTGGGCGGAAGAGGAATGAAGCGCGTCACGGCATTGCCCTGGCGCATGTCCCAGGCATCAAAGCGGGTTGTTTCGACTTCCCGACGAAGCCCGGCAAGCTCCTCGGCACTGATCAGATCCCGCGTCGCGATAAAGCCGTCCCGCTGATAGGCGACCCTGTCTTCCTCGCTCACCAGATGCGCCAGCCGCCTGCGCCTGGCATCGGCCATCTGTTCGGCCAGCCTGATCCGTTTTACATGCAGACCGGCTTCGTTGAGACGCCGGCTGCCGATGAGCGGATTGTCGCAAAAGGACTTCGCCCCTGTGGCTAGCTCCGCCGCATAGAGGGGCATCTTCAAGACATCTGCCGCGCGCATTCAAACCTCAACATGACTATGCATTTTTCATGGCGGAGGACCGGAGAATTCAGTCCCCCGACCTTTTAGATCTCTTTGGTCGCCTGTTCCAGCCAGATCCGTTGACGGGCGCCAAGCAGCGGGCCGATTTCCGACCGCACGCGGGCGTGATACCCGTTGAGCCAGTCTCGTTCGGCGCGGGTCAGCAGGGCAGGTTCCACCAGGCGCAGATCCATGGGCACAAGGGTGATGGTTTCAAAACCGAGCATCGGCCGCTCGCCGCCTGCAATGTCCTTTGGCTCCGTGACGATCTCGAGATTCTCAAGGCGGATGCCATATTCACCGGCCGGATAATATCCCGGCTCATTGGACAGGATCATGCCCGGCTTCAGCGGTACGGTTCCCGTCTTGGCAATACGCTGCGGACCTTCGTGAACGCCTAGATAGACACCGACCCCATGGCCCGTGCCGTGGTCGAAATCGAGCCCGGCCTTCCAGAGATCAATCCGGGCAAGGGTGTCGAGCTGCGCGCCGCTGGTCCCTTCCGGAAACTTCGCCGTAGAAATGGCGATATGCCCTTTCAGGACCAGCGTGAAATGACGCTTCATTTCCGCACTGACCTCACCGACGGCGAGAGTCCTCGTGATATCGGTGGTACCGTCTTCGTACTGGGCACCACTGTCGATCAAAAAGGGTTTGCCGACCGGGATCTTGAGGTTGCTGGAACGGCTGACCCTGTAGTGGCAAATGGCCCCGTTCGGTCCGGCCCCCGAGATCGTGTCGAAGGAGATGTCCTTCAGAACGCCGGTTTCGCGCCGGAACTCTTCCAGTTTCTCCGCCGCCCCAATCTCGTCCAGTTCGCCTTTCGGGGCCTCTTCGTCGAACCAGCACAGGAAATTGACATAGGCCAGTGCGTCCCGGACATGCGCCGCCCTTGCCCCGTTCAGCTCGGTCTCGTTCTTGACGGCCTTGGGCAGCAGAACCGGGTCCTGGGCCTCGACAAGCGTGCCGCCCGCGTCAACGATGGCATCGGCGATGCCGATGCCTGCAAGTGCAGGATCGATCAGCACATGGGCACCGGAGGCGCCAAGCCCTTCGAGACCCGACTTGAAGCTGGCCGGTTCGCTGATTTCCGTCAGGTCGGACAGGGCGTCGCGAACCGAGTTGGTCAGTTTCCGGCCGTCGATATAAAGCGCCGGCGTGCCGTCGCTTGGTACGGTCGCAAAGGACAGCGGCAATGGCGTGTGGGTGACGTCCGAGCCACGGATATTGAACAGCCAGGCAATGGAATCAGGCTGCGTCAGCACACAGGCATCGGCCTTCTTGTCCTTCAGCGCTGCCTGGATCTCGGCGATCTTGTCCGCCGCTTCCCGGCCGGCCAAGCTTACCGGATAGAGCGAGACCTCGCCGAGCGGCGGCTCTGGACGGTCATTCCAGACGGAATCGACCGGATTGTCCTGAAGCGTGACCAGCTCCGCCCCGGCTTCCTCGCAAACGCTTTTCAGACGGCGAACCTCGCGCACGGTGTGAAGCATGGCGTCGATGCCGAGCTTCTGCCCCGGCTTGAGACGTGCCGCCAGCCAGTCGGTGACCGGTTCGTTGATCAGGTGGCTGGCCGGGAAGACCTCCATGTCGACCTGCTCGCGCACCTGGATGGTGTACCGGCCATCAACAAAGATCGCAGCGTCCTCGCCCAGAATGGCCGCAAGGCCCGCCGAGCCGGTAAAGCCGGTCAGCCATTGCAGGCGGCAGTCATGCGGCGGCACATATTCGCCCTGATGCGCGTCGGCGCGCGGGATCAGAAAGCCATCAAGGCCACGGCGGGCAAGTTCGGCCCTGAGAAGCGCTGCATGCGGCGCCCCGCAGGAAGGATCGCTGAGATCGTCAAAGGTCTGAAACATGCGGCGCACGGTAATTTGGCCGATGGCCGGGATCAAGACGGATAATTTTTCCCGAGATTTGGACCTATCGGAAACAGGTCCTTTCAAATTTTGCAACGCAGCAAAGATTTCGCATATGCGAGATATGCAAGGCAGTCATGCACCAACCCACCTACCTGAGCCGCAAGAGAAAGCGCATATTGAGGTCACACAAGAACAAAGACGTTTCTCCCAAGATCAGCGGCGGCCCAAGCGGGTCGCTTGGGCAACCAAAAAGCTGATCGCTTCTGAAGAGCAGAGCATCTGGTCTGTGTTCGGACGAACATAGGATGCTCTGGGGAAGCTCTGAAACTTCAAATGGGAAAGATCACGATGACCCGTACAACGACCACTTCGACCCGCGCTGGCAGCTCCTTCATGCGCCGTGCATTCGACCGCATGATTGAGGCCCGTTCCGCCCAGGCCCGCCGCTATGTCAACGGCTACCTTCTGTCGCTGGACGACGCCACCCTGGCAGCGCACGGCTACAACCGCGACGAACTGGAGCGTGAAGGCACCAGCACCCGCGGTTTCTAAGGGGCTCAGGACGTATTCATAAATACGCTGTGCACTGAAAAAGCCCGCCGGATTGTCCGGCGGGCTTTTTTTTTGATTGCGGACGAAAATGCGTTAGGAACGATTGTCTCACGCACACGTTTTCCCAGAGATCAAGTGATGACCAAGCAACCGCTCCTGATCGAGGGCCTCAAGCCTGACGAACTGATCGCGCTCGAAGACCTCGAAACATATGCCCTGGCTGGCAGACCCATTGTGATCAATGTTGGCAAGGCCCGCGTTCTGGCGGAATTCACGCGATCGCCAACCGAGCTTCATGTCGAAATCGCCGTTGTGGAACGGGGAGGAGAAGGTGTGCTGCCGGCCCTGATTGACACCATCGAAAGATCGGCACGCCGAAAGAACATCCCTGCGATCGAATGGACTGTCCTGGCCCGGAATTGCGCAGAGCCCAATCCCAAACTTGAGAAAGTTCTCAAGCGGACAGGTTTTGAAATTCGCAAGGATCCGGAAGGCCCGGAATATTACTGGCAACGCCGATCGATCAACGACTCGCTGCTACGTCGGAACAGTTGCTGAAGACCTGATCTTCAGAGGCAGGCAGGCAGGTTTTCACCGCGTTCAAATGACGTTCCCTGCGATGATCCCGCTCCAGCGCTCAAGGTCTGGATCGAAGTCACGCCACCTTGCGGCCTCTCACCAGGGTCAGCGTCAGCCAGCCGTCCTTCTCGCCGCGGCGGTCCAGGACAAACCCCTGGCAGCGATAGGCAAAGAGAATGCGCGGCCCGTCTTCCACCCTGAGACCGGACAGCACCAGCGTCGCGGTCGATGTCATGTGTTCGCCGATGGATTTTGCCATTTTCATGAGGGGCCGCGCCAGGATATTGGCAATCACCAGATCAAACGGCCCGTAGAGACGGAAGCGCCGGTCTTCCATGCCGTTGGCCGAAAAACCCTTCACCAGGTGTGACGCGCCGTTGAGACGGGCATTCTCCAGAGCCGTCCGGGTCGCGACCGGGTCGATATCGGTTGCCAGAACGGTTTGCCGCGCCTTCAGGGCCGCTGCAATCGCCAGAACGCCGGTACCGGTGCCCAGATCCAGAATGCTGTCATATTCGCGCAAGGACAGGAGCCGGTCGATTTCTTCCAGGCAGCCCGCTGTGGTGCCATGATGCCCGGTGCCAAAGGCAAGCGCTGCCTCGATTTCCAGACCGATGGCGCCTGGAACAACCTTGTCCCGGTCATGACCGCCATGCACGATAAACCTGCCCGCGCGCACCGGCTTCAGGCCTTCCAGACTTTTCTCCACCCAGTTGATATCCGGAAGCTCCTCAGCCTCCAGCGGAGCCGCAAAGGCATCTGCGCCAACCCGGTCACGCACGGCGGCCGCAGCGGCGTCCGGCTCCATGTCGAACAACAGGATTTCCGCAGACCAGATCCGGCCGTCGGGCGACGCCTCGTAGATGGTTACCGGATTGCCATCCTCCTCGAAGGCCCGCTCCAGGATCTCTGCAATGCGTTTGGCTTCCAGTTCTTCGGCGGTGATCCGCACCCGGATGGTTTTCATGACAGAGTTGCCTCAGGTGGTTGGCTTCAAAGCGTGCGGTATAGCGGGAAGCCGGTCACGAAACCAGCATCTTGACGGCAAAAGACTGGGCATTTCGGCAGAGCGCCCCATTTCCTGACAAGGAGAAAGGAATTGAGCGATGTCAAGCCATTCGATTTTCACCCCGCTCGGCCAGACTTGGCGATTGGCCATACTGGCACTCACCGGAATTCTTTTTCTGGCCCTGCCCGTCTCCGCCGCCGACGATATGGACGCGTTGTTCAAGGCCCTCAAAAACGCACCAAGCGAACAGGCTGCCGAATCAATCGAAAGCCAGATCTGGGAAAACTGGCTGGACGCAGCGCCCACACCCGACATTCGCGCAAAGGTCGACGAAGCCATGAAGCGGCGCGGCGTCTATGACTTCCAGGGCGCAAGAGACTTGCTCGATGAAGTTGTTGACGCGGCCCCCGACTACTCGGAGGGCTGGAACCAGCGCGCCTTCATCCTGTTTCTTCAAGGCAACTACGACGAAAGCCTTGAGGACATCATGCGGGTCCTGGCGCTGGAGCCGCGCCATTTTGGCGCGCTGAGCGGCAGAGCCATGATCTTCATGACCCAGGGCCGGGTCAAACTTGGCCAGAAGGCCTTGCGGGAAGCGGTGGCAATTCATCCCTACCTGAAGGAACGCAGCATGTTGATCAAGCCAAAGGGCGTGGACCTCTAGCTGAACCGTACCCGGCCTGATGCCCGGTCGACGGCAAACCTGACGGTGCAGTGCGGGTTACAACGGTCCGCCAATCGAATGCCAGGCTGACCTAGGCCGGACCGTCTTCGATCGCCTGAAAGAAAAGACAGACTGTAAGTCCACCTCCTGGCGTTTCGGTCAATTCCAGACGACCGCCATGCGCCTCTACGATGGACTTCGCCGTCGGCAGGCCCAGACCGAAGCCCGTGCCTTCACGGATCTGGCGCGCCTCATCGCCGCGCTCGAACGGCTCCAGAAGCCGTGACATGTCCTTCGCTTCAATCCCCGGCCCGTGATCGACCACGTCAATCCGGATCATCCCACCATCCCGGTATGTCAGGACTTCGGCAGCGGCGGCATAGTGCAGCGCGTTGTCGATCAGGTTGCTCACGGCCCGGCCAAGCTCGGTGCTGCGGGCCATCACCGACAGGCGGCCTTCATATCTGAGCGAGACAAGGCTGCCGGTGTCGGCATATTGATCGCACAGGGATTGCAGGAAACTGGGGAGATCGATGCGCTCCAGCGGTTCGGACGTTGCGCCGTCGCGCAGAAATGTCAGGGCCGAGTCGATCTGCTGTTCCATCAGGTTGAGATCCTGCAGGCTCTTCTCGCGCAGGTCATCTTCTTCCAGGAGATCGAGACGCAGACGCAGCCGTGTCAACGGCGTTCTGAGATCGTGGCTGACCGCCGCCAGCATGCGCGTGCGTTTTTCCAGAACATCGTTGATCCTGAGCTGCATGCGGTTGAAAGCCTCTGCCGCTTCCCGCACCTCCTTCGGACCGCCTTCGCGAACCGGCACCGGATCGGTCGAGACCTCGCCAAAAGTGCGCGCAGAAGCTGCCAGATCCGCCAGGGGACCGGCCAGACTGCGCGCGGCCCAGATCATCAGGCCACAGAAACTCAGGATCACAAAGCCGAGGAACAGATAGAAGGGCGGCCCGAGCACGGGAGGCGGCGGCGCCCGCGTTCCCCACTCTGCGGCCAGAAGCGCCCCGTCCTGCAACCGGATATAGACCAGCGGAGGTTCCCCGCCGCCGCGTTCGCGAGGCCCGAGCACATGTTCGATCCGCATGCCCAGCAAGGTTTCTCCGGTGACAAACGGACCGAACCGCCGGCCGTCGCTGGACCCGCCATCCTGCGCCAGCGCCTCTTCCGTGACCAGGTCCAGGGTCACATCCGGAAGGTCCGGCTGGAGCCTCTCCAGAACGGCAAGCCGTTCTGCGGCCGCCGTCTCGTTGAGCTTCGTCACGGCAACGCTGACGAGGTGGCTGTTCATCACCGGGCTGTTGCTGTCATAGCTCCGTTTGGCGAACAGAAAGGCGACCGCGCCGGCAGCGACCATGAACAGACCCGCCGCGGCCAGCAGCACCAGGATCTGGTGCCGCATCGTGTCGGGCCAGACAATCTTAAGCAGGCTGCTCATCGCGCGCCACCGGTGCGACAAACTCGTAGCCGCCGGCCCGGACGGTACGAATATACTGGTAGGCTGCGCCGCCCGCCTCCAGCTTGGAGCGCAGACGGCTGATCAGGATGTCGATGTTGCGGCCGTTTGTGGCTCCGAACTGGCCGAGCGTGAGTTCGACCAGCTGCTCGCGGCTCAGCACCCGCCCGCTGCGTTCCGCCAGAACCTGAAGCAGGTTGAATTCGGCTGGCGTAAGCGAGACAAGCGCCCGCTCGCCATTGTGCAACGTGCGCAGGCGGCAATCCATCTGCCAGCCTTCGAAGGTCAGCCTGCCGTTCGAGGCCGGTGCCGCAAGGCCGCCCAGTTCGACGCGCCGAAACAGCGCCCGTACGCGCGCGATCAGCTCGCGCGGATTGAAGGGCTTGGGCACATAGTCGTCCGCGCCCACTTCCAGCCCGACAACACGATCGATATCCTCCCCTTTCGCCGAGACGATGATGATCGGCACCGAACTCGATGCCCTGAGGCGCCGGCAGATGCTGATTCCGTCTTCACCGGGCAGCATCAGGTCGAGCAGGATCAGATCGACCCTGTTGCTGGCCAGAAGCCGGTCCATCTCGGCGCCGTCCCGCGCCAGGGTGACCTTGAAATCATTGGCCACCAGATGGCGCTTGATCAGCAATCCGATCTCGGAATCGTCTTCGACGACAAGGATGTGTGAAGGTGTTCGCATGACTGGACCTTATGCCGTCCGGAGAAGGAATTGCATCCGATTTTGAAAGTTAATGCGCCAGGAAAGTGTTTCCCACTATTTCCGCAAAATATCGCAGAAACAGGCCGAAAACCCACCCCAGGACGGTTAAGACACCGTTAACTTTTTCCGCATCACGGTCCATCCAGTACCGGCGTAAACACTCATGCAGGAGCGGAACGAGATGCAGATTGGTTCTATGCCCGTGATGCCACAGGGCGCATCCCCCAGGGATCAGGTGGCCAACACTTTGAACGCGCAGGTCGAGGCAGGTGACATCACCTCAGAAGACCAGGACGCCATGATGGCGGCACTGGACGCCATTCACACCGAGCGTATGGAAGCAGGGCTTCCGGAGCCTGGCGGCACCCCACCCAGCCGGGAGGAGATGCAGGCCAATTTTGAAAGCATGCTGTCTGACCAGGTCGAAGCCGGCACGCTTGACCAGGATCAGGCGGACCACCTCGCCGAGATGTTTGAGGAAGGTGAACTCGGCCGGCCACCGAAGCCGGGCCCGGACGGCGGCCAGGGCGGTGCTGCGCAGGAGCTGTTGAGCGCGATCTTGAGCCAGCTTCAGAGCGGTTCAACCTATGACGGCTCGGGAGAACAATCCGGAGAAGTTGCTTCGCTGCTGGCCGACTACACCGTCTGACACTGCGGAACGGTCTGGCCGCCATCCCCCAAACTGGCAACCAGGCCAGGTTTCCCGAGCACCTGTATTCGTGCCCACAACCTGAATGCGATTGCATGCCCCACTCGGAAAACCGGCCGGCCACCTTCGGGTGGCCGGTTCTGTTTCCGGGAGATCGCAGGGATGAAACGCGGACGTGCGGTTTGGGAAAGCACTGCGGCAGCGGAACCGCATCCCCGCATCAGCGGCCTGTCACTTGTCATCCCGGTTTCGCGGGGCCAAGTCCGGGAGCCAATAAACACAAACGTCTGCGCCACCAGCCGCCACAGGGGCTACTGGGTCCCGGATCTCCGCTGCACTGCGTTCGGGAAGACAACGGAGAGGCAGCGGCACAGCAAAGACGCTGTTGCTGTCCCAATGACAACCCCTCACTTGTGATCCCGGTTTGGCGAAGCCAGAACCGGGATCCAGTAAACGCGAACGCCTGCGGCTCCAGCCAACACAGGGGCTACCGGATCCCGGATCTCCGCTACGCTGCGTCCGGGATGACAAGCGCGAGGTCAGGCGACAGCAGATCTCAATGTCGCTCGACGAAGCTGTCGATGACCTTTTTCACACCGGCTTTTTCGAAATCGATGGTCAGTTTGTTGCCCTCGATCGACTTGATCGCGCCATAGCCAAACTTGAGATGGAACACCCGTTCGCCGAGGGCATAGTCGGAAGGTGTTTCGCTGACGGACTTGGCGACCAGTTCGCCTTCGATGGTCAGCGGTCCCTGGCGTTTCTGGCGCGCGGACTGATAGCCGCGTCCGCCCCCCTCGGAAAAGCCTTCGGAGGTTTGCCGGTTGCGCTGCGCCCGTTTCCAGCCCGGTGTCGAATAGCTGCCGCCGTCGAACGGATCGTGGCTGTCGAAACGCGAAGGTCCGTAACCGCCGCCCGCATAGCCGCCATAATTCGAGGACGGTTCCGCGATCTCCACATGGTCCGGCGGCAGCTCGTCCAGAAAACGGGACGGCACGGTGGATTGCCAGAGCCCATGAATGCGCCGGTTGGAGGCGAAATAGAGTTTGGCCCGTTTCTTGGCCCGGGTGATGCCGACATAGGCAAGCCGTCGCTCTTCCTCGAGCCCCGCCCGGCCACTTTCGTCAAGGGCGCGCTGATGCGGAAAGAGGCCCTCCTCCCAGCCCGGCAGGAACACGGTGTCGAATTCCAGGCCCTTGGCCGAATGCAGCGTCATGATGGAAACGGCATCGCTCGTATCCGCGCTGTCCCGGTCCATGACCAGCGAAATATGCTCCAGGAACCCGGCCAGGGACTCGAACTCTTCCATCGAGCGGATGAGTTCCTTCAGGTTGTCGAGCCGGCCGGGCGCTTCGGCGGACCGGTCGAGACGCCACATTTCGGTATACCCGCTCTCGTCCAGAATGATCTCGGCCAGCTCCGTATGCTTGAGCTGGTCGAGCTGGCGCCGCCAGCGCTCGAAATTGTCGAGCACGGTTTTAAGTGCGTTACGCGGCTTGGGCTTCAGCTCTTCCGTGTCGATCAGTTGGGCAGCTGCCTGCATCAACGGAATGCGTTCCGCCCGGGCGACGCCGTGAACCAGTTTCAGCGTCGCATCGCCAAGGCCCCGCTTCGGCGTGTTGACGATGCGCTCAAAGGCAAGATCGTCGGCCGGCTGCACCACGCAGCGGAAATAGGCCATGGCGTCGCGGATCTCCATGCGCTCGTAAAAGCGCGGGCCGCCGATGACCCGGTAGTTGAGGCCAAGCGTGACAAAGCGGTCTTCGAATTCGCGCATCTGGAACGAGGCGCGCACCAGCACCGCCATCTCGTTGAGGCTATGCCCCCTGGTCTGCAGTGCCTCGATTTCATCACCGATGGTGCGGGCTTCCTCTTCGCTGTCCCAGACGGAGGCCACCGAGACAAGGTCATGATCCGGCTCGTGAAAATCCGTGAACAGCGTCTTGCCGAGCCGGCCCTCATTGAAGGAAATCAGGTGGGAGGCGGCGGCCAGAATATGGCTGGTGGAGCGATAATTGCGCTCCAGGCGGATCACTTCCGCACCCTTGAAATCGTGTTCGAAACGCAGGATGTTGTCGACCTCCGCCCCGCGCCAGCCATAGATCGACTGGTCGTCATCGCCAACACAGCAGACATTCGGGTTGCCCTGGGCAAGCAGGCGCAGCCAGAGATACTGGGCAATGTTGGTGTCCTGGTATTCGTCGACCAGCATGTAGCGGAAGCGGCGCTGGTATTCCTTCAGGACATCCGGCTGGGTCTTGAACAGCGTGATCACATGCAGGAGCAGATCACCGAAATCGGCCGCGTTCAGGATCGACAGGCGTTCCTGGTACTCTTCATAGAGCCTGCGGCCCTTGCCATTGGCGAAGGCCCGCGCCTCCCCCTCCGGAATATCCTTTGGCCCAAGCGCACGGTTTTTCCAGCCGTCGAGCATGCCGGCGAAGGCCTTGGCCGTCCAGCGCTTGTCATCCAGCCCCTCGGCCTGGATGATCTGCTTGATCAGGCGGATCTGGTCGTCCGTATCGAGGATCGAGAAGGATGACTTCAATCCGACCAGCTCGGCGTGCTTGCGCAGGATCTTGACGCAGATCGAGTGGAACGTGCCGAGCCAGGCCATGCCCTCGACATTGCCGCCGACAAAACCGGCAATGCGCTCCTTCATCTCGCGCGCGGCCTTGTTGGTGAAGGTCACCGCCAGGATCTCGGACGGCCGGGCCAGTCCGGTTGCCAGGATATGGGCAATGCGGGTGGTCAGAACGCGGGTCTTGCCCGTGCCGGCACCGGCCAGAACCAGAACGGGGCCTTCCGTGGTTTCCACCGCCAGCCGCTGTTCGGGGTTCAGGCCGGTGAGATAGTCCGGCACCCGCCGGGCCGCCATCGCCCGCGCGGCAATCCCGCCTTCCGGCCGTGCGGGCACGGGCGCGGGTTCGGCTTTCGTGCCGATCGGCTGAAAGGGATCGTCAAATGGATCGTCAAATGGATCGTCGTACCCGTCCGGGTCGGTCATGATGTACTGGTCCGGTGTTCTCAAGCGCTCTTGATGGAGAACAATATAGCAACAAAGCGGCGCTGGCGAGGCTGAACCGAAGGATTTGGTGGGGACAAGATGGCGGCGGACAGGCTCTCGGTTTTCTTGGCCTGCCATCGCAAATGCGCTGCCAGGCTCTGCGACTGGTGCCCTGCATCCCGCCAAACGGAAACCATCGCCTTGATAAGCAGATTGGCGAGGCCAAGGCTGGGAACCAGTGAATACAGACGCCCGCAGCTCCAGCCACCACAGGGGCTACTGGGTCCCGGATCTCCGCTCCGCGGCGTCCGGGATGACAAGCGAGAGGCAGCGGCTCAGGAAAGAGGCAGCAACAAGTCCATCGACATCCTGTCGATTGTCATCCCGGATTGGCAAAGCCAGGACCGGGAGCCAGTAAACACAAACGCCCGTAGCTCCAGCCACCACAGGGGCGACTGGATCCCGGATCTCCGCTCCGCTGCGTCCCGGATGACATCGGAGAGGCAACGGCGCAGGAAAGAAGCAGCAACTAGCCCATCGACAACCTGTCGATTGTCATCCCGGATTGGCAAAGCCAGGACCGGGAGCCAGTAAACGCGAACGCCTGCGGCTTCAGCCTCCACAGGGGCAACTGGATCCCGGATCTCCGCCGTGTTCCGTCCTGGACGGCAAAGGAGGGGTTGATTGATGACGCGGTCCTGCCGCGAAGAACGAACCTGGAGGAACCCGGTCAACGCGAGGCCATGCGGGTCCTGCGTCCCTTTCGGCGCAGACCGGCTTCAATTTCCCCTGAAGCGGCAATCGATGTGATTGTGCTGTCTGGCGCGCACCAATGGCCTCAGGCCGCTTCTTCGTCCCGAACCTCGTTGAGGAACTGGTCCACTGCCCGGGAAAGGTTCGTCGCCACTTCGCCGAGCTGTTCGGCAGACTGGCTCATGACTTCCGACTTCTGCCGGGTCTGGTCGATGGAACCGGACACCCCGGCCACATTGGACGCTGCCGATGTGGCCCCGTCAGACGCCAGCGTGATGCTCTGCGTGATTTCTCCAGTTGCGGCATTCTGCTCGTCGACCGAAACCGAGATGGTCTCACTGACAGAGCGAACCTCCTCGATACGCTCCACGATCGAGCGGATTGCGGTCACCGACTTCTGGGTCGAACTCTGGACACCGGAAATCTGCGACGCGATCTCGTCGGTCGCCTTGGCAGTCTGGGTCGACAACTCCTTGACTTCGGCCGCCACGACCGCAAAGCCCTTGCCGGCCTCACCGGCCCGCGCCGCCTCGATGGTGGCATTCAGAGCCAGAAGATTGGTCTGTTCGGCAATGGCGCGGATGATTTCGACGACCTCGCCGATCTTGTCGGCCGTTTCCGCCAGGATCGATATGTCCTTGTCGGCAGCGACAGCGGTTTCGGCCGCGGCAGCGGAAATCTCGGTCGCCGTGATTGCCTGGCGGGCGATTTCACCAATGGAGGCCGACAACTCCGCCGCCGCCGAAGCAACCGTCTGAACGTTGGTGGTCGCCTCTTCCGTTGCCGCATTGGCCGCGCGCGCACTCTCGTCGGCATGCATGGCAATCGTGACCATCTCGCCGGCGCCGGCGCGCATGTCTTCGGTTTCGCTGCTCAACTGCTCCTGGACCGTCTTGACGGACGTCTGGAAATGTTCAATTGCACTTTCGAGCTGCGCCGCGCGTTTGCGGCGTTGCGCCCGCCCGATTTCGGCTTCCTCTTCCAGCTCTTTCTGACGGATCAGGTTGGCCCGAAACACTTCCGCCGCACGGGCAATGTCACCGATCTCGTCAGGACGATCCGTATCCGTCACATCGACCGTGAGATCCCCTTCGGCCAGACCGGAGATGGAATCGCGCTGACGCCCGAGAGTGCGGGTAATGGAAAGCACCTGCCAACCGACAAGCGCCATGGTCAACAACGTAAACCCGATTGCAATCACGGTCAGCCAGAAGATTTGCGTGTTCAGGTTTGCCGTATCCAGATCGGCAGCGGCTTCGGCCCGGTGGATAAACTCGTCTGAGACCTGTTTCATCAGGTCAAGACGCTTGGTCGCCTGGGCGAACCAGGCCGCACCTTCAATGCCCTGCGCGTCCTTGGTCTGGGGCAGTTCCTGGATCACATACCGCCAGGCAAGCGCCTTGTCGACGTCCGGCCCGCTGACCGTATCGGCA
Organism: Labrenzia sp. VG12; assembly: GCF_002237595.1. Classification (NCBI taxonomy): domain Bacteria; kingdom Pseudomonadati; phylum Pseudomonadota; class Alphaproteobacteria; order Hyphomicrobiales; family Stappiaceae; genus Labrenzia; species Labrenzia sp. VG12. The sequence goes on from NZ_CP022529.1 coordinate 2,424,172, forward strand.
TAGAGCTTTTTCTGGTCGGGCTTTGCCACGGAGGCGAACTCCTTCAGAAAAGCATTCTCGCCGCCATAGTGAACGATCACGTTCTTGAAGGTTGCCGGGTTCACTTCACCCGTCTTATTGAACTCCTTGAGGAGCGCCGCGCCGTTGGCGCGTTCCAGTCCCCCGGATTCCATCGCTTCGACAATGGTGAGATAGGGCAGAAGCTCCGAGGTGATTTCCTGTGACGGGCTTGCTTCCGTCGTCACACCGATCACATGGATCAACTCTTGAATTTCGTGGCTGTATCCCTTGACCACTTCAGCGGTGCTGATCTGTTTCGCGTCAACGGCGCTGCGGAGCTTGTCCGTCTTGTGGACCTCCTCAGCGACATGCTGCAGGTCCTTCAGCAGTGCCTCGTCATTAAGATCGAGCGACGCAAGATGCTCGTCAAAGATCTTGAGGGCCGCGTCTGCCTTCGGACGCTGTTTGGCAAGGTTGGATGCGATGGCAGGGTCATAATCCGACTTGATCAGACTGACACTCATGCCGCGTTCTTTTTGCAGCTCGTGCACCAGATTGCCCGCGTCTTCCGCGATCCGGGTCAACGGCTTCATGAATTCATGATGCGACCGCTCGATCACCTTTTCCATGACACTCAGTGTGGCAAAACCAATGACCGCCAGCATCGGCACGCCCGCCAACACGGCAATCTGCAATCTGATGCGTTTCATTTCCGCAGCCCCTCCAGACCGAAACCAATTTCGATCAAACTGAATCGACCGCGTTACCTCTTACTTAACGGAAGCGGGAAATTTGACATTTTGCGACACTAAAACAGCTCCATGTCAAA